>CALIBI010000072.1 GCA_938045815.1 uncultured Sulfolobales archaeon | reverse complement strand
GTGCTTGAGCTAGTTAAAGCGTAAGTTAATAAGACCCCAACATTACCGCCACCAACAACAAGAACATTCTTGAAGTTACTCACCATTAATGAAGCCCTCTCAGCATCCATTAATGTATTTTAGCTAGAATATTAAGAATTATTGAAGAAAAGTATTTCGGGTTTGACAGGATGCTCAGCTCGAATAAAGCAGTGTCTGTACAGGGGGTAGTGAAAAACTTTGGCAAGATTAGAGCTCTTGATAAGGTAGGCATAGAAATCAATGAAGGAATCATCTTCGGGTTGATAGGCCCTAACGGTGCTGGTAAAACCACGTTACTCAGGATTTTAGCTACACTACTCAAGCAGGATGAAGGAGTTGTTAGAGTATTTGGTTATGACCTGCCTGAGAACAGAGTCTTAGTTAGGAGGTACATCTCCTACCTACCTGAGGATGCTGGACTTTACTCGCGTCTGACTGGCTGGGAGAATCTCTACTATTACGCGATGCTCTACTACGGCAGGACTACCAGAGCGTTAGAAGTTGCGGAGGTGGGTGCTAAGATTTCCGGCTTGAGCGAGCGTGATCTTAGCAGGAAAACTTCAGAGTATAGTAAGGGGATGGTTAGGAGGGTAGCTATAGCGAGGACTTTAATGATAGGTTCTAGGCTAGTCATCTTAGATGAACCTACGTCAGGTCTTGATGTTTTCTCAGCCTACGCGATACGTAAAATCCTTAAAGAATACTCTAGGAATAACTCAGTCACGATAATACTCTCGTCACACAATATGATCGAGGTTGAAGACTTATGTGATGAGGTAGCTCTCATAAATAAAGGACGCATAATAGTTCAGGATTCTCCGAAAGAATTAATACACACGTACGGCGGCAAGAACCTTGAGGAAGTTTTTATAAGCTTAGCTGGTGAGGGATTATGAACCCTGTCTACGTGGTTATTTGGAAAGAACTTAAAGACATGCTACGCGACATACGCACCTTAGCAGCGATTGCTTTCCTACCACTCCTAATACTCCCCTTAATGAGCTTGACATCAATTTACGCTCAAGGTCTTCAACCAGGTTATGTAGCGCTCATTAACTACGATAGATCCTCCGGTAGTATAGGGGGAGTCAACATAACTTCTGATGATGTATTGAGAGAGATTAGCGAGACTCTGGAAAAGTATGGTTTTCAGGTGATTCAAGGCGTCACTACTAACGTGGACGCTACGATCATTATTAGGGAGGGGTTCGCGAGAAACTTAACCTCACTAACAGAAAGAGCAAGACTAGAACTCATCAAGACTCTAGGATCTAGTAAGGCAGATCAAGTAGAGAGCATTGTATCGAATATAGTTAATGACCTGAACTTCAGGATAGCTTCTCTCAAGATTGCTGAGCTGGGTAGCGTTTCAGGATTAAATGTTTCCGTAGATTCTGTTTTAAGACCTGTTGAAGCTCAGGTAAGAGTTGTTGGGGTTGGCGGCGCGCCAGTTAGTTACGAGGAAACACTTAAGGTCTATATAGCTAGGTTTCTTTCTTTCAGTCTCATATTCGTTACTACCCCCTCAACAGCTTACATAACAGATTCTGTGATAGGTGAGAAGGAGAGGAAGACTTTAGAAGCTTTGCTGAGTACGCCAGTACCTAGGTACGCTCTAATAGTAGGTAAGGTAGTCTCCACGTCCTTGATAGGTTTGCTAACAGGATTCACTAACGCTTTAGGACTCCTCCTCTTTGCTTACGTGCCCTCACTAATTTACGGGGTTAACTTATTCTCCTTGATACCGGGGAGCGTCATGTTAGCTCACTTCATAGCCATATACTCCTCAGTCTTAAGCTCTCTCGCTCTAGTAACTCCCGCAGTGATTAGGTCCGGGAGTTACAGAACCGCTCAAGCTTCCTCAATGATAATAATCAGTATAGCCACAATAGTGTTTTTTATTTCCTTATACGTTGACATAGAGCAACTAAGCGATATCTATAAGTGGGTGCTTTACGTAATACCATACACACACGCATCACTATTCATAAAATTCGTTGCTCTAGGAATGCTAAGTAACGCGTTAACACATCTAGTTATCCTCTCACTAGTCATAATAAGCTTGATGTATATCTCGATAAAGCTTTTCAACGAAGAACGCATAATTTACGGGAGAACCTAAAAACCACTCCCCCAAACTAAGAGGGAATGAGGTTTAGAACGCACGGATAGTACTATTTTATTTAGAGATCATAACGAATAGCGCTGCCATAATTACTTCTCTCCTAGTTGTTATAATTTTTCTAACTAACTACGTGTCCACTTCTTTAGTATTCTCTTGAAAATGATAAACCTACCCTAGAAGCAACGTTATTTGTAGAGGTAAATGAGAAGAAAATTCCTTAATAATCAGACAAACGTAGAGAGGTGAGGAAAATGAGTAGCTTATTTTTATACTTTGAGCTAATTAATTTTAGCAGGTGATTAAATGAGGTTGGGTTTGAGTTTTCATGGATTGAAGAGAAAACACATCACTTTGTTAGTGTCCTTAATGGTTTTGCTGTTTTCGGCTGTGGTTGGTTCTTATCTTAGGCTTTATCCAGTCTTTAATTCTCTTGAGTCAGGTTATGGTCCTATGTTGAATGAGCTAGATCCGTATTCCGAGTATTGGACTGCTGAGAAGCTTCTTGAGAAGGGTCTTGCATACTTCTTTAGCTTGAAGAGATATAACGAGGAGACACATATTTTCTGGTATCCTTGGGGGAGAGACTTTACCAGGTCCTCACTACCTCTCACACCGATGTTTTCCGTGATTACTTACTACGTAGCACACTTCTTCAGTCCTGGGTTAAGTTTGTATGAGTGGATGGTGTATATTCCTGTAGTGTTCTTCATACTATCTTTGGTAGGCATCTACCTAACTACTAGGGAGTTATGGGGTGATATCCCGGCCGCGATATCTTCTTTAGTGGCGGCAATAATCTTTAATAGCAGACAGATAGCGGGTTTCACAGTAAAGTATTCTGCAGGGCTAGGACTTATTTTTCTCGCCGCGTACTTCCACGTGAGAGCCTGGAAAAGAAGAAGTTATGTGGACGCATTATTGTGCGGGGTCTTCATAGCTCTGTCTGCTGCTGGGTGGGCAGGCTTTAACCTACTTCTAGTAGCTATTTTCCTGCAGCTAGTTTTACAACCTCTAATAACTAAGGTCACTAAAGAAGACATGATAATTTGGGGTTTTGAGACATTACCTCTCGCGCTAACTATAGCTATACTACCTTTCTACGGCCCCCTATACCTAGTCTTGAGTGTCGGTATACTAATACCGTTGGGTTTCGCCGTAGTAGGTATTGCTTTACTGCTAGAGCACGTAGCAACACGAAAAGTAGTTAAGTTGAAATACCCACTCTTAACTAAGTGGCGCTTCATCTACCTACTCTTGATAGTCTTGATAGGTGTGGGAGGACTCATAGGACTTACTACGGGCTTCCTACACCTGAAAGGTAAGGGTCTAGCCGCGATGGGTTTAGGAGAGCTGACACACGTCTTAGTAGGTACTGTGCAAGAGTACACACCAGCTAGCGCATCGAACTTCATATGGAGTGCTGGAGCTCCATTCGTTATCTCCCTCCTAATGCTCTTATACTTTGCCTACAGAGCGTTCGTCAAGAAAAGCGTGCTAGATCTCTTTATAGGCATAATGGTAATACTAGCAACATACGCTACAACTAACGTATCTTACTTCTTCCCCTACCTAAACTGCGTCGTATCAATTTCTCAAGGAGGCTTCATCGCTTTACTAATTCCCTACCTCTCTAGGAAGAAAGGCTTAATACTAGCTTTGCTGAGTACCTCATTAATAGTTGCTTACTTGCTCGTCACTCTCTTTCAGGGAGTGACTGTTTGGGTGCCGGCCTACAGAGCCCAGACACCCATGATACTAGACTCAGGTCTCGGTTTCGGGAGGAACGTGCCTGCCTGGCTAGACACTCTAGAATGGATTAAAAACAACACGCCGGAAGACTCTGTAATTATTTCTTGGTGGGACTACGGTTACTGGATCAGCGTCATGGGGGAGAGAGCCACCGTAGCTGATGGCGCTACACTCAACGCGACGCAGATAGAGCTACTAGCTAAAGCTTTAACAGGCACTGAGGAAGAAGCTTACGAGATATTCACTAAGTATTTCCGAGTACCGCCCGATAAGACTTACGTCGTATTATATGATGTAGTTTTATTCTCAGAACAACTTAGCTCAACCTACGTAGGCCCGCTAGCTTTCCATGGAGGAACCTTCATAGGTGCGGACATGGCTAAAGGTATTTCAGCTATATACAGGATAGCTGGTAGGGACCCCCCAACCAAAACCACCACTATAGGGCAGTATAGTTACGTATTGCCAGATTGGACTAACTCAGCACTAACCAACGCAACACTCTATAAGCTATTCCTCCACTCAGTTCATGAGGTATTCGGTGTTACTGGTTATCCTGTGAGATTTCTTTACGGAGCACTACAGTACCCGCAGTATGCTCCACGACTAGAGAAGCCAACACTCTCAATATTTAAGCCAGCACACATAGCTGTGAGTCAGCTATACGAAGGAAGTAACGTGTACGTAGTAGTCGCTGTTTACAAGATGGGTGGCTAAAAACTTGAATGAAGTATGCGGAGATTACGTGGTAATAAACCCTTACGTTTGGTTATCTAAAGCGTGTGTGCGTTTCAACACCAAAATCAAGGAGATATATGTAGTGTCAGGAGACCTGGGAGAGTCTGATGGGGTGAGGATCGTCACGCACGGTATGGCGACCACACATACTCACCTGGGTCTCTACCCAATAAGAAACACTGTTGTTTCGGGTTTGAACCTAGATGAGTGGGTCAGGAACTTCGTGTGGGGTTGGGAGAGATTCCTGAGAGAGAATCCGGAAGTTAGTTACTACGCGTCCCTACTAGCTATAAGAGAACTTCTTTCTTCAGGTGTCACGATCTTCGCTGACATGCACGTTAATGAAGACATGGTTTATGAGGCAGTCTTAGAAAGCGGTATTAAGGCTGACTTAAGCACCCCCATAATGGGTCTGGGGGTCTACGAGAATTATGAAGAAGCTCTAGAAGAGAACTTAAGACTGCTTAAGATAGTAAGTGAACCAAGGGTTAAAGTGAGGTTAGGACCCTGCACCCCCAGGTTGCTTTCCCCGGCAGCTTTCAGGGAGGTGGTTGAGCTAGCTAGGGAGCGCGGGTTAGGGATCCACACACACTTAGCAGAGGTTTTTGAGGATCTTGCGTGGCTAAAAAGCAAGTATTCAATGACTCTCAGAGACTTCATCAAATTCGTTGGTTTGATGGAAGTGAACGCGATAATAGCTCACGCAGTATGGGCTGAGGAAGCAATCGACTTGCTGTTAGCTAGTAATTTCATAATCTCGCACGCTCCAAGATCTAACGTCCTCTTAGGTGATGGGAGAGCACCTATAAAGAGCTACTTAAAGAATCAATCAAACGTAACTATAGGTATTGATGTCGCTCCAACATACGATATACGAGAAGACTTGAGAGCGTACACCCTCCTGCACTATGAGGGGGAGGGAATCCCAGATCTTCAGGAGGCTTTCCGCTTAACAACCACCACCGCGTACGTGAGTATGGGCTTCGGTAAGGGTGAGTTAGTTGAGGGGGAGGAAGCTGACCTGGTTGTGTGGTCCGTCAAAGACTTGCTCCCGGGAAACCCAGTAGCTCAGATAGTTTGGGGTAACTCATTTGTTGAGGAGGTTTACGTGTCGGGGGTCTTAGTCTTTAGTAACGGAGAGTTAACGCTGACGCGAAAACCCTCCAGAGAAATTCGTGAGGTCCTGAACAACTATCTTAGTGAGTTCTTAAGTAGACAGAGCAGCAAATAAGGCTTTAATAGATGC
>CALIBI010000071.1 GCA_938045815.1 uncultured Sulfolobales archaeon | reverse complement strand
CAGAATCCTCTAACACTACTTCGTAGAACGTAGAGATACTTAATCCTGAATGACTTTAAGTCCCGTCTCAAAGTCTACGTATTCTCCACTCACGTGTAGGTCTTAGGAGAACTAACTCCTTACATGAAGTATGAGAGTAATTTACGGCGAGCTTATAATGTTTGTAGTTCTCTTATCGTGTTGCCTAGAGCTACGTATAATAATATCCACGCAACGAGATCTAATACTGGTATGAGTATGCCGATTATGAATAATATACCTGCGATTAGATACAGCGTGTTCCTCCTATATTTGTCGTTAAGTTTAAAGCACAAAATGATTATTCCTATAGAACCAATGAGTATGAATATAACACCAACTATGAATATGTATAGGATGTATAGGATACTACCAATACCAACTAGGATTGATATCCCGATGAACATGATTGACATTGCACCTATTATGACTATTATGAAAAGTATTGATCCTATTATGAGAAGTATTAATCCCAACACATGCCCTATCTTAATAAGTGATGATGCTGTTGAGAATTCCGGGCTAGCACTAGCTAAATCACTCACTCCAGGAATAAACTTAGCGAAGAGACCGATGAACCATATAATACTCCCGATTACGAGTAACGCGATACCAACGCCAAATACTGCTGGAAGATTAGATACTCCGTACATGAACATGGGAAAACTGGAGAAGACTATTATTGACCCTATTGTGCCAGGTACCCACGAGACGAGGAAGAATAGTATTGCGTGCCGCATCTTCTTTAATGCTTCAATGACTTCAATATCTAGCTGAGTCTCCTCATAAGACATAATTATCCCCGATTACTATATTGAAATGCCGGTATATATATATCGAGACTAAAGTGGGGGTATGAGTACTTAATATTTCTTCTTCTTTGAAGAGTAGCACTGCTAGTAACAAAGTTAGTGTTTCAGGTATTTTAAGTTCTAGTAAGCCGGCGTATAGTAGTAGCGTGCCTAGTGATGAGGCTATCAATCCTATCAAGAGCTTGAAAGCAGTGTAGGTTGCGATTAGTATTCCCAAGAATATCAGGAATCTCAAAATTATTGAGTGCTCGATACTGAGTGCGTAGCCTGAAGCGGATTCAACGATTGCTTCTAATGGTATGTAATACGTTATCAAGACACTCAAGAAGAAGGACGCAATAAACCTATACTTAATGAGGCCTAACACAAAAAATACTGCGAAGACTACCAAACCAACAAAAAACGAAGTAAGCGTGAGTTCCCCGAAAATATTCGCAGTGAGGGAGGACGCGAGCCAGCCAAGCCATAAACCAGAAATAAGACCTACGGCCAACCTAATAAAGAAGTGACCCCAGAAAGCAACAAAAAGACCTGCTAAGACTAGTAAAACTCCCCCAATACTCAAGCTACACCACCAATAATCAATAACAAAAGCAGTAAAAAATCACCAACAAAACTTTTAAATCTACAAGTAAAGACATCAGTAGGGGCCCGTAGCTCAGCATGGTGGAGCGCCCGGCTGATAACCGGGAGGTCCGGGGTTCAAATCCCCGCGGGCCCATAAAAAATATTTAATCCCCATAACAACGAGTATAATTAGTGCGGGGGTGCCCGAGCTCGGTCAAAGGGGGCGGGCTTAAGACCCGCTGGCGTAGGCCTGCGTGGGTTCGAATCCCACCCCCCGCACCAGAAACTTACTGCTACTAAGCTACGTATCCAGAACTTGTTACCACCATCTTGCCGTATTACTGAAGTTGGTTTAGTAGTGAAGAACTAAGGAAAAACTTAATAATCCTCTACCTACTTAATCTTATTGGCGGCGGTCGTCTAGCCTGGATCAGGACGCCGGCCTGCCAAGAAGGTCCTCACAGAACGCCGGAGATCCCGGGTTCGAATCCCGGCCGCCGCACCAACCACTAAATAACTCACGAAGACTATTACCTCGTAATCAGCAGTAATGCTTGTTTACTGCTGACGCCGCTAATAGATTTAGTTTTAGGGTTGTCACTCCTCACTACCGATCGAGGCTCCTGCGAGGGCATGTGTTTGTGTAGAGCGTGTTGTTCTGGACTTAACTACTTCAAGACCTGAGATCATTAGTTGAGTGAGTTTGTGAGGAAATTTATAAAGCTCTATTTTTTATTTGTTTTGGTGCCGCGGTAGTATAGCCCGGTCAAGTATGCGGGCCTTTCGAGCCCGTGACCCGGGTTCAAATCCCGGCCGCGGCATCAGTTTTTATTTTCTGTCCGTAGGTGTTTGTGAGGTTGATGTTACGGAAACATCGTGAGTATTTTCTGTTTTAGCCCCAGTGTTTTTGGGGGGTGGAGGCTTTCCTAAAACACGTTAAGTCTGGAGGTGGGTTAGGTGCTGGTTTAACTAGCTCACGTGCTGATGCTTTAGTAGCTGGTAGCTAGGGTTCGTTCTGGGTGAAAAGTATATAAGTTTCATGCTTACTTTCTGTGTGGTGATGCCTATTGTGGAGTTCAGGATAGACCCCTGGTCTTCTGAGGGGCTGAGAGACTACGAGAAGTTATTCACGTACTTCGGTGTGAGACCTTTTAACGAGGTTGTTCACCAGCTTGAGTCTTTCGGTCCATTACCACTACCTATTAGGAGGGGGGCTGTAGTAGGTCATAGAGATTTCGAGAAAGTGTTGGATGCGTTGAAGAATAACTCAGGTTTCGCACTACTTACTGGCTTAATGCCTTCAGGGAAAATGCATTTAGGGCATAAGATGGTTATAGATCAGGTAATCTACTATCAGAGTTTAGGTGCTGAGGTTTTTCTAGCGATAGCTGATGTGGAAGCTTACGGAGTCAGGAAACTAAGTAGGGAGGAAGTAATTAATCTGGCTCTAAACGAGTACGTAGCTAACTACCTAGCTCTAGGGCTAGAAACCAAGAAACTCCACATGTATTTCCAGTCTAGTTACAGGAAAGAATACTACAGACTAATCCAGTTATTCGCTAAGAAAGTAACCATGGCTGAGTTAGTAGCTATATACGGGGAAGACCTAGAACCAGCAAAAATAATGGCTGTATTAACTCAGGCAGCAGACATACTACACCCGGAACTACCACACTTCGGAGGATTCAAGACTGTTTTAGTTCCGGTAGGACTAGATCAAGACCCACACCTAAGACTAACTAGAGACATAGCTGATAGATTCAGTGATGAGCTAGGGTTCACGAGACCCGCGTCAACATACCATAAATTCCTCTCAGGACTAACAGGAGGTAAGATGAGTTCCTCAAAACCTGAATCATTCATAGCTCTAACAGACCCAATAAGCGAGTCAGTAAGTAAGTTAATGAAAGCCTTCACAGGAGGTAGAGCAACAGCAGAAGAACAGAGGAGACTGGGCGGCGAGCCAGACAAATGCCCCGTATACGAGCTAAACCAACTACACCTAGTGCAGGAAGACGAAAAACTAAAGAAAATCTACGAAGACTGCAAATCCGGCACAATGCTGTGCGGTGAGTGTAAACTCGCTACAGCAGAGAGACTAAGAAAATTCCTGGAAAAACACCAAGAAAAACTAGCAGAAAATAAAGAAAAAGCAAGAACTCTAGTCGAGTTACCAGACTTCTAACATTTTTGTAAGTGACAAACGGAAATCAATCCCCACGCTAGTTCGTAT
>CALIBI010000070.1 GCA_938045815.1 uncultured Sulfolobales archaeon | reverse complement strand
GAAGGATAAAGCTAAAACAGATACTCCCAAAAGGGAATAGAAAGTCAAGATTAAATTATCTCTATCCATGCTTATCACCATGGAGATACTCCCAAAAGGGAATAGAAAGAAAGTCTACGTCTAACTCCCCACTAGCATAATCGCAGCTGCAGGATACTCCCAAAAGGGAATAGAAAGAGATGCTTGTTTTGTATGGGAGGCTCATTTACACCACCCCGATACTCCCAAAAGGGAATAGAAAGGCTCGCCTAATCTACGATAAGGATAAGGGTCTATTGCTAGAGTTGATACTCCCAAAAGGGAATAGAAAGCTCAACCCATGGATACCCGGGTATCAGGTGAGCAAAATGATGGATACTCCCAAAAGGGAATAGAAAGACACCTATTAACGCTAGCTTCCCAAGCGTCCCGAGCTCTTCGAGATACTCCCAAAAGGGAATAGAAAGTACATAACCTGGCTAATGATGGAAAAAGTAGGGTTCAACCTCGTGATACTCCCAAAAGGGAATAGAAAGGGGGATCTCATGCAATTCTATGCTAAAAACTGGATAAAGATACTCCCAAAAGGGAATAGAAAGGCATGGTATGTTAGGGTTGGAAGCGATATAGGGGAGGGGATACTCCCACAAGGGAATAGAAAGAGCTGGATAACCATAGGTGTGGCTTTAAAGTTCAACACGGAGGGAGTGATACTCCCACAAGGGAATAGAAAGCTGAATACTTCCTAAGCTCTTGTGCTAATTCGTGGGATATTGAGGATACTCCCACAAGAGAATAGAAAGTAGAACACGCTTTATTTGCTATGATTGTGGTTTAAGGGTTATGATACTCCCAAAAGGGAATAGAAAGCTTAGTGACATGTTTTGGGCCTTAGCATCCTCTAAAAGAGCGATACTTCCAAAAGGGAATAGAAAGAAGATACTCTCATAAGGGAATATGGGGAGTGAGGTTGTGTTTTAGCTGATTACGGTGAATGATCTTAGTTTTATTTGTCCGAATCCTATTCCTCTGCTTTTTCCCACATTTATCTTCTCTGCTAGTTTTATTAGTGCTATGAGTATTTCTGCGTTTTTAGCTTCATATACTCCATATGTTGCTGTTCCTCTGAATGTTTTCACTATTCTCTCTTTTCCTTCTTTTTTACCTATACTATACTCTTCTATTTTTATCTTTGGTGTTCCTACGAGTTCTGTTTTCTTCGCTAGTTTTGTCGCTGTTTTTCTTAAGTCTATGTTTGTTAGTTTTGCCGCTGCAGAGGCGGCGCTGTATATTAGTCTCTGGGGTGAGGGATATAATACTCTCCAGCCCCTATATAAGAATATTGTGGGTAGAAACTCTATAGAGACTAAAACCTTATCCCCTGAAATACCCTGGGGGTCCTTTGGTAGTCTCAGCTCTTCAAAATTAACATTCTCAAGCCTTAAACTCTTAGCCTCTAAATTCTGGAGTTTCGACAATATAATATCAAGGGATTGCTTAGTTAAAAAAGTCACCCTAAAAGATAACCTCGACCCCTCCAACACACTTCTAGCTAATATCCTACCATCTAAAACACTACCACTCAGGAGAACTCTATCATCAACATAAAGAGGGGAAACAGAGACAGGCTTAACACTAGAACCCAAACTAGCATGTACAAGGCTGGAAACAAAAGAACCACTCCAGGATAAAACTGGGATAGACTTTAAAACAGTAAAAACAGCCTGAACAACATAAGCACGACCATAAACCTCACTCAAAACCCTCACACCACACAGATAGAAACGCTGAAAATAAAATAAACATTCGTGGACACGTTAAATTTAAAATACCTGAGAGCAGGGGTTTGGTGGGCCCGCGGGGATTTGAACCCCGGACCTCCGCCGCGTCAGGGCGGCGTCCTAGCCGCTAGACTACGGGCCCCCTATCTTAATTTACATGTCTTAGGGTTTAAAGGTTTTATTCTGCTAGTGTCACGCGCTTCTCTAGTTCTTGTATTGTGTATTCTAGTTTTAGTTTTCTTAGTGTTGTTTTTCTTGGTATTCCTCTCTCGTCCCATCCTTTTTTCTCGTAGTATTTTTGTAGCATCCACTGGTATTTTTCTGGGTCTAGTTTTGAGCCTGCTAGTGGTCCTTTTGTTAGTGGTTGTTTGAACCATCTTGCTGGTGGTGTGTCCATTTGTGGGTTCCATGTTCCGTGTTCTCTTATCCATAATGCTCTTATTAGTGTGTATATTCTGTCTGCTATTTCATAGTATTCTTCAAGCGTTATGGTCATCCCTGTTACTGCTTTGAATATTTTGGGGTACCATTCTAGGTTGAAGCCTAGTTCTACCCATGGGAATCTGCATGCTACTAGTGTCTCGAATATCCCCCCTCTTATCCTCTGTAGTTCTATTAGCTTGTCTACTTTAGCCTCGCTATACTCATGTCTCCCAGTTCTAACCTCCCAAGCTATTATCCACGCATCCTTATGGTGTGCTCCTATAGGTGAGGTTCCATAGGCTAGGGCCATTGCTGGGGCTGCGTGGCAGTCGTAAGCTGATATTTCTAGGCCTTTAACGTGCATAGCCCAATCCCTAGAATCTCCCCCTATCTTTTCTGAGGCTGCTTTAACCCCTTCAGCTAGTAGGCTTCCCAGGGGGCCCCTCCTATAAGCTATATCCCTAGCTAGGCTTTCCGCAGCTTTATAATCCCCCCATTCTAAGCGCTCCCCCACCAGCTTCCTCTCGCTAGCCTCCATAGCGAAAGCTATTGATGCTCCTAGGGATATAGTGTCTAAGCCCATCTCATCCGCAACCCTGTTAATCCTAGCCACATGCCCTAAATGGGCTATGCCAAGGTTTGAGCCTAGCATAGCAACATTCTCATAGTCTAGTTCAGCCTCCCTACCTTCAGAGTCTATAACAACATTACCACAAGGCATGGCGCAAACAGGGCAAGACCTGAGGTCTACTTTAGAGGCTTCCATAGAATAACCATCTATCATCCTATACCCCTCGAAAACACCCTCTTTGAAGTTATAAGTTGGGAGTACTGAGGCTGTCTGGCTCCACTCTATAGTCATCATAGTCCCCTGCCTAACCCAGAAACCATAACCCTCCCTACCCTTAACATCCTTAAAAGCCTCAACGTAAAGCCTCCTAGTCTCTCTAGGATCCGCTACTGGAACATCCATACTACCAACAGCGGCTACAGCTTTAAGCCTCTTACTACCCATAACAGCCCCAATACCAGGCCTACCGCCAGCCCTCCCAGCCTGGGATATGACAACAGAATATTTAACCAAGTTCTCCCCAGCAGGCCCAATACATATAACCCCAACACTTTTACCGTGAACCTCCTTAATCCTCCTCTCACAATCCACAGCATTAGAGCCCCACAAAGCTTCAGCACTTAAAATGTGAGCCTCCCCATCCTCAATGTAAATATATGAGGGCTTAGAAGCCCTCCCACTAACTATTAAAGAATCAAACCCAGACTTCCTAAGGCCTATACCGAAATGAGAGCCTATATTACCATCACCATAACCCCCAGTCAAGGGGCTCTTAGCCGCTACAACAATCTTACCACTATTAACGGCGAGGCCAGTCAAAGGACCGGCGGCGAAAACAAGAATATTCTCGGGACCCAGAGGGTCAGCGCCCGCAGGCATGAAATCCCAGAGTATCCTAGCAGCTAAACCCCTACCCCCAACATAGTCTAGAGCATATTCAACAGGATACTCCCATACTCTAGACTCCCTCCTAGAAAGGTCAACCCAGAGAGCCCTACCCCACAAACCCTTCAATCCAAGCACCAAAATAGTTTATACTCCAAAAGATAAAATAAATTTCTATTTAAAGCCGGAAAACAATAGAAAACAAGGGCTCAAAATTGAAAGTAAAAATCAAACTATACGGAAGACTAGCAGAAATACTCCCACCCAACGGGGAAGCTGAGGTAAACCTAGAAGAAGGGGCAAACCTAAGAAAACTCATAGAAACACTAAACGAGAAAACAGAAGGCCGCATAAACATACTAGATGAGAATGGAAAACTCAAAAACGAATACATAATACTCGTAAACGGAACCCCACCCCCCAAAGAACTAGAAGAAACCCTAACAGACAACACTACAATAGCCATACTACCCGAAATAGGAGGCGGAAACCCTAAACCCCCACACTCCCCCCCATCTGAGAGAGG
>CALIBI010000069.1 GCA_938045815.1 uncultured Sulfolobales archaeon | reverse complement strand
TATGATTCCAGTCGTGACCAGAACAACCGAAGAGGCACTAAAACTTGTGCCTCTAAGTCTTCGTGAAGCAGCTATTGCTCTAGGACTTCCTAAATGGAAAATCATTCCAACAATAGTTTTGAGGAGTGCTAGAAGAGCAGTAATTACGGGAATACTGCTTTCTATCGCGAGGATCGCTGGAGAGTCAGCGCCCGTGCTAGTCACTATGGGGTACTGGAGATGGTGGTTCGCAGGTCTAGATAGGCCTGCCGCAAACCTTGCTCTAAACATATTTATTTTCGCTATGTCACCTTTTGAGAATTGGAGATCACTCGCTTGGGGGTCTGCACTCGTGCTCATACTAATCGTTTTAGGGATAAACGTAAGTGTTAGGATCATTACGAGGGAGAAGAAGTGATAGCACCAAAGATAAAGGTAGAAAACTTGAACGCGTGGTTTGGCACTAAACAAGTACTGAAGAACATTAACATGGAGATCAAGGAAAAAGCTGTAACAGCTATCATAGGTCCTTCCGGGTGCGGGAAAACTACATTCCTACGCTGCCTCAATAGAATGCACGAGATAACGCCTGGCGCCCGAGTTTCCGGGAAAGTAATCTTTAACGGCATAAATATTTACGACAAAAGTGTTGATCCTGTTATGATAAGAAAGAAAATAGGTATGGTTTTCCAGAAACCAAACCCATTCCCAATGATGTCAATATACGACAACGTAGCGATAGGCTTGAAACTGAACGGTGTCAGAGATAAGAAAACACTTGACGCGGTCGTCAGGAGAAGCCTAGAACTTGCTAATCTCTGGGATGAGGTTAAAGACGACCTAAACAGGTCTGGAGTGAGTCTCTCCGGTGGGCAACAACAAAGGCTCTGTATAGCACGGGCTTTGGCTGTCGAGCCCGAGGTGTTGTTGATGGATGAACCGTGCTCAGCTCTCGACCCAATAGCGACAGCAAAGATAGAGGCTCTCATCAGGAAGCTAGCAGAGAACTATACGGTAGTGATCGTAACACACAACATACAGCAGGCGGCACGTATCTCAGACTATACTGCTTTCTTTTATCTTGGTGAGTTGATAGAGTATGGTTCAACCAAGCAGATCTTCGAAAATCCTAAACACGAGTTAACAAGGAAATACTTAACGGGTGAGTTCGGCTGAGGTGAGAGGAGTGAAGAGAATCATAGATCCTGGTCTTGAAGAGCTTTCAGCAACCCTAAATAAGATGGGTGAATTAGCGTATTACGCTGTTTCAACTACTCTGAGAGAGTGCGTTGAAGATTGGAGTGCTTACAGCAAGATTCGCGAAATATCAGACGCTCTCATATTGATGGCTGACTACGTCGAGGATAAGGTATTCGAGTTGATCGTGAGATTCCAGCCAGTAGCTTCAGACTTAAGAACAATTAAGTCTTACATGAAGATTGCGTACGACTTTGCTCGCTTCGGGAGGTACGCTCTCGACATGTCTTACACGAGTCAAAAATTTCATGGGGTAAGGAATTGTGAGGCATGGATAACCTCGTACATCAAGGAAATGGGTGAGAAAACACTGAACATGGTTAGATTAAGTATAGACTTCCTTAGAGACCGCAACCCGCAACTCGCCGAGAAAATAGTCCAAATTGAGGAAGAAATAGATAAGATGTATTTTGATTTCCTCGATGAATTAGCTAGGAGATCAGACACCACGATAAGGTGTGCGGTCTCAAGCGTTTTGATAGTGAGATATCTTGAGAGGATAGCGGATCACGCAACCTACGTCTACAAATCAATAATCTACATAACAACAGGTCAAAGACTGTTCTAAGACTAAGAAAAGACCTCCGACGTTAAGTCACCTCTATCGAGAAGCCGTCGAAAGAATATATTCTTATTTTGTTATTCACACCTTGAATGAGGTTCGGGGTTTCTAGCGGTTGGTATTTTTGGTACTAACTGCTCGCCCTTGGTTTCAGAGCTTCTTTCATTAGAACTCTTATCAATGACCTCCACCTCTTCAGGGCGACCCAACCCAGTTCCGCCTTCATCATTACCTCATTATTCTGGGGAAACCCGCATCGTGAGCACGTTCCAGAAGTATTTTTGGGTGGTACTTTAACTAGGGTGTTTTCTCTAATAATCCCTCACAGATCCCCCTCAAACCTCAACAACACAGACCTACGCAACAAATAACCGACACCAAATCTCAATAACTCCTCATAAAAATCAAAACAACTAGCGAAGACGAGGACTTGTTGTAGTTAATATTAAATTAATAAAAATTAGTAAAAAAGATTTGTTGCATCTCTTTAATCTTTCTTAGATATTATTATTTCTATTGTCGAGACTCTGGATTGCCTGCCTTCAGCGCTAGTAACTACTTGGCTTCCTATCCTTATGTCTCTTACTACTACCTTGTCGGGTAGGAACCTATTCCTCACTATCTCGACGGTGTCGACAGCCTTTCCTATAGCTCTGCCTCTAGCCTTCACTACGATTTCCGGAACCCCTTGGTTTAGCAGGGTTAGTGTTGCTAGCACGTAGTTCATTACGGGTTTCTTACCTACTAACACCACGTTGCTTGACGTAGGTCCTTGAGACACTCACTTCACCTCTACACTTGTTTTTATCGTAATTAATGTATGAGTTCTCCTTTAAAAGTTTTTCGTTTTGATTTCCTCGGTCTCTCCGGAACTATGAATTTTTTAAGTTTATCTGAGTATATGAAGCTTAGGTAGTAGAAATGGGTGGCGTAATTCAGTCTGCTGTAAGAAATCTGATAAGTGAGCTCAATAATTTAGTAGGTAACGAGATAATTGTGAGGTTGGTTGACGGTACCGTATACGTTGGTAAGTTGGTGGGTTTGGACTTAAGCGAGAGATTCACTCTACACCTAGTTCTTGAGAACGCGAGAAATCAGGAAGGCAAGTCATTCTATAAAGTCTTCGTGAACGGTTCCCGAATATCCGAGATAATATTTGAGAGTAAGCCTGTTTTCGACCCGGAAGAGTTCAGCAAGTATCTTATGTCAAAACTTAACATACCTCCTTCATCTATTAAGGTTATTAAAGACATTCATGCTGTCTACGTATACGACAAATTTAAGATTACTGAGTATGGGGTTGAAGGTTCTGGGGCTCTAGCTAGCAAGCTTTACAGTGTTCTTCAAGAATACTTAGAGCAGAAAAAGCGTGGTGCTCAGACCCAGACGTAAGGCATCACAGCACTAAGTAGTTTGGTTGAGCGTAGCATGAGTTTCGAGATCAGAGATAAAGACCTTGCTGGTAGGATAGGGAGACTCAAGACTAAGTCTGGTTACATAGAAACACCTGCTTTTTTCCCAGTAATTAATCCGGTAAAACAAGACAGAGAAGTACCTGCAGACAAAATAATGAGTATAGGTTTTAGTCAAGTAATAACTAACGCGTTCATAATAAAGCAAGTCTTTGGGGATGAAGCTAAAAAGCTCGGTGTTAAGAAGATCATTAACTTCAGCGGCATAGTCATGACAGACTCTGGTGCTTACCAGATACTGAGGTATGGTAGAGACAGAATAAAGATAGAACCTGAAGAGATAGCTACCTACCAAGTAGAGATAGGTTCTGACATAGCGGTAATAGCTGATATTCCTACTAGAGACGACTCTAGTTACGAGGAAGCAAGAGAAAGTGTTGAGGAGACTCTGAGGAGAGCACGCCTAACTATAGAGAAAGTTGGGGGAAGCGATGTATTGTGGGTCTTACCTATACAGGGGGGAATCTACGTAGACCTCGTTGCTAAGTCAGCTAAGGAGGCAAGCAGAATCGAGGGCTACGGAATGTACGCTATAGGGTCTCCGGTCACCGTGCTCGAGAAGTACGGTTTCAGCAAGATAGTTGATATGGTTGCCGTAGCTAAGAGCTTACTACCTCTAGACAAGCCGGTTCATTTGTTTGGTGGCGGGCACCCACTCATAATCCCCTTAATGGTAGCACTAGGTATAGATTCTTTCGACTCAGCTTCCTACATACTCTACGCTAGAGACGGCAGATACATGACTGAGGAAGGCACCTACAAAATCACAGACCTGGAATATCTGCCTTGTGAATGTGAGGTATGTAGTAAGTACACACCAAAAGAATTAATAGAGCTTGAAGAAAAAGAGAAAATAAGGATGCTAGCAATCCATAACCTACACGTAATAAATAGAGAATTAAAACGCGTTAAGACCGCCTTAAAAGAAGGGAGATTATGGGAGTTAATTGAAGAGCGTGCAAGAACACACCCATCACTTAGAGAAGCCCTCAACACGCTAATAAAGTATGTTGAGTGGGTAGAAAGACTTGACCCAAGATTTAAAGGGGATGCACACGCGATGTTCCTCTACGACACTACATCATATCATAGGCCAGAATTAATACGTCATAGGAGACTCGTTAGTAGTGTTTTGAGAGAGAAAAAAGGAAAAATAGTTTTACTGCCAGGTAACCCTGATGAGAAACCATTCAGGAACTCAGAAATATATAAAAGAGCATTAAGTATGGGGATAATTAATAGCGATACGCACGTACTAGTGTACCTACCTTACTTTAATTTAGTGCCTGTAGAGTTAGATCAGGTCTACCCTTACGCACAATTCGAGGCGCCTCTAACTATGGAGGGTCAATTAATCAACTACATGATTGAAGAAATAAGCAACTTAATTTCGAGAAAGATTGCGGAAGCTGAGATCACTATCCTTACGTGCTCAAAATATGCTTGGAGCAAACAAGAACTCCTTAAAAACTTAATTATGCAAGACAGAAAAGTCAAGTTGATTGAACTGTGTTAGTGATCCTTTTTCACGTTAAAATAGTGGGGTACCCGATTGCTGGCTTACCTACATGTATAGTTTAGGTCCCTTATCCTCCCTAACTTTTTTACTAGCCTCCTCCATTAAGGCTTCTGCGTAAGCAACTAGCTTAGAATATTCTATTAAATCACCAACAGGTATGTCTGTATTCAGTACCTCATTAAGTTTTCTTATGAAGACCGCAGCTGCTGAGGGGTCATACTTACCTGGCTCTGTGTATGGTAGTATCAATAACGTAGGTATTTTCTTGATAGTGAAAATAGTGTAGAGGGTTGCTAGAGGACCTACTATATAGTTGCCTCTACCTAATGTAGGTTCTTTGAAGCTCCACTCGCAATCCATATTGCAGACCCACCTGAACTCCTCATCACCTTCTTTAAGCTTAATATTAAGTCCACCAGCAAATATCGCTCTACTACCGTTGATCTTCTTGAACCACTCAGCTAGAGCTAGAGAGTAAGGCACTCTCTCAGGAGTTGAAGGTAATGCATTATTAACGATTATTATTAAGTCTTTATCTCTAGCTAGGAATATCTCGTAAGGAGTCATCACACCATACTCCTCAATAGCTACGAAATCAGGCATGTACTTAGTTATGATATCACCTATCTTGACAGACTTCATTTTGTTGGCTAAGTATCTCGTCGCTATAGTTCCTACGTAGCCGAATCCAGGGAATCCAGTGATTAAGACCCACTTTCTCTCATGCTCTTTAAGTAGTGCTTCGTATTCTTCGTAGATGTGTACCTCAACATACCTCATCTAGCTACACACTCCCTAATTTTTAGTGCTGGGCCAGTTAATAACTGAAGTATCTCGTCTGGTGAGAGGAGGAGCTTACCGACACACAGGAGCTCATCATCCTCACTAACTACTAGAGCTTCATCACCTGCTCTTAGTTCCTCATCTACTGACAAAACATGTTTTGAGAAAACAGAGCTCCTAGCCTCAAGCACGTCCGGAACCATCTCATTAACCACGACTAGCCTCAGCTTAGGGAGCGGAACTAATTTATGCAGTTTTTCAGCTAAGCTCAGCCGAATATTGAGTGTATGAGTTTGCGCGACCACAGTAGCTAGAACCTCCCCACTCACAGGATCTATTAAAGCTCTAACCTTACCAGTATTTTTTGAGACCCCTACTAGTAAGTTGTCTGGAAGTATTGTGTCAGCAATATTTACTCTTAACTGGTAATTAAGGATAGCCCTAAAACTAGTTAACTCTTCAGGTGTTGCTCTCCTGATAACGTAACTCAATTCCTTAAACCACCGAAGGAGTTTTGCGTTCTTGAGTTTTGCCACCCTCTACGTATGGTCTGAAACGCTCCTTAAGAATCTTCTTAGCAGCCTCGACAAAGTCTTCCATAGTTATGTAGTTTCTACTGTTTCTCAGTGCTGAGAAACCTGCCTCAGTACATATAGCTCTTATGTCGGCTCCTGAAGCGCCTTCAGTTAACCTAGCTAAGCTTTCTAAGTCAACATCTCTCACTCTCATTTTTCTGGTATGTATCTTAAATATCTCTAGACGACCCTGAAGATCAGGTAATGGAACCTCGATAATCCTGTCAAATCTTCCCGGTCTTAGTAAGGCTGGGTCTAGGATATCTATCCTGTTCGTAGTAGCTAAGACCTTAACATTATCTAGTGGTTCAAATCCGTCTAATTCGGCTAGTAGCTGAGTGAGTGTTCTATGAATTTCTCTCTCACCACTAGTTCCTACATCAAGTCTTTTCGCACCGATAGCGTCGAGCTCGTCTATGAGTACTATTGCTGGAGCTTTCTTCCTAGCAAAACTGAAAACCTCTCTAACAATCCTAGCTCCCTCACCAACAAATTTCTGAGCTAGTTCAGAAGCAACTAAGCTTATGAACGTAGCGTTAGACTCTCCCGCGACCGCCTTAGCTAGTAGGGTCTTCCCGCAGCCTGGGGGTCCGTAGAGGAGAATTCCCTTAGGTGGTTCTATACCCATCTCTCTGAACAACTCAGGATTCTTTAAAGGTAGTTCCACAACCTCCCTCAATTCTCTTATTTGTTCTTTAAGACCACCTACATCAATATACCTCACTCTAGGTCTCTCAATAACCTCCATAGCTCTTACGTAAGGATCCTCAAGCGAAGGGAGAATACCTACTACTGCAGAACCCCTCTGATTAAGCATTACTCTAGATCCTGGTCGAGCATTCTTTATATCGATATTCCCTAACACATCAACTACTAAGTTCGGACCGGTAGAGCTCTTGACTACTGCCCTACCGTCAGGCAACACTTCAAGTAGAACACCCTCTATGAGTGGAGATGAGAGGAGCTTCTCGATCTCTTTCTTATAGTAGTTTATTTCGTTCCTGAGGAATCCTACTTCAGTCTCTAGTTCCTGAATCCTCATCTCGAGGTATCTTACGTAATCGTCTGCTGAGCTCTTCCTACGCGAACTATACTCAATACCGGACAATAAACACACCACTAAAAAACTAGTATCTTGAAAACCTAAAAAAGTATTTGTTTATTGGAAGAAACTAGAAGAGGTTTAACGCGTTACTTCTCCTCTTCTTCTTTCTTCTCTTTCTTTTCTTCCTTCTTTTCTTCTTTCACTTTACTAGCCGCTACTACGTCATCAATCCTTAACACTAGGGTTGCTGCTTCAGTACCTGCTTTGAGTGCGTTAGTTTTTACCGTCATAGGTTCTATGACTCCAAGAACATCCATGTCATCTACTTTGCCTCTGAATACGTTAACTCCGTACCTGATCCCCTCAGGCTTGTTGTGAGCACTCCTTAACTCTGAAATCATGTCTATCGGGTCTAGACCGGCATTCTCTACGAGTGCTGAGACTATCCCTTCTAACGCTTTAGCGTAAGAGAGTACAGCTAGTTGCTCCTTCCCACCGACCTTAGTCGCGTATTCTCTTAAGTATCTAGCAATCTCTACTTCAAAGCTACCACCACCATACACTATCTTAGGAACTCTTAGAACATCCGCCACAACACTTAAGGCGTCTCTGAAGGATCTCTCAGCCTCATCAACTACCCTCTCAAGACCTCCTCTAATTATTATGCTGACAGCCTTCGGGTCTTTAGTCCCTTCAACAAACACCATCTTATCTTCTCCTATTTTCCTCTCTTCAACTAGTTCCGCGTATCCTAGGTCGTTAGGTGTTAGGTCCTCGATATTGCTTACTATCTTCCCTCCTGTTGCTCTTTCTAGTTTTTCCATGTCTGATCTTTTTACTCTTCTTACTGCTAGTATTCCTTTCTTTGCTAGGAAGTGTTGTGCTACGTCATCAATACCTTTCTGACAAATAACAACGTTAGCAC
>CALIBI010000068.1 GCA_938045815.1 uncultured Sulfolobales archaeon | reverse complement strand
TGCTAACATTTAACTTCAAATATAAACCCTCAAGGGCCCATACTATGAAAGTCCAGATATGGACTACAGGCGGTTTGCTCCGGCCCGTATGGCTAGCTATCAGGCTCAAGACAAATGCGTGAGAGCTCCGAGTTGTTTAACCTGGACTCCTAAGAGTGCCGGGGCTATGGGCCCCCATGGGACCGGCATCTTGAAGGGGGTCTAACCCCCCTGTTTTATAAATCAAGCTCTCTAACCTACCCCCTACCTTATCAGGTGCCTTGAGCTGTGAACGTTTATTCGGGGGGAGGCCCATTAGGCTCGGGGTTACGGTGATACCTGCAGATATGACGTAATATGTCTAGCTCTGGAGGCCTTATGTGAATTTATGTCCTATCTACAGATATAAGGCTTGTCTGATTCCTATAGATATGGTGTTTGATGTGAAATGGAAACAAGTATGGGTTCCAGAGGGGGTTTTTGAGTCACTCGTAAGGTTGAGGGACACCCTAAATGTTGATAGTCTGAACGATGTCATAGCGTTCCTTATCAAACACTATGAGAGTACTAGAGAGTGTAGCGAGGCTGAGAGCTTAACATTTCCAGAGCTAATGAGGAGATATAATTGTGAAGTAGTGTATGATCCCCGATGGGGCAACGTTAGGGTTTGCTGTGGCGTTGAATGCTTCACTGTGAGCGATATAGCATGGTGTAAGATGAGGAGGCTGTTCCCGGAGCTTGCCCTCCCTAGCCTCTCTAGCCTCCCTAGGGTGGTGCTACCTTCCGAGGTAACCTGCTAGCATATAAGCTTTCAAGCCCCTCTTACCCTAACCCCTGCCTTCAGCCCATACATGTTTACCTTAAGCCCGGTAGAGTTAAGTGTGAACCCCGGCCCCTAGGCCTGATATGTGTACATATCAGCCCCTAGGTTAACCTCAGCATATCCCTAGATACCGAAGTCTCATATGCGAGTGAGGTATCTCCAAAAATTGTAGACTCATCAGCCTCTAGTAGCTATGCTGTGGGCTTGATGGGACCGGCCCATCTAGGCCTCGAATTTCCAAGAACCTCCAGGCTGCGGACCCATCCTCACCTATAACCTGGTTCACACTCGGAAGCTAAATCCCGTTATTAGCCCGGCCTAGGAGGCTGATATGTATATATATCAGGCTTAAGTGCCGGTCCATGTGTATACATATAGCCCCGGCACCCTCCCCGGATCCCGGCCTCCGGGCGATATCTGTAGATTGTCTCCCCAAATTTGGGGAGTCAACGCTTCTGACCTATACGATAGGACAGGTGGCCTATGCCTTAGGGTTTGAGACCGCCTAAAACCATAAATAACCCCTAAAACGCTCAAGAACTACTCCTCCCGAGCAGACAGAGCCTTAAACTCCGTGTTTTTGCGGTGTGTAGGATTAAATTATTTAGAATCCCTGATACCCCCAACTTACACCTTGAAGTGCGAGTATGATTGGGATGGATAGGAGAGCTACTATCCTATTGGGGGTGTGCGTTATCCCAGCTTTAGGCCTGGCCGCCTCACTTACATAGAGGAAAAGAACCCCTAAGGGGATAAGGAAGCATAAGCTCTAGAGGCTAACTGTGTGACAGGGCGCCCCCGAGAGGAACGGAGCATTCTATTACACTTTAGGTGAGCTTATCCCCTATTTGAAGTATTCTTCTAGAGTCCTCCGTTTAGGCCCCCATACACCCTTACTCCTACCTTTCCTACCCTTGAGCCACACATACAGTGATTCACCTTTAATAGCTGGAGTCTTAGCCTCCCTAGCTCTGGCAAGCCTGCGCCCAGCAAGCTCTACGATTAGTGACCTAACATGGCCAACAATATGCTCTAAGCCCAATATTTTAGCTATTTCATAGTCAATCTCCTTTATCACAGTGTTAAATAGTCCTTCAACGTTCCCAGTAACATCCCTCCCAGTAAGCTCTCTGGCTAGCTGGGAGCCGAAAACATTCTCAGCTGTATCCGCGCCCCTAAGCCTCCTAGCTTCAGCCTCAAGCTTGTCAAATAATTTGGAGAGCCCCTCAACAACATCCCTTGGTAGGCCCTTAACATCTATAACTAGGAATTTGCTTAGAGGTTTAACGTCAAGCTCTAACAATGCCACGCCGCCCGCAGTTCTACCTTTCACTTCAGCCTGCAACTGGCCGAACGAGGAGTTTAGGAAAGCCAGCAAAGCCTTCAACTCAACCTCATCAAACTCTACCCCCTCCCTAGGTATTAAAGCAAGGATCCTATGGTCTAAGGCGCAGTTAAATTTGGAGAGAACAAACCTCAACCAATACCGAGCACCATAAGTAGCATATATTGGGGCCTCAATAACGCCTCCAAGATCATACCAGCCATTGAACGTATACACTTTCCCCATGTACTTCCATTCTCCAATTTGAGCTCTCCGCCTCGCTACAGCCGAATCACTTACCGGCCTCCCTATATTGGGGCCTTTCTCTATCAAAATTTTCGTCTCCCCCAACCCTATATATCGTTGTATTTTCTCTGGCAGCATGCCCCTCTCGGCATTAGCTATCAAAATATATTTCTCCCCCTTTATCTTCTTCCAATCGTCTTTGGTGAACGTGAAGGATGTTAGATAGCCGCTTGAAGCGATTAACGGGTAAATATATTTATACATGTACATGTTTAGCTCTTCGCCTGTAAGTCCTAACTCTCTCTTAATCCTCTCTAAACTTAAATAGTAGAAGCCTTCCCCACCGACACCAGCACCACTACCTGACTTAGAAGCGTATACGGACCAAGCAGTGTTCCCCTCACTAACATCAAAGAACTCCGAGAGCTCCCTTAGTAAGCCTATCTCCCTCAAACCCCTAAACTCCTTAAGCTCGAAAATGACCGATAAGACCTTATCTCCCTCATCAATCTTTCTAATCAGCTCACCCCTAGGAATATTTATTGATAGCAGCCTCTCATCGCGCATTTCAAGTCTTCTATTAACGATATCTAGGAGCTCGTCAACACTCATTTCCCTAGCGAGATAAACGAAGAAGATTCTGTCCTCAACAGGTTCTAAACTGCTCCTCCTCCTAGCTAGTATAATGCAGGAGCCTACTAACGGTGTTCTGAAGACTTTTAATCCCAAATCTATAATTGTAATGTCGCTATAATTATCCACTAAA
>CALIBI010000067.1 GCA_938045815.1 uncultured Sulfolobales archaeon | reverse complement strand
AACCTGTAAATGCTCTACTATATACCGCCTCAGGCCGTTATAAAGAGCTAAAAGAATATGCGCGTGAACAAGCATTGATTCATGCCCCGGAAATCCTTATATGAACCTAACACAAGAACAACAAGAAGTAGTAGACTACGCCAAGCAAGCTAAGGATGGAGAACTTATCCTTATTGACTCAGTAGCAGGTAGTGGTAAAACTACTCTTTTAAGAGCTATTGCAGATGAGCTCCAAGACACTGCTGGACTGTACCTAGCGTATAATAAGGCAATTGCCACTAGTTCCAAAAAGAAATTCCCCAGTGTAATTGATTGTCGCACAACACATTCACTTGCTTATAGAGCAATTGTTAGTCCAATGAAACTAAAAGTTGGTTTCTTTGGTCCTAAACAAATTGAAGAACGAATCTCATATACTGAGAAATATTTATTAGCAGAAGATATTAAAGAATTTTGTTTATCTAGTTATCTTTCTTATGACGAATACGCTGAGAAATGCGGCAGACCTAATAAAGATTTAGCTAATAAATACCTTGACCTAATGTCAGAAGGTAAAATCGATTGTACTCATGATTTTTATCTTAAAATGTTTCATATAGCTTTAGCGAATGATAATATCATATGCCCTAAGTACGGCGTAGTAATGCTAGATGAAGCGGGTGACTTAAATGAAGTCACATTAGAAATTTTTAGACTGTTACCGGCTAAATTAAAGGTAGCAGTAGGTGATCCTCACCAAAATATTTATACATTCAACCATACAATTAATTGTTTTGAACGTCTAGAAGATGAGGGTACCACATTTAAACTATCCAAATCTTTCCGTGTGCCACAACATATTGCTAGCCCAGTAGAAGGATTTTGTAAAACATATTTGAACCCTGATATGGAGTTCAAAGGTATAGACAGTACAAATGACGAAGTAACAACTAGGGCATATATTGCTCGCACTAACGGTGGATTAATCAATCGTATGATTGAACTTAACCGTGAAAAGGTACCATATGGCTTGGTACGAAAAGCACAAGAAATCTTTAAAGTACCTTTAATGGTGGCTGGACTAAAGTATCAAGGACGAATATACGATCCTGCTTATAAACATATCCAGGAAGATGTTGATAACTGGTATGAAAATCAGAATAACATTCAGGGAAGTTATAAATCTGTAATTGGGTATTTAAAGAGCAAATACTCTGAAGACCTATCCCTTGTTCAAGCTATTAATCTAATTACTAAACATGGCAAGAGTGGTATTTTTGAAGCGTATGCTGAAGCTAAAGACCACGAAAATAAAAAACAAGATTTTATGTTACTTACAGCTCACTCCTCCAAAGGATTAGAGTTCGATGAAGTAATGCTTGCTCCAGATATGAATACTTCTATTGAAGAGCTGCTAACTGATATGAGAGAAGCACAAAGAGAAGGTAAACCATTCCCTCTCACAGATAAAGAAAAAGAATCACTAAATTTATACTATGTTGCTTGCACTCGTGCAATTGTACGTCTTAGAAATGCTACACATTTAATAGGAAAATAAAATGCAAGTCGAACACAGTATCAAAGTTAACTATGAAAGTACTAACGATCCTGTAGTAGCTGAAGCGTGGCTGCAGAGCTTACCTGATACGTTTGCAGCTGACTTTGAGACTGCTATTCGTTATACCTCTGAAGAGGTCGAAGACGCTAAGCTTAAAATGGTTGATCCTGAACTACCTAGACGTAAGCAGGTTTACTTCCAATCTATTGCAAATGCTTCAGCGTTAGGCCATCCTTACCACTGTACTATTACTCACTGTAGTATTGCGTATAGTGAAAAAGATGCTTATGTGTTTATCATAGATAATCAAGAAATAGCTGATATTGTGCTTAACTTTCTTGTTGAAACAGAAAAACTACAAGTGTGGCATAACTATAGCTATGATGGCAGATTCTTAATGTATTATGCTAATGCTAATGCCAAGAATGTAGAAGATACACAGATATTTGCTAAGACGTTGGTTAATCACGTTGAAGTCTTCAAAGCCAATACAGGTCTAAAAGATCTAGCGGGGCACTGGTATGGTGACTGGGCAATATCAGCAGATGCATTTGATGTTAGTCAACAATACGAAGAATATGTACTCAAGTATGCTGCTATAGATGCTTGTGCTACTTTTAAATTATGGGAGTACTTAAATGAGTTCATCAATGAATAGTGTATTTAATACTAATACGCATGAGTTCTACCAAGAAGAGTACGACAATAACTTTTACTATTGTGATATTGGTCATCCTTTTATAGCATTTACTACATGCTATTGTCCATTATGTGAAAAAATAGAACAATGTAGAGACTTAATCAAAGATAGTCTAGAAACAACAGATGCTTATGATAAAGCAGTAGAAGACTATTTGGAGCTGGTAGCTAAAGCAAATTCTATGGCTCCAGAAATATTAGTATAGGAATTATATGTACAGTCCCCATGACCAACTGCCAGCGGTAGAGCCTAGAGATGCAGAGTACCCTACAGGCTATTTTTATGAAAATACTGCAAAGCATTTAATTAAAGATACTGTCCGTATTATGGACAATGGTTTACACATTGACTTAGACAAAGTAGTAGATCTTGAAGAAACTCTAGCAGAACAACTTAAAGAAGTTGCATCAGAACTAGCTGGTAATCCTTTGATTAAGCAGTACTTAGAGCAAAAGCATGGTAAAGAAATACAAGCTTACATCGAAGATCGTAAGTCTAAAATGCGAGATAAGTCCTATTACCTAGTTCCCTTTAAGTTCAAGGATATGACTCATCGTAGTTATTTCATGGAAGTATATGCTCAATCTCAAGGCTGGGGAAGTCCTGAAGATAAACTTCCTACCGGAGTAGGCAAGTGGCCACTATCCCTAGTTAAAAAGTACGCAAAAACAAACCGTTTACTGCAAATGTTAGTAGATGGTACTTTACCTCATAATACTCCTGCAATATCCCAGGCTATGACGAGATTAGCAGAGGATAAGGCGAAAATTTATAATGAAAAATATGTAGAGCAGGTGAAAGCGCCTGAAGTAGCTTTCCCAGTGTTTAACCCAGGGTCCTCGAAACAGAAACAAGAATTATTTGCTATGCTTGGTATCGAGTCAGAAGCCGTTTCGAAGGACACTGGGCTGCCTAAGTGGGATAGAGCACAAGTAGAGCGGGTCAATAAAGAAACCGATGATGAAGATGTAAAACACTTTACTCAATGCTTTATAGACCACTCATTTGCCGCTATAATCAAGAATAACTTTATTGAGGCATTCTATAACTATACTGTAGAAGATCGCTTATATGGCCAATACAAGCTTCTTGGAGCTAAATCTGGACGCTATACAAGTTCTAATCCGAACATGTTGAATATGCCATCTACAGGATCTCGTTTTGCAAAACCTGTAAAAAAGTGCTTTACATCTCCTGAAGGTAGTATTATACTAACAGCAGACTATAGTGCTCTAGAAGATCGTGTTATCGCATCTCTGTCTCGAGATACAAACAAATGTGACATCTTTCTAAAAGATCTAGATGGTCACTCGTTGAATGCACTTGGTTACTTCAAAGATAAGATCTCCGAGTTTATGGAACTCACAGGAGACACACCTACTGATACTAAAAACCTTAAGGCTTTGGTAGACAGTAAAGATAAAAGAGCTTCTGCTATAAGACAAGATAGTAAAGCTCCTACCTTTAAGTTAGCATACGGGGGATTCCCCGATGCGGATAAAGGTGGTGTTATCACAAAGGAAATATTTGATAACTACCATAATGTACTATATCCTGGTATCACGGATTATCGTGAGAACTACGTATTGCCGACCTCTAAAGAAAATGGTGAAATACATCTAGGGTTAGGGTTTATGTTAAAAACAGACTACCCAGACAATGATATCAGAACACTAAATAACGCAACTTGTCAGTTCTGGTCTATATTAACAGCACTAGCTATTAATAAAATGCATCAACTAATTGATGCTAAAGGTTACCAAGATGATGTAAAAATCATCTCCACTATTTATGATTCTATTTACTTTGAAGTAAAGAAGGATGCCGCTATTATTAAGTGGGTTAACGATAATTTGATTGATGTTATGTTAACCGACTTTATGGAAGATCAGGCAATTAAGAATGAAGCAGAAAGTGATATCGGCTATGATTGGGCTGATATGGTAACCATCCCTAATAACGCTACTACCGAGGAAATCTCGGCAGTTCTAGCGGATTTATGAGGTATCACAGTGTCCTCCTGAAACTGAAGAGCACAAAACCAGTTTTACTGTATATACCTCCTAGGGCAGGGCTTTTCCTTTTTTGCCTGTTGAGCCTTACCGTTGGGGTGCCCAATAATCAACGGACCTAATTTTAACTAAAGAACATTGTATGATTATTACCTTACCTATTTATTACACGCAAGTGTTCAAAACCAAGAAAGATAAAACTTGGCTAGTTGGAGATAATGCTTACCGAAATTGGCATTATTTTTTAAAAAACGAAGTTAAACAACACTATCACCATCTTGTAGCAGAGCAGATTGACAGTACAAAAGTTGAGGGCCAATATAAACTGGCTATTGATGTTTACATCAAAAACCCAAATTCAGATGGCTCTAATATAGCCTCTCGAATGGAGAAATTCAGTCTTGATGCCCTACAAGAATGTGGAGTGGTGGTTAACGACAATAGTAAGTACCACGTGGGTACATCCTGGGAGCTCAGAGGAATCGATAAAGAAAACCCTAGAGCTGAAATTACAATAGTAGAAGTATAAAGAGAATAATAATGAAACTACCAATTGAAACGGAGAACTCTCTGTTTGGATTGTACCTGTATCCAGGTGCAAAGAAAATTATGGAAGAGCAACAAGATGTATCTTGGACTGCTCAAGAAATTCCAGTAGATAAGGATATTCACGACTATCGTCATGTAATGTCCGAACAACAATTAAACTTAACCACTGTAACACTACAGTTGTTTGTAGAAATCGAACAAAAAGTAGGTGAAGTATGGGAACAAATTGCTGACTGGTACCCACACTCTGAAATTGAGGGATGTTGTGCAGAAATTGCTAGAATGGAAAAATCTGTTCATGCGTTTTTCTACCAGAAAATGTCTGATGTTCTAAATATTGATCCTGAAGAAATTGCGAAAAACCAAGAAACTATCGCAGTACTAAAACATAAATTGGAGTTTTTACGACAAATTACTTCAAATCTAGGGGACAACAAACCTCTGTCCCTAGCTACTGTGGCCATGATCGAACAAGTACTATTGTTTAGTAACTTTGCGATGCTGAAGTCATTCCAGTCAAATGGCCACAATCTAATTAAGAATACTATCACTGGTGTAGATTTCGTTGTACAAGACGAACAACTACACGGAAATTTCGCTTCCTATTTATTTAATGTAGTTATGGAAGAAGATAAAAAAGTTGGTAGTATTGATAAAGCTCGTTTATGTGAAGACATAAATAGAGTTTTAGAAGAGATCATTGAGCATGAAGATGCTGTGATCGATTACACATTTAGTGGCGATATTGCCATTAATGATATTACAAGCGCACAGCTAAAGCTATTCATCAGGTCTAGAGCGAATGAAACTTTAGCACTACTAGGTTTAGAACCTAAGTATGAAATTGACGCAAACCCTATTGGTGACTGGTTCTATAGAGGATCTAAGTCTATTAAGACTCATGACTTCTTTGCTGGTATTACCAATCAATATAGAAGATCTTGGAAACTAGATTCTTTTAGCAGACTGCCACATATGGAAACAGGAGAAGAAAATGAGCAGCACTAAGTACGAAAAATTGTCATTTCAACGTAAGCAGCTCCAGTCCGATGGACTAGCTCCTAAGTGGATGTCTACAGCATCATATCAACTCTTAACAGAAAATAGCTACCTAGACGTCGCTGAAACTCCATACGATATGTATGAGAGAATTGCGGTAAGAGCCGCCGAATTAACGGAGTTTGATATACCAGAACAGTTTGGTTACCACAGCTGGACAGAAGCCTTCTTCGACATTATGTGGAAAGGTTGGCTATCTCCATCTACACCTGTGTTAACTAATATGGGTAACAACCGTGGTCATCCAATTGCTTGTTCTGGAACTTATATTGGTGACTCTATTCAGTCTTTTTATGAAGCTAGAAAAGAGATCGCCCAACTAACCCAAAGAGGTTATGGCACATCCTGGTGTCTAGATCCCATTAGACCTAGGGGCGCTGCTATCTCTAAGGGTGGTACTGCTAACGGTATTATGCAACCCGCTACCGGTGTTGTTCAAGATATGAAAGAAGTATCTCAAGGCAATAGTCGCAGAGGCTCGATAGGACAGTACTTAAATGTACTACACCCAGATTTCGATGAGCTATGTGACCAAATTATTGCTGACGATGACGGATGGAATATCGGTTGGAATATGACAGATGAGTATCAACATATGTTTGTTACTGATCCTGAAAGAGCAGATTATATCTGGAAAAAAGTCTTAAAGACTAAAATGGTTAAGGGCAAGGGCTACCTTTGGTTTATGGATAAAGTAAACCGAGCTAGACCTCAAATGTACAAAGATAAGGGTATCAAGGTACGCCATTCTAACCTATGTGCAGAAATTGCACTAATGTCTGATAAAGACCACTCATTTACTTGTGTATTGTCATCTATGAACATTAACAAGTGGGATGAATGGAATGACACTTATGCTGTACAAATTGCAGCTATCTTCCTTGATGCTGTTATTTCTGACATGCTTATTAAAGCTAAACAGGAAGAAGGCTTCGAGAAAGTTATAGCATTCACTGAAAAGTCTAGAGCTATTGGTCTAGGTATTTTGGGATTATCAACATATTACCAGAATCAAAACTGGGCATTTGGTGATTTCCAATCTATCCTGTTTAACCAACGTATGATGCGTCATCTAGACAGTGAAACTATGGCAGCTTCCAAACTTCTTGCAAAAGAAGTAGGTGAACCTGAATGGATGGAAGGTTATGGTGAGAGATTCTCACATAGATTAGCTTTACCCCCTACTAAGTCTACAGCAATCATCATGGGTGGTATCTCTGAAGGTATTGCACCAGTATTCGCTAACGTTTACGAGCAGGATACTGCAGGTGGTACAATTTATAGAATTAACCCAGTACTTCTAAACCTCATGAAGGAACGAGGTCAGTATAATGAAGAAGTAATGGATCGTATTGCTAATGCACAAGGTTCTATCCAAGGAGAAGATTGGTTAGATGAGCACGAGAAGAAAGTCTTTAAGACTGCCTTCGAACTTAACCAAGAATCTATTCTACTTATGGCCTCCCATAGACAGAAGATTATGAATGAAGGTGGAGGTGGTCAAGGCCAATCTCTAAATCTGTTCTTTACCGCCGAAGAGACAGAAGAAGAAATCTCCCGTTTACATAATCTAGCTTTCGAAGATGAGAATATACAATCCCTGTACTATATTCACAGCTTGAATGAAGAATCTGTCTACAAAGTAGATAAATCAGAGTGTTCCGCTTGTGAGGGTTAGCCCTCACAAGCTATTTATGGTATAATAAAGCCTTGTGAAGGTTAATACAAGATGTAACATGAACTATCAAAAAATTTATAATGACTTAATAAAAACACGTAAAAAACGTAGTACTAAAACAGTAGAATATTATGAAAAACATCATATAATTCCTCGTACACTTGGTGGTAATAATGAAGCAGAAAATCTTGTAAGTCTTACTGCCAGAGAACATTACCTATGCCACTGGTTGCTAACAAAAATATATCCAGATAATCCTAATATTTGGGTATCATTTGCTCTTATGTCTGGAAGACTTAGTCCCAAGGCCACTAGAGAGTTTTCTGCTAAAGCCTATGAAAGATGCAAACATGCTCAAAGTATAGCCACTAAACTACGTTTTAAACAAGGATTCAATCCAGGTGCTTCAGAAAAATCAAGAAAAGCTGCCAAAGATAGAATGAACAACAGAAACCCGATAAAACAAAATCCAGGCAAAAACTGGACTGCTAGGGGCACTATAGTTTATTTTGATGATGGCAGCGAACAGTCTTTTGATTACGGAAAGCTAGGGGCTGATTCTCTAGGAATACCTTATGCGACGTGGAAATGGGCATTAAAAAATACAGGTGGTAAAATACCTAAATACGGTATCACTCAAATAATCCAAGCAGAGCCTAAAGTAGCTAATAATAAGTTTAGGAACTGCGAAGGCTAAACCAAAGAGCTGGGGGCTTCGGCCCCCTTTATTTTCACAAAAGGAGAGATTATGATTGAACAAACACTAGAGGCGCGAGGAAATAACTATGGTAATTTCCATACCCAAGCGAATCTTACACAAACATTAGAAAGTATTATTACTCAACATTATTTGAGTGTACATGCTAACGAGGAAGGTAAAGCACCTCCTTTGCCACATTTTATGGCTGAAGCTATTCATATGATTTGCCATAAACTAGCTCGTATCGCTAATGGCAATCCTTATTACGCAGATAGCTGGCATGATATTGGCGGCTACTCAGAACTAGTGGTTAATATTCTGGAGGAATCCAAGAAACAACCACATAAAGAAGTAACAACAACAGAAGGAACAGAAAATGCCTGAAATTTCATTTGAACTACCGCGTAATACTACACGTCTATGGGACTTAGCTGTTCCTGTCATTAATGACGAAAAAAATAAAGTAATCAAAGCTTACTTAACTGGTGGTATTGAAGAGCCATGCAATTATAACGAATTGTGTTACCTACTAGGTAATGCTGATGAAGATACTACTGTAGAGCTATACATCAATACTCCTGGAGGTATTATTGACTCTGCGTTTATGATTGCTGGAGCAATTCAAGACACTAAAGCTAAAGTAGTAGCTAACTTGTCTGGTACAGTAGCTTCTGCCGGTACTTTGATCACTATGGCTTGTGACGAAGTTCACCTAACACCTCATTTATCCTTTATGATTCATAACTACTCTGGTGGTATGGCAGGTAAAGGTCATGAGATGAAAGCTCGTCAAAAATTTACAGACGACCACCTAAACGAAGCATTTAAATCCTTCTATACTGGATTTCTATCTGAAGAAGAAATGGAAAAGGTAATTGAAGGTACAGACCTATGGATGGGTTCTGAAGAAGTGCAGGAACGTTGGGAAAGTCGTACTGATTATCTTAAAGGAGAATCCTAATGCTCCCAGGACAAGGTAACCCAATTGATGACTTGATGAAATCTTTAGCAGATATGAATACTGCTGAAGGAGCAGAATTAAAGCCTAAATTTTCTAAAGGCGAAGACTTAACTAACCTACTTAGAGACCATGCTTATGGGCTACTCAAGGAGGAATATCTTACTCCAGCGCAAGTAGAATTTTTAAGTATAATTTTAAAAGCGTTAACCGCTCGTAATTAGGAGGTTTTATGAATCCTATTGAAGGAATTGTAAAATTCAACATAGATCGTAAATTGCGGACCTTTAATAATATCGCAGAGTATAAGATGCTGGAAGAAGAGCTCCATGAGTTCTTCTCAGCCGCTTCTGAAGGCGATGAACATGAAACTATTGATGCTTTATGTGACATCATAGTAGTAGCTACTGGAGCTCTACATAAACTAGGTTATGATCCTGAACTAGCTCTTGAAGAGACTGTGAAAGAGATCACTAGTCGTAAAGGAGCATTTGATGAGTCTATAGGCAAATGGCAAAAAGACAAAGAACAAGACCCTACAACTTTGTATAAGGCCTGCTATTCTAACGCAAGGAGATAATTATGGAGTTTGCAATTCTTGGCTTGGTAGTAGCCGTTAACTTCATTGTAGTTAAAATGAAATTAGACCGCAAACGTTGGGAAGATGCTACCTTTGACGTACTAATCTTACTAACTATTATGGCCTTATTTAGTGGCTCATATGCTGGTTTGATTGTAGGTTCTGTAGCTTCTTTGTTTATAAGTCTTTTCTTCTTTGCTAGTCCACCTAAATTCTTTAGTGGTAAAAATGGTATTTTACATACATTTATTAGCAGAGCTAAAAGGACCGAAAAATGATAGCCAACCTATTACAAGCTATAGGTGCGGTACTAACTCTAATGGTAATTACTGCTGCTGTAATTGCTTCAATGTATATTTCATACGTTTTAGGTATAGCAGCAGTAATTGTTACCCTAGTTTTTATAACGTACCATATACTATCTACACTGAAAAGTCATAAGTAGACGCTTTCAGAAGTGAAGGTGTTAATACGTTCATTAAGATATCGATAGGACTGTATATAGGAAATACATTTCCTGGTCCTATCGAATCCGTATACCAGTCTTTCACCAAGAAAGATTGTTCATGGATAGTAGGTAATTCAAACATAATACCTGCACCAAACAAACCTAGGGCAGACTTAATTGGTCCTCTACCACCTGTCTTAGTAATAATACGCTGAATACGTTTTACGTATTTGGTAAACATCAAAACACCTATTTTATTTAGGTATTCTTCAAATTGTGAAGATGGTAACGCATAGTTAATATAGTCTTCTACCAATTCGTAACGTCTAAATTCCTCAGCCTCTTTAAGGAATTGGACTCTCTCTTCCCCTGTTAAAGGTTGTCTAGACCTGTAACCTTCCTCTTGCTTTTCTAACCACCAGTTAGGTAAAGTTTCTTGTCCATTAGCTTGACGCTTTTCAGCTCGCTTTTCCATTGTGTTCTGAATATCTCTGGACATCAAATCTGTAATTTCCAAAAACTCATTAACAATTTTGTATGGCGCTGTTCTTTTTGTTAAGAATAGGTAGTCAACACCTGTACGAGCAATACTCGGCAGTACTTCCATCTTTTCATCAAAAAACTTACTAATTCTGTTAGTATCACGAGTCACATAACTAGAGATATCCTCTACAGATTGGTCTAAACCCATTTGTACTAGTTCATGTATACGGCTGTCTTCTATTTTATTTTCAACTGCCTTCAACTCACCTCTACTTCGAGTCAACTCCCTTTCCAATTCCTTTCTTCTACTATCCGATAAGGTTTCACGTCCCAGAGCTACTATTGTTTCTCTTTGCTGGTTCAAAAGTTCTTGTCTTCTTTTCACATTCGCATTGTAACGTTTGATTTCCCTAAAGCTATCAACTTGCATAGTGATTACTGAGATTGGGTCATACCCTCTCATAGTCAGGTAAATTACGTTAGACAAAAAGTTACTTAGTGTAACAGTTGGCATCTTCATCAAGATGTTAGTCTTAGCGATTTGTACCAATTCCATCCACATTGTTTCAGCAAATCTAATTATCTTGGCCAATACTTTTGGTGTAATCTTCTGTAGTCCTGGAATATCCATAACACTCAACTGGCTGTAGCCAAAGTACATATTCTTTAAACTAGTGCGTACGGCCAGTGTCTTATCTTCCCTGTTCTGAATAAACTCTTTGAACTCTCTTGGCAGCATATGATACAGTTTACGCATTTCAGGGTCAGCAGACTCCGGCCCAATCAAAGAAAAATCTGTTAAACCATCCTTGCCTTTAGAGCCCTGCTCCCAGTTCTCTTCCATGTCCTTTTGCAAGTTTCCAAGCACTTTATTATTGTGCTGAGAACTCATATCCTTATCTAGCAATGAGCCAAATGATCTAGCCATTACTTCGGAGATACGTGTATCCTGTTTAAGTAAATCTTTCTTAGTAGCTTTATCCATCATATAACGATAGTCCACTACTTTGCCGGTATCATTGATAACAGGTACTACACCGAAATGGGTTTCAGAGAAGGAGTAAGTTCCATTCTCCATTTTCTTTGCTCTTTCGATAGCACCACGTTGAATCTCATTGATATCTCTACGAGCACGTTCTCTAATTAAACTATGTGAAAAACCTTCGTCTTCTTTGTAGTAGGAGTCTGTAATTGTTGTACCTTTAGAGCGTAGCTGATTCAAACGAACACCACCTCTTAAACGATCAGGACGACTTGCAGAGTCTGTCACGTATAGTGCCATAGGCTTCTTAGTCTTATCCCCTACCTTGGGCGCTAATTCACCGTGGAATGTAAATCCTTGGGCTTCCATGGACTTCTTGTCGTCCAGTAGTGCGACCTCCATAATAATGGAGTCATCAAACACTTCACGGGTATATCCCTTGATCTTGTTTGTTTTACTTTTAGTAAACACTGTAACATCAGAGTTCTTCTTAAACCCCTCTACAATATCCGCAATGTGCTGTACACCTTCCCACTCAGTTTTCATCAACGTAGCTACTTTGTCACGTTGAGTATCCGCTGTATTTTTAAGTGCAACTAGGGTAGCCAGTTCGTCTACAGCCTTAATAACTTTCTTGTTAGGGGCTTTTCTATGCCCACTATGGATACCTCTAACGATGTTTTCTGCATTCAAGTTCTGTTCAGGGTTACCTTGATGCCTGGCCATATAAATGCCTAAACCTACAGCTTGATCTTTATGCCAATTGTAGTGAGTACTGTCCAAGTCCTTTAGAGCACGTTTGGCTTCTTTAATGAACTTGTCTAGAGTAGCTTTATCGGATAATAACTTACGTAGAGTAGCGTTATCATAGATTCTAGTTTTCACTAGCCCTGCGTCGTAGGCAGCAGAAGTCTTGCCAAATAAAGACGCTAGGTCTGTATCAGCAATAACTTCAGTAAGTGCTTCTTCTATATCTCTTGTAGGAGCTTCTTTGAACTTAGAAAGTACACTATCACGTGTAAGACCGATTTGTTCGTTACGTAGTTTATCAATGTAGCCAGCCTGTAGAACTAGGAATTCACCTACCTTTTGGGCAGGTTCCGTTGCAAATAGCCCACTAACAATTTCTCTAATTGTTCCATCTGGACGTAGTCCATGTGCACTTGCAATAGCCCCCATCACTTTAGTGTAGGTAGGGTTTACCAAAGAAAGTCCCACAGTTTTGGCCATCCACTTGGTCTGTCCATACAAATCATCAGGCATCTTTTCATAAGACTTACCTTCTAATTTCTTTACAGACTTATCAGTAATTTCGTGAAGCTTGTTAGAAATTACTCTATCTGGGTTATTTAGCACAAGATCAAATATACGAGCAAAGATTCCAGGCTTTTCAGCTATCATCTGGTTTGCACGGGTGTTAATTTCACCCATTTCATAGGCAAGGTTAATCAATGCATCATGTACATTAGTATCTTTGTTCTTAAGTGCAATATTACCAGATAGGACATCTACAACTAATGCGATCAAATCATAGAATCTTTCAAGTAAAGATTTAGTATCCTTACCTTCTCTTACTTGTACTTTAGATAGAGCTTTAGCTACTACAGGTTCAGCGATACCTTTTGCTAAGAATTCGTAGTTTGTTTTCTTTGGATTATCAAAAATATAGCTGTAAAGTTTTTTAGCAAAAGCTTCTTCTGCAGCCTTATCAATGGAATCGTTTTCTTCAGGAAGAAAGCTTTCCCATGTCAGTTGATCACGCCCCAGTTCTACTAAGTGTTCTAGCTGTCTACGTAGTTTAACGGCTTTCGGTGTGTCAGAGGCAATTGCCCCAGAAGTCATAGAGTGCCATACTTCTTCCATATAGATAGAAGCTTCAGACTGCTGATTACCAATCGCGGTAGGAGCGCCCTTGATTTTAATATCAATACGACTAGGTCTAGCAACACCACCAGATTTCTCAGCTTCTTCCTGTACGTAAATTCGCAAGGATTCAAAGAAACTAGGGGACATACGTTCTAGAAGTTCCATGTGGAATTCCATTTCGGAGTCGCTAGCTCTCTCACCACCCAATACATGAAGACGCTTTAACATACTCTTCATATGCTCTACGTTACCGTGTAGGTAGTTGTCGTCTTTGTACTTTTCATCAAGCTTGAAGTCACTTCCTACACTATTGCCAAGCACAAGTTCCATGGATAATTTATTACGCTCAGCAACTTCGTAGTTATCTAAGAAGTCTCTAAAACCTGGTACAGTAATAAAAGTTTTTTTACTGTCAGTACTTCTACCGTCAGTAGTCAGAGAGAACACGTGAGAGTAATAGTTGCCATTATGAACGTAATGAATCTTAACACCACCTTTCACAAACTCCGCTTTCTTAAACAAAGCTTTACTTGGTTGTTGACTAGACCCCCAAGTGAAAGAGAAAGAGCTACCAAAAGTTTGGCGAAATACCTGCGTGGCTAACTTACCTTGCTCTTCCAAGTTATTAATAAGGAATCCTTGAGCTCGGATATACTCATAGTCCTTAGCTTTAATAGCTCGTCTATAAGCATAAAGACGCTCTAAAGTTTCACTGACAGGGGTACTATCAATACCCTCCAAAGTGTCGTCTTGAGCGAACTTTTCGTATTCTTTGATAAAGTCTTCTACTAAATCCCTAAAGTATTTAGGATTTGTACAAATAGTCATAGATATTCCTGTAGGTCACTTAATTAGCAGTGGTCTGTGGCTAGTACGTCTAGGTCAGAAAGTGTAACACCATCGACGATTACATTAGTGCTATTATCCTGTATTTCCTCATAACTGTCAATCTCAACATGCTCAACAACATTGTTAGTATCGACAGTATAAATACCTTCAGATGTACCTGCCATATGCATAACATGAGCACCATCATTAAGTGTATCAAATAAGCTCTTACGAGATTCATTAACCTCATTAGCCAATGCAGCCATAGTATTACGAGTGCTTACAATGAAACTAGAGACGCTCATCTCTTCATCTCTACCTACTTTTACTTTAGTAGTTTGGTAAGAACTGCCAATTTCAAACAGATCTGCATTCCTGATAACACGATCCATAGCTTTAACAATCTGATCTACAAAACTGTAAGAGGCGCTTATATCTAGGGTAGCCTTGTTGTAGTACTTTTGTGCTTCAGCCATTCTTAACAATGGGGGCATAATCGCATCATGGATACTAGTAATATTCCCATCCATACCTGCAATAGTGTTACTCATTACTGCACCATCCACATAGTGGATTGGGATTACAGAACCAGCAGAGATAGCAGCACTAAGTACCTTAATCATATGAGAAGTACGAATAGTTAGGTGCTTACTAACTCCTGGAGCTAATTTAGTAATAGGAGCTTTACGTCCAGCGTGAATACCATAAGGAGATGCTGTTTCAGTACTATATACGCCGATACTACCATCTGCAGAAAATTCATCTTCCATTGCACTCAATGGACCTTTAATAGCTGGCCATTGATTCTTCAAAGACTCATAAATCTCTTTCTCTTTTTGAGAAGACACAGGACCTTCAGTACGAGCTTTCTTAAGAGCTTGTTCATAAGATACAAAGAATACTTCAAACATTGCCTTGAAACTATCGTTGATAGTATCTTGAGCAGCTACGAAAGGTGCAAACTCATCATTAAGGATAGTCTCTACTTGTACACCATAAGAAGCATCAATCATTGCATCTAAATAGTGCCCTAGGGAGCCGCCTTTACCTACTTTAACATAGTCCATATCTTTAGTGCGAACTAGCTCTTGTAGGGCCTCCAGATCTTTGATAGTGTCAGTTTCCGCGTATACCTTCATCATATCGATAAGAGACTGTTCACTATCTTTAAACTCACTCTTGGTAAGATCCAACTTAGCAATCTTCTTAGCAATATCATCCTTCATAGTGCCTTTCAACCTAGTGCGGATAGACTTGATAGAAGACGCGTAGTTAAACGTCATGAAAGGGTACTTAAATAAATTACGTAAGTCAGAAGAAATACCACCATCTGGGTCTACAGTAGGTAGAACCTTAGATACAGCATCCCATAAGTCTTTAGCGTAACCTTCTTTCGACTTTAGAAGTGGAGAAGAGGAATGCTTTTGTACATCTTTATACTTAACTGGTTTTACACTGTTAGCTAAGAACTGATAACTATCTAAGAATCCGTCTAGACTTAGTATGTTATTCATACTTACGCCTTCAGCTTTAGACAGATTTTCGTTATCTTTAGTAAAGATACCAACCTTACCTAACCATTCGTACAGTTTTTTACCAATGATAGGCATCTGCAGTAGCTTAAGGGCAAAACCACTAGTTACCGCGTCGAATTCAGCAGTAATAGGACTATCGAAAGTTTTACCTTTAGCAGTTATCATTTTTTCAACAAAATCGAAAGCCTGAAGAGCATGGCCAAGATGTTCAATCTCTATACCCAGGGATTTTACTTCCCCTTTGTTAAGGAATTCTTCACGGATTTTATTTAATTCCTTAACCGACTTCATGTTGTCCAGTATATTTTTACTGAAAGCATTAATTTCACTCTTAGATTTTTTATCCGTGGCAAAACCAAAGCCTTGTGCAAGAGCGTAGTGAACAGAGTCAGTAACATCCTTATCACCAATAAAGAACTTACCTTTTTTTACTGCATAAGTATTAAGATGACTCAAAGGCTGAATCATAAAACGGTGGAACTTATCAGTCTGTGGGTTTAGTGTATTACTATCTACAAAGAAACGACCGTTCTTAGAGAAGAAGTATTTAAACCACATAGATACTTTGCCTGTCGCAGAATCAGTTTGGTCATTTAACCATGTTAAATGCTCGATAGACTTCTCAACATCACGGTTTTTAGACGCTTGGGTTTGTTGTTCTTTGTAAGACAACTTCTTGTATTCGTCACTATCGATTTCAATAAAACCTAATAGCTTCTTAATACGCTCTAAGTTTCCTTCTTTCAAAGCAAATCTAATGAGTGGCATATCAGCACTCATTTCAGTGTCCATAAGAGTATTCATAGATTCAGCAGACTTAGAAGCTACATTTAAACCTAAACGTTCTTTCCTTATTTTTTTAGTAGCAGCTTTCTTTTCTTTGTCAGTTAATTCAACAAAGGAAGGTTCTTTACGTCTTACATCGATACCTGGTAATGTTTTATTCAAAGAATCGATAATGAAGGAAGCAGCAGCTACAGTATCTTGGTCCTGAATCTCAATAAAGTTTACAGTAGCTTCACCACCGGACATATCTACACTAGTCTTGCCCAATATCTTTGTAGCAAAGTCTTTACTAGGCATACTACTTGTCTTCAACAGACCTTCTTTTTTACCAGTACCCATAGCCATAGCGATTTGGCCAAACTCAGTAACTAGGGCGTTGTACGCTTGTGCATCTACCTCAGGATTATTCTTGGCAGATAGTCCTAGTAAATTTGCAACATCTTTACCAATACTGTCCGCTGCAGTCTTGTATAGCAGACCTTTATCCTGCATTAGAGAAATAGCGTCATAAGACAGCTCAGATTCGTGTTTACCTAAAATCTCAGCAATCTCTTTTGCACTCTTCATACCCTTAGACATAAGGTAAGCGTTATTACGAACAAAGTTGTATAAAGCTACCCGAGCCGCTACTGCAAAATTAGCATTCAACTCTTCTTTATCGTTAAAAATAAGAGAAGCAGCAGGACTGTCAATAAGAGGAAATGGTAGTACTTTACCTTCAAAGTCTAGTTTACCTAATACACTTTTAAGGACGTCTAAAGATTCTTCTACGAAATCATTAAATAGAACGTTCTGCTCACCCCCTAGTTTTAACTCAGTTACATCTAGGGTATTTAGTACTGTAGGTTTACTGACTTCCACGTAAGTAGATGGATCCACCTCTATCACATGATAAACGCCATCTTCAGAAAACGCTTTTACATCTTTAATATATTTAGTAGTAGAATATGTAGTACTTCCCTTCTTTCTGTAAGAGTAGATAGTGCTTTCTGGATTTTTAGCTTTGCCCAAAGAGTCAGATAACATCTTAGTAGCAACAGCGCGGGCACCAGCGCCGAATGTATCTTTAACCCATTGAACTAACGGAGTACCACCCTTCTTAGCATCTGCTTCAGCTTCTTTCCACTCTGATACTAAAGTACCACCTTTGGTTAACCTAGCCTCATCAATCTTTATCTGCTTATCCGCAAGACGGGCTGCAGTCTTTGTAGCTTTACCTAACTCTTCGGAGTACGCTTTAGAGCTAGTGCCTTCGATAAGCATTATCTTCCCTAACTTCTTCTGTAAGCCAGCAGCCTCTTTGTTAAGCTCATTAACAGCATGGTCACGCATATTCTTAACAGCGTTAGGACCATCAAAATATTGCTTAGCTAGTTCAACAGCCTTATCAAACTTATCGCTATCTTCTTTAGATAGTTTAGTGCCTTCAGCCTTAGCAGTTAATTTAGCATCAAATGCATTTACTAGTTTCTTAAGGATACGAGCTTTACGATTTTTTTGTGCAGTAGTGTTATGAGCCTCTTTTTGACGCTCTAACGCTTCTTCACGGGGTCTCCATACAACTTTACCATCTACAGTAGTAACACCAGCACCGTAGCGCTTTGCCAGATTACGCATAACAACAGTATTGCCTTTGTGCAAAGCACGGTCAACTACAATAGTAGCGCCAGCTTTAATAGCCTTACTCAAAGTTTTACTGGCAGTAGATCCTTTCTTAACCTTTAAGGTAGTAAGTAATACTACATCATCTGCAGTGAACTCTGTAGATGCTTTAGCAATCTTACTTTCATTTAAAACTTGATAGTCTTTGCCATTCTTCCACTGCTCAGGACTAGTTTCTTCATCCACAATAGCCTTAGTAGGTTTATGTGCATCATAGAACTTCTTATCCTCTTCTCTGTAACCTTGTACCTTCTTAGGTACACTGGTAGATACAGGAACGGCGATATGAGTAGTATCGACAGTTTCTTCGCCTAGTATACGGGTAGTAGCCTTCTTGTAGCGAGCCAAAGTAGTTTCTAAATGATCAATAGTATCATCTAAGGAGTCCAAAATGGCTTGAGATGACTTATGAATCTTATAATTGCCATCAGAGCCTTTAGAAACATTAATAAAGTTCTTACCGTCTAAGCCAGCAACATCCTTACTTTTTGGTGGTAGAATATCTGCTCCAGCGCGATTTTTGTTTTTATTGTAATTATCAATATCCGCTTGAACTTCTTTTCTAGTAGCTTCGTACTGTTTTCTACGATCTTTTTGAGTAGTAAGGAAATTGTTAATGCCTTTCAACTCATTCTCTACTCGTTGCTTGTTAACTCCAGGAGTATTAACTAAAGTACGTAAACGAGCACGACGATTTGGAGCACTATTAGTACCTGTACCCATGGAATCTTGATAAACTTCAGATGCGTCCTTGCCTTCTAACATACTGCGAACACGGTCAAAGCGATAAGGCTTTTGACCGTTCTTGCGAAGATACTCATTAACTAGGTTAATTTCTTCTTCAGTAATATCTAAGGTACCTTCAACAGACACCTTAGACATAACAAAATCTTCAGCCACATCTTCAGGGCTGTAACCAGAGCCTAACGTTGGTGGCTCCTTACTTTCCATAATAGTTTTAGCAGCTTGGGACTTAGCTTTACGTAACATTCTAAGCGCTAAATCGTCACTATCTCGTGATCTAGGGGAGTCTCTTCTTCCCTCAATTACAGATTCTGCGGACTCAATCTCACTAACGACATCAGCATAAGACATTCCACTAGTAGATAACGCTTCATCTAAAGTTGGAGTTTCTACAATGGCTTGGTCTTCTAGGTCTTGGCTCTCACTAATACCTATAGCTTCTTTTTCACCAAACATGCTGGCGTATTTAAATGCAGTTTCATCAGCAGTTTTGTCACTTGCTTCGGTAGCAGTGGCAACTTCTTCTACAGATAGGGCAGTATCAACTAAAGGTAGTTCTTCCTCTTTAATTGGCTTAGTGGATTTAATCTTTTCGCCTAACTTACCCCCAGCTTTGCTAAGTTCAGACAAACTTTTGCCGGTAACTTTACCAGCAGCACGGCCAACAGCACCTACAGCTTCAAACTGAGTAGCACCACCAGCACCTGCTAGAGCAGCAATACCGGATTCACGAGTATTACGTTCATCGGTAATAAAGTCGGTAAATGCGTTTACATCTTCGAATTGAGCAGCACCATAACGAGAATTAAACAGCTCCATCATAGTTTGAGCATATTCTTGAGCAGATTCCTTGCCCATATTTTCGGTAGTCTTAAGGATACCTTTACCCATAGACTTAGCTACATTAGCAAATTCTTTGTTAGTCATAGACTTAACCGCAGGAATAATAGCAGTAATTACACCTGGATTCTTCATTACACTGAAGTCTACAATCTTATCTAGGTTTTGATTTACCATTTGTACAGCAAATCTTCCAGCAAACCATTTAGCCTTTTCGGCACCTTCGAGCTCAATACCGTTATTGTTCTCAATAAATTCTTCATACTGGTTATTTACGTTACCCATAGCAGAAGTAACCATACCAGCTTGTGAAGTTAAAAAGGATTTAGCACCATCAAGAGACATGAACGCCTTAGCTTTTTCAGCTCGTGCAACTGCTTTAGTTTTAGTACCTGCTTTTACTGCAGCATCAATACCTCGAACAGTTTTATCGAATTTAGTACCAACACCTAACAGATTTAGAAACTTGCCTGGACTTACCCATGCCAGCAAAGTACCGAAACTAGTGCCTAGCATTTCTGGGGTAGTAAACGCTTCGATAATACCTGTACCCGCAGCTCTCATACGATCACTTACAGATGCATCACCACTAGCTACTATATCCCATTGTTTACCAATCTCTTCCATAGCTTGAGCAGCAACTCTAGGATCGTAACCAAACCAACCCTGAGTCATCTTCTCTTTTTCTTCTGCAGTACCAATATCATACAAACCTGTCCAATCACCAATAGCATCAGCAGGATTAATAAGAAGTTCATTTACAAAAGATGCACCAAACCCGCTAAGGGTATTGCCAAGAGAACTAGTGGGAGTAATATAGTCAGACGCAACAGGTCTGCGTCCAGTTACACTGGTCCCAGAAGGAGTAGTGATAGGATCGTTACCACCACGTACAACTCCCATAGCTTGCTCAAGACCTTGAATAATCTTATCTTGGTCTATAGAAGTAGGATCGTAGCCATCACCAAAGATACCTTCATGACTAAAGTAGTATTCACTAGCACCTGACCCAAATAAAGCGTCCTTTTCAGTTTTACTGATTACTTTCATACCCTCGGGAGAGGCATAGTCATACCAACCATCATCACGCTGCTTTACCAAACGTTGGTCAAGGTTACCTCTATTAGAGTGTATAAGAGCCTCTAACGCAGTTGCTGCGTCATAAGAAAGGTTACTATCTAGGTGTTTTTTAGATACATCTACGCCGTGTGTACCTGCTTCCCACCCATAACCATCTGAACCAGGGATGTACCTACGATCCGAAGTATCGTATCTACCACTAGCTAATCCTACTTTTCTAGGATCATAGTTTTCAGGTTGATATGCTTGAAGAGGATCAATATCTCTACCTACGTCAGAAACACCGTACTCATATAAACGACGATCTTTACGACTAGAATCAGGCAAGGAGTAGTTAGAAACTAGGTAGTCTCGCGCAAAGGACATCTCTTCGGGAGTCCAATTTTCTGAAATATTCCAGATTTTATTGCTATTGTGATCAATATAACCAGACCCTAGGTCAGTATATGTACCTCGAGATAGGTCTTCAGAAGCAAAGGTTTTTTCAGAAAGGTTGGCAATCTTCTCTTCTTTAGTTTTAAGAAGACGGGAGAAAGTATCTGGCGTAGACATTTAATTTCCTATAGGGTTACTTTTCACAGATTATAACACACAAAAGCCCCGAACTCTACTCAAGTCCAGGGCTTTCTACTATACGAGTAAAGGGTTATAGACCGTATTGTTGCATAGTATAGTATAGCTGTTTAACAGTATCATAAGATGACCCAATCTCGTTAGCTATATCACTAAAGTTTGGAGTATCAAACGCTTTACCGCCTATAACAGTAGTATGCCTCTTAAACAACTCATGCATTTGAGTAGGAGTTTTTCCAAGACTGCTTAAACGATGTTGTACTCGTTTAATATCACGAGCTTTTGTCTCTTGAGCTTGTTTGGCATTAGTAATAGCACGTTGCTTCATACGATCTTCTAATTGCTGCGCATGAGCTGCAGCTTGTGGTGTTAACGCCATATCCCTAGCGCCCTTAGCAGTTACAACATTCAATACGTCAGTATTAGTAGGTCGTACTTCCTTAGCAGCCTCAGCACCCAACTCAGCTTCTATAGCTCTCTGTAGCTCTTTTTCCGCTTCTACGTTAGCAACATTGGCGTTAGGTAGTGCAGTTGTAACAGCAGACTGAGGTCTAACACTACCTCTAGTGTAAGGACCTTTGCCTGCAGGATCTATATCGAATATAGACCTGACTGGAGTACCACCTACTCTTGCAATAGTATCAGGAGACGTATCACGAGCCAACATAGGTTTTGGACTTAAATCTAGTCTGCCACCTAAGAATGCAGCCTTGTTCTGTTGAATAGGATCTACTAGTTCAGTATACTTTGGTAGAAACCTTCTGTAGTCAGTATACTTAGATCGATCCCCACCACTAGTATTAGCAGCTTCTAATGCATCAGCAAAACGTACAAAATCATCAGAAGTGCCTTTAATAGACTTACCCCAACGATCGGTATTAACAAAACTATCTAAAGCAGCTTGGGCAACCTTAGGGTTAACGCCCTTATCTACTGCTGCTTGCCAGTAATTCATTAGTGTACCACTATCATACCAACCAGCATCAATACCAGCAATGTGCTTCTCTACGTCTTCAATACCTACATTACCAGGTTTAATACCAGAAGTATTTTTTGACGCACCTTTATACTGAGTATTCCATACTTTGTAGGCTAGGTCTGCCTCTTCTTTAGCGCTCTTATCTGCAGCCTCTTTAGCCTTATAGGCAGCAGCAGTTAAGTCTTTCTTACTATCGTACTGACCTGCTAGGCTAGTAGCTGTGGCAGTTGCAGTTGCAGCAGGAACACCACGAGCCATCAACTCTTTAGTAATTCTAGCGGCTTCTGCTTTTTGGTATACAGGCATACTACCAGCTACGTAATCAGATACTTTATCTTTCAAACTGGAAATACGGCCTTGGTAGTCCTTCCAATCATCTGCACTAATTTGACCTTTAGCCTGCAGTTCTTTTAGATACGCTGCTGAGTCTTCAGGAAGAGAACTCTCTAGTAATGGTGTGCCAAATTCTGCTGCTTGCTCACGCAACATACGACCTTGCTCACCACGAAGTGTAAGATCTGCTAAGAAGTTACGAGCAAGAGTTTCCTGTTCGGTTTGCATTCTTTCATCAAACGCACGTTGTAATTCTGGACTAGCGGCAAAAGCCGCTGTTCGTGCAGCAACAGGGCTATAATCAGTAACGAAACCTTGAAGAGCTTCTCGTTGAGCTTTTTCTAGTGCAGCTTTTTCATCATAACGCTTATCAGCTAAAGCATCTCTACTACGCTGATACTGTTGAACTTCTGCAAGACGAGCACGTTCGTCTTCGGCAGCACCTTGTTGCATATAGCTTTTAGACAGATCTGCTAAAGCACTGGTAATCCCTTGAGCCCAGTTAGCAGAACCACCAGGAACTGTTACGTATGTACCTTGTCTAGCCATTATACTACCTTTTGTGTAAACGCAGATCTAGGGGCATTAAAGCCACTGATATTCGTATTACGCCTAGCTTGTTCTTCCTTAGCAGTTGCTAGATTGTGTGCTAAAGATTGGTTTTGTAGCTTAGCTTGTTTCATCATAGCAGGCAAAGCAGCAGCTTGCATAAGAGTAGAAGCAAGACCTGTGATATTACCCATCATATACTCATTACCAAACAATCCGCCATTCGCAGCTAGGCCACCATTTTCTGGACTTAACGCATCAGCAGCAGCATCTAAAGCTTCACCATCATCCCACCATTTATTCATATCTGTTACACTACCTGGTCCTTTATCCCAGTAGTTATCCGCACGAGTTTGGGCGGCTGTATAAGCTCCTGCTGGATTTCCAAACAGGAAACTACCTAATCCTTCGAACATAGTTAAATACCTAAATTATTATTGCGCAATTATTCTTAATTATACTATATAACTAGTATATTATCAAATGCAGGATCGTTGTAATCAGCCTTACGTATAGCTTGTTTAGTAGTACGTTGTACGTTACCTAAGGCTAAGGGACCACCACCCCGTTCATAGGGATGATCGTATAAACTAGCATACATAGACCAGTCAGCTGTAGCGGGTTTTGCATATACTCTAGCAAAGCCTTGTAGTATATCAGTTTCCCTGCTCATTTCTTCCGTCATCTTATCGTATTCAGCTTTTAAGTCTTTATTACGATCCTGTATAGATTTAATTTTTAACTTAGCTGGAATAGTAGCTATTTGTACAGCCTTATCTAAAAAATCTAAACTGAGTTGATTAATATTCCCAGCTGCTAGTTCATTAAACCCTGCTACAAAATCCTTAAACATATCTTGTACTTGGTCTATAGCAGTATCCGCCAAGTAGTCTACCATAGACTCACTTGCGCCTTCTTCTACAGCTGTTGAGGCTTTATCAGCCATACCACTTAAACCATCAAATATTAAGATAATACGTGCTATTTTAACTAGTGGTTCTACTGTTTTGTTGGCCTCGGAGAATGCTAACGCCCACTCTTCTGCACCTGCGGCTGCAAATACAGCAGTAGCTAAAGTAAGAATCAATGAAGCTACTACTACAGCTGAGGCAAAAGCGACAGCAGCTGATGCTCCTGCAGCTGGGGCTATAGGAGGAAATATAATAGCAAGTATAAATATTACTACAGCTATTAACTTTTTCCACCAAGGGGCTTTCTTTTTCTGGTACCCAGAGTCGATAAGTTGCATTACATAGCCACTTAACTCTTTGTACGACATGTCTAAATGATCATTACCAGGATTATCTAGTTTAAACTGCTTAACAAATTCGTGAATATTGTCAAAAGGCTCAGCTCTAAGGTACCAAACATCTTCATGTTTATGCCATAAAGCACTATATAAAGTATTAGTATCCTCAGCTTCGTCTTCCCACAGACGGTAAGGACGAGTAATTAGGGTAGGATCTTCCTCTAGATCACTTAAGTTCATGGCTTTAATGGATGTTTGGGTCCAATAGCCGTTAGGCCAAGATAGCCTACTACGTGTAGCAGAGGAATACGTATCAACTAAGTCGTCGAATATATAGTCGACAAGCATAGAATTTAGGCTGAATACTTTATAAGGTATTTCAATGTCTACTACGTAAGTATTATACCAATGTCCACCTTCTCTACCTAAACCAACAGAAACATTTTTTATCGTAGTACCAGCAACTCCATTAGTGCGTAGAGCATATCTTGCTAAGGTTTCCATCCAAGGATCATTAGGAGATAAATCATCTTCGTCAGGAGTTACTACATTATGTACAGGATCAGTAATACTGCCTTTATTTATAATACCGACGCCTTGCTGGGATATAAGGCATGTATTCCAAAGAGTATCGTAATTACTTTCGATAAGGGGTATTAACTGTTCACTAGAAAGTGTAGGGTCTAGCAGTTCAGTTGTTTGAGGCGTACCTGTACCAATCTTTGCTTCGATAACAATACTGGTAGTAAGAGTAAGCCCTGCAGGTATTTCACCATCAGCAGGATCCCACCACACTTTGTTTAAGTTATCAGAAACAAAGTCCCTGTAATCACCCGATAGATCTGCTTTTTTATTCTTATTTAGGTATACCCACGCGTTCTCTACACCCTCTGGATCAGAAGATGTAAAATCATTATAAGCCCCTAGATATTTAAACAGGCGCTCAAAATCCCCCGAAAAAGGGTATTCTGCGACTGTAGTTCTAGCGCTGTGGGGGAAATAGTACTGTCTATGGGTAAGTACTTCTACACCCCCAACTGTAGTAGTGCCCCAAAGTCTTTTAAACTTTTTAGTAGATTGTATCTTACCGATAAAAGCAGACTTAAGGACATCACCAATATCAGGTTGAGGCCTTTTCATAATTACACAGGGGTCTGAGCAGACTTAAGGTTAGTAGCAGTATCTAGTACTGTTTGTAACAACGTATCGCCTGTAGAGCCCGTACTGAAGTCAGCGTATTCAGCTGCAATGGCTGTACCTAACATAGAGGCAGAGCCTGTAAGGGCATTAGCCCAAGCGTTATAGGTATAGCCTTTAGCTTGCTCTACCGCAATACTCTTCTGAGTATCACTCAAGGTTTCGAAGGAGCCGTGATTAGCTGTTACAGAGGTAATACCGTTGTTATCTAGGCCTGTATAGGTATAGTTACCATAATTTACATAAGTATCTGCTACAATCTTGTGTACAGCAGCATACGACTCACGGATTTTCTGGTCTACTAAATCATTCTCAGAATCAGTCTTGGTCACTTGCGCAGCTGTAAGTTGCATATCAGAGTACACCTTACCTTCACTAGCTAAGGATTGAATATTACCATCTATATCAAACGTAGCAGTGCCGTACATACGTTTAGACTCTACTTTAGCTAGGCGAGTAGCATTCTCGACTTGATCTGTCTGGGCTTCTTTAACAAGCTTTTCTTGGGTCAAGATATCTAACTGCTTCTCCAGCTCTAGTTTTTTAAGGGCTATATCTTTTTCAGCGCTAGCCCACTGTACGGCAGTAGCCATACTAGAACTAGTGATACTATTAGCGATACCGCCGATAATGTTACTGATAATTTCAGCTTTCTGTGATTCTGTAATA
>CALIBI010000066.1 GCA_938045815.1 uncultured Sulfolobales archaeon | reverse complement strand
TTCTTGTTTGATACCTAATGATTGAGCTGCCAGTTATGCTTATGCTTATGTTCACTTTCAATTCATTCTTGTTTGATACACGCACGCTGCGTGGTGGCTGCATGACAAGAAGTACGCTGACTTTCAATTCATTCTTGTTTGATACCTTACTGCATAGCCTTGATCAAGTAGTGGCTTAATTTTAGCTTTCAATTCATTCTTGTTTGATACCGTTTTGTGCGTGGTTTTTGTGCGTGTTTTTTCCTCTAATTATTACTTCTTATGCGTGGTTATTTAAATTTTACATTAGGAGTTTTGTTGGGAGTGGTGTTTTACGCGTGGTTACTCCTAATAGTGTTTTGTGGTTGTGTTTTTTCTTTGTTCCCACTTGGTGGGTTGGATTGGAAGTTTTGGTTTTTGGGTGTTTTTGGTGTAGTTAACATGCACTTAACTTTACTTGAGTGTAGTTAACCTTTTTTCTCATTCTATTTTTGGAGATTCTTCATTTATGGAATGGTTGGGGTTGGGATGAGGTTTGGCTGGGTTGGGAGACTTAGATCACTGGCTCCTGGAACCCCTTTATTTGGGTTCCTAATGAGGTAGATTAGCTGGTGCGTTGACTAGTTGATTAGTTAGTGTACTGGTTTACTGAGTTCTTACTGGTTTGTGTTGTTGTTTTGTGTTGTTTTGTTTTTATATATGGAGAAAGGTGAGTTCTCTGCTTGGAGAACTGGTCATTCTTTGTTTGGAGAATCACGCACGGTTTCTGAGGTTTTCCTGGTTAGTTAGACCTAAGTCAAGGAACGCGACCATAGCTTGGTTTGGGTTCCTTACCCGGCGTACCAACCAGTACACCACCTCATGAACCTGCGAGTTTATTTTAACCCGTACCTAGTGAGAACATCTTTGGGGCTGGAAGTAGTGGAGAAACCTCTCCTGAGAGCAATACAATTCAATATTGAGGACCCCTACGGGTTCTACGCAGACAAAATAAACGCTGAAACCCTAGTTGATGTAGCCGTGAGAACACACGCCAACACACTAGTTGTTTTCGCTAGAGACCCTTGGGGTAGGGTTTTCTACGAAGGTAGTAGAGTATACCCTAAGCACCCGAACACCGCACTAGACCTGAGGAGGTTAAGAGAACTAACTAGAGAGAAGAAGTTGAAGCTAATCATCATGGTCGACCACACAGCTAACAGGTACGTCTACAGGAAACACCCAGAATACGCTCAGAGAAACAAAGACGGTGAGGTGATAGTCCTGGAACACCTACCGACAGCAGAGAAAGTCTCAGACCCTCACTGGCCCCAGATATGCTTGAATAGCCCAGCACTAGAAGAATACCTGATCCCGGAAGCTGAGGAAGCCACGAAGATAGTTGATCCTGACGGAGTACTCCTAGACAGCTTCAGGTACTTCCCAGACCCGCCGAAAGCCTGCTACTGCAGGTACTGCAGAGAGAGATTCAGAGAAGAAAACAACGCTGAACTCCCTGAGGTGGAGGACGAGGAAGACCCGACATTCAGGCTAGCGTGGGAGTGGAGACATAAAGTAACCATAGAGTCGATGAAGAAAATCAGGGAAGCAGTAAAGAAAACAAAACCAGACACACTCTTCCTCTACAACAGCCACCCAGTCGGGTGGGCTGGGAGAGGAAACATAGTAGTAGAGAAAGCAAGAGAACTGCTTGACGGAGTATTCGCTGAAGCAAGCGAGTTCGACATAATAGACTACACATACATAGTCATAGCAACAAAACTCACTAAAGCACTCGTAAACAACGAGAAAACAGTCCTAGTCAGCAGAAACCTCTTCTACATATTCAGGACAGTACAGTCAGCAACAGAACTAGCAGTAAAACAAGGTGTTAGGTCAATAGTAGCTGCTGGAGGACACCCACTAACAACAATATTCTCGAGCCAGTTCTTCGAAGACCCGAGAGCACTCGACTACCTAGCTGAAGTCTACGAAGAAATAGAACGTGTTGAGGACCTAATCACTGACGCGGAACCAATCAAGCACGCAGCAATACTATTCGATAGCGAAACACACGACAAGTACTTCTGGAGAAAACCAGCAATATACCTAGCAGAACTAGAAGGACTAACACAAATACTGATGTCCAGAAACCTACCAACAGAATTCATAACGATGAAAGACTTAAAGAAAGCTAAAGACTACAAAATCCTCATAGCACCAACCACCGCGGTCCTAGGAGACGAGGAAGAAGAACTACTGAAGAATTACGTAGAGGATGGCGGTGTACTACTCGCTACAGGGGAATTCGGCATCATGAGACCTGACTACACGTACAGGCACGCACTAGCTCTCGAGAAGTACCTAGGCATCACACTAGAAGGATTCCTAAACACAGGCTACATCTACCTACAACTAGACGTCACACCAACCATATACGACGACTACTGGAGCGGACTCCCCAAATCAGTAGTGCTCGGTGATCAAAGCTTGAGGTTCAGAGTAGAAAGAACAGAGAAAGAGCTAGGAGACTTGATTAGGGTTAGACCAACAAACACTAAGGTTCTATCCCTAGTGAAGACTACTAAAGCACCTTACGGCTACGAGTACGTGTTAGGGAGAAGCACACCACCACCAGACTCAAACCTAGAAAACGCTGCAGGGATAGTCTTAACACACTTAGGGTCGGGCTTAGCACTCTACTACGCAGGCAGGATAGGAGCACACTACAGCAGGATAGGACACCCAGACTACGCAGAACTAATACTGAGACCACTCATGAAGCACGTGAGCAAACCACCAGTAATCGTGGAAGGTCCTGAAACCCTACAGACAGAATACTACAGAAGAGGTGACAAAATAATAACACATATAGTGAACCACACGTACAACCAGAGAATACTCACAGCACCTACAGGACCTAGCAAGCAAGCACTACCAACATTCATACCACCATACAGCGTACACCCACCAAGAACAATAATACCGATCCACGACATAGTGATAAGAGCTCGGGTAAGCGACCCACAAAAAACATACAGAGCGTACGAAGCGGTATCAGGCCAAGACCTAGAGACCCTCATGAAGAAAAACTACGTGGAAGCTAGATTAAAGAACTTAAGGGAATACGCGCTCGTAGTCATAGAACCGAGAAGCTGAAAACAATAAGCGAGAACCCTACCCCGCATCATCCCGAATATCGTCTAAACACTACTTAGACTACTGTCTAACATTTATAAAGTTAGCCCTAACTAATTAGTGGTGTAATTACTTTGAGTGAAGACAACGAGACTTATTATGAGCTTTACGGCGAGTACATTTCGCTGAAGGAGCTAGGCATCACCGTAACCATATCAACAATACTGGCTCTCATATTCTACTCCATAGCACCCTACATCGCCAGCAGTGTAGGACTACCACCAGCAGGGCTCATGATAACGTTCGGCGCTATAGGAGCCTCGGTAGGGTTTGCTGTAGGGATCTTCGTAGCTAAAGTTAAGCGTGTTGTGAAGGAGGTGTAGCTCGTGGATCCCTTCTCAGTACTACTCATACTGATACTCTCAGCACTCTCCACACTACTCTATATATTCATAGGGATACTTCCGGGAACCGACGAGACAGCTACCATGGCCCCTATACTACTCACGCTACTGCTTGCAGGAGTAGACCCACTACTAGCTCTAGTGTGGTTTATCGCGAGCATAGCTGCTTTCAAGATGGCTGATAGCATACCTGTAGCGCTAGCAGGAATACCTGGCGGTGTGATGGCAGTACCTCAAGTCCCTGACGCACTAACAGCTAAGGAGAGCGGTTTAGCAGACACGATACTGAGGAAAGGCATCGCATCAAGTGTTGTAGGGCAGTTCGTCGCTTTAGTAACTACCCTAACAATCTCCTATTACCTCATGCCCTTAGGTGACTGGCTTAGAGCAACTGACGAGATACTGCCTAACGTCAAGGTTGCTAGGTGGTTCTGGATACTTCTTGCCGGACTACTAATACTCGCGGTGACCTCCAAAAATAAGTGGCTAGCACTACTATCCATACCCTCCTTCGCGTTAGGTATTCAAGGTCTTAGAGCAGTTTACGGCAGACCCGTCTACATAAGCTTCTTCCTAGGGATAACTATAGGTCCCATGATGTTCGAACTCTTATCAATGCTCCATAAAGAACTCAAGAAAAACTACGAGAGGAGAGGACTCAAGGAGGTGAGGCTAGCTAAGATAAGCAAGATACCGCTCAACCCACTCAAGATACTGAGTAAAGAGGAAGCGGCTCAGAGCACTATCTGGTCAGCCGTGACCTCAGTCCTAGCAACAGTCATGTCTCCCGTAGGACTAACTATACTCATAGGAGACCTGATTAGAGAAAGCAAGAAAGACAAGATTAGAGGGTCAGTACTAGCCTACACAGTGAGGGACTCAATAAAGAATGCTACATACATAGGCGGCACACTAATACCCCTACTAGTCATAGGGCAGCCGACAGGCCCTATGGCTGCAGGCCCAGCCATGCCGTTCTTCCAGAACCTGGAGAGTTTAGGTATGAGCGCCAGAGACTACATAGTCAAGAACTACGACTACGTAACCATAGCTCTATCAGTACTAGTAGCATCAGCCATAGCCTTCCTAGTAGCTTACCCAATACTCGTGAAGTACTCAAGAAAAATAACGTTAGCAGTATTTAGGAGAGTCCCTGCCGAAGCTCTCTACGGACTCTTCATAGCGATAGTCATAATGCTGTCCTACTACGACGCAAGACTAGCAGGCGTTTTCGGGACGCTCGTAATAAGCTTAGTTTCAGGAGCCTTATGGAAGTTAGGAGTATCGCTAGGAGTGCTATTCATGACTCTCGTAGCAGCACCGACACTAGTAGCTATACTGACAGGACTCCCAATATAAAAAATAAACACTAAATCACGTTTTTAAACCAAACAACCTGATACCCCCACCTATTTTCGAGTTCCTCACCTCCCCCAACATAAGAGCATACTATTACTTCACTCACAGTAGTGAGTTCCTAACAACCCCTCGTTGAAGAAGCAAGTAAAGCTCATGGAAACATAAAGATTCCAACGAGAAAACAACTGAAAAATAAAAACTTAAAGAATCTTGAAAAATTAAAATTAATTCCTAACACTTCTTAGGTTTCTTCTTCTCTTCTTTCTTTTCTTCCTTCTTCTCTTCTTTCTTACTCATAGGGGGTGACCCCCAATATATTACTCCAAAACAGAACTCTTAAATATTAAATATTTAGTTTTATTTATAGCTAGCAGTAAATTAGCTTGGGGTAGCTACCTTGAGTAGAGCTGGCTTGAAAGGTTACGTAAAAACCAACATATTTTTGACCGCGTATGACGATGGTTTTGTCAGAGACTTAATTAAGGAGCTAGAGAAAAGGAATTACAGGATTCTGGAGTTCAGTAAGAGTGAGGTGGTTGATTACTTCTACTACTTATCAGTCGAGGGAAACGCGAAAGAAATTGAGGAACTAATTAAGGGTAACGTACCCTGGTATAGGGTAGAGGTACTTGAATTCACTTAGTAATTAATGAAGCACCGAACCAAGCACTAAGCTATTTAATCCAAACACAAGACTGATCAAGCAAGTACTAAGGAAACACCACACGTCATTCCCGCACCTAAGATTTTTAAGAACCGAAGTGTTAGTAGAGTTGATGAAGAACGGACCACGGACTGAGAAGTGATGTGTCCATGCATCACTGATCTGCAGTGCCGGAAACATCTTTAAATGTTCGTTCCCAGTATTTCTCTGGGTGATGGTCTGTAAACTCTCTCCGCCTCATCGTTAGAGTTGATAGTAAGGGCCGTATTACCCTCCCACTCTACGTTAGGAGGGAGTTAGGTATTGAGGAGTATTCTTCTGTTGAGTTGGTAGTAGATCAAGCAAGGAGAGAGTTAATCATAAGACCTATAACGCCTTCAGGCGAGTACTTAATGAATCTTGAGGTAGAGCTCGGGAGCCCGGACAGGGTGAGTGAGTTAGTCAACTTAATAATTGAGTGCGGTGGTGAATTAAAAATAATTAAATGCATACCGAACCCAAACAAGTGCTTAGTTACGGTGAGCGTTATTGATTTGAGGGCTGGAGAAAACCTAGTAGAGACCCTATCGAGTAAGGGATTCTTAGTTAAGGTTACGGGGGATTGGAAGAAATGATTAAGGTGATAGTGGGTTGTTGCGGCTTCCCCACATCAAGAAAAGAATACTACGCGAGCTTCGATGCGGTAGAACTACAAGACACCTTCTACAACCCGCCAGACCCAGAAAAACTAAAGAAGTTACGTGAGGAAGCACCAGAAAATTTCAGGTTCTCTATGAAGGCCTGGCAAGCAATAACGCACCCACCCGATTCCCCGACGTGGCGTAAGTCTAGGTTCAGACCCCCCGACAAAACCAAAGATAATTACGGCTACCTGAAACCAACTAAGGAGAATCTTGAAGCATGGGAGTTAGTAAGGAAATCTGCTAAGGTCTTGAGGGCTTCATACGTAGTGCTCCAAACACCTCCCTCATTCACCTACAGCCCGGAAAACCTAGCAAACCTCAAGACATTCCTAGACTTAACACGAGAGAAGGAATTCAGGGTAGGTTTAGAGCTAAGAGGTGATTGGCTCAATCACTCAGAAGAACTAAGAAAAATTCTTGAAGACTATGAGACAGTGACTCACGTCACTGACCCCTTCAAGTGGTTCCCGCCAGTAACGAGAACCACAAGCTACTACTTCAGACTACACGGCATAGGACCTCGTGAAGTAAACTACAGGTACAAGTACTCTATAGAAGACCTGAGAAAACTCAAGAACCTACTGAGGAGCCTGGAGGGGGCTCTTGAAGCGTACGTGAAGTTCAATAATGTCTACATGATGGAGGACGCGCTCAAGCTCAAAGAACTACTCCAGAGAGATTGAAGACATGGGGAATAAACACAGACTTACTACTTCTGGTCAATCTTTTTAAGCTCACTAATACTTCTTTTTAGGCGAGACGCGATGACGCAAGTAAGTGAGTTTAAGAGTAGAGGTCCTGTGATAGTGGAGGCAGCCACCCCACCAATCTGCAGTAGTTGCGGTAAGCTAATATCCCCGAGCGAGAAAGCCACTAAGTTCGTGTGTCCTAACTGCGGCGTAGTAGTTATTTGGAGATGTAGTAAGTGTAGAGAACTCTCAAACCCGTATAAATGCCCTAACTGCTGGTTTGAGGGTCCGTGAGGGGTGTGGGTTTTGGGTAAAGTCATAGTCTCACTACGCGTGAATCCCGAGAGTGATGAGGTAAACCTAGATAGGTTGGTAACCGAGATCAAGTCTAAGCTACCAACGTATTACGAGATCCTGAGGCACGAGAAAGAGTACGTGGCTTTCGGTCTCTACGCTTTAAGACTCTATATCGCTATGCCTGAAGACTTTGAGGGAGGCACTGACGAGCTAGAAAGAAGCCTCACTGAAGTAAGCGGGGTCTCATCAATAGACATAGACTTCGTGACGAGAACAGACGCTTTATGATCCGTGACAAACCACCAAGTCAGTATTTTTAATTACGAGAGTTTCTGGTTCACGTAACTGAAGGAATAAGTAATTAATCACGACTTAATAATACGGGGTTCGTATGTATTATAAGCACCGTAAAGTATAGTGTTGTGAGGGTGGAGGATGTATAGCAGGAGCAAGGAAGTCATGGTGAGGGTTGCTGAAGCCGGAAAAAATGATGCTTTCAGAGGTAAGGTCAGAGTTCCTTCAAGGATTCTAAGCTCTATAGGTGCTGAGGAAGGCGACGCTATAGAAATAATAGGGAGGAGGAGTACCGTAGCTATAGCGTGGCCCGCACTACCGGAAGATGACGAGAAAGACATAGTGAGGATGGACGGCATAATAAGAAAAAATGCTGGGGTGAGTATAGGTGATAGGGTCATTATTAGGCGGGTTGAGGTCAAGCCAGCCTTATCTGTTAAGCTAGCTTTAACAGATTCTTCCAGCCAGATAAGTGGCGGAGAATCAACACTCAAGATGGTTAAGAGGAGGCTACTTAGCTACGCAGTCGTTGAGGGTGACTTAGTACCGTTCCAGCTCCTGGGTTCAGTCATATTCTTGCAGGTCATATCTACTAGGCCTGCAGGCCCCGTACTAATTGATGAGTCAACCAGGTTACTCCTGATAAACAAGCCCGCACAAACCCTGAGAATGATGCGTGTTACGTACGAAGACGTCGGCGGCATGAAGGAGGTAGTAGAGAGAGTTAGAGAATTAATAGAATTACCTCTCAAACACCCTGAACTCTTCAGGAAGTTAGGTATTGAGCCTCCTAAGGGTGTTTTGCTTTACGGTCCTCCAGGTTGTGGTAAGACCCTACTAGCTAAGGCAGTAGCTACTGAGGCTGACGCTTACTTCATAGCTATTAACGGTCCTGAGATTATGAGTAAGTATTATGGTGAGTCTGAGCAGAGGTTGAGGGAGATTTTCGAGGAAGCGAGGAAGAACGCACCAGCAATAATATTCATAGACGAAATAGACTCAATAGCA
>CALIBI010000065.1 GCA_938045815.1 uncultured Sulfolobales archaeon | reverse complement strand
ACTCAGTATCCTGCCGTTTTTCACTAAAGCATACTGACCCCTAAGATTCAGTGAGTCTTTAAGAAACTCGAGGAGGTCCTCAACTACAGTAGTGCTTACTTCTATGGTCACCGCGTTCTCGAGATCCGGGTATATCTTTACTTTGATCGTCGCCATGCGAGCTACCTCAGTCAAGCATCACGTCCAATCCTAACCTACTTATTCTGTTTTTGCTTGGGTAACCGCTCTGCGGGTCTAGGTCTCTGTACTGGTAGAAGAGTTTTAGTAGCTGGTTTATCGGGCAGGTAACTCCCTTAACAGGTCCCTCATCAAGAGGTTCCTCCACGAATCTCTTAGGTAGTGTGTCTTCCTCTACCCTAAGACCTAACTTCAGGTTTAGGAGTCTCTCAAGATACCATATCCTCTCACCAGTCTCTAACACGTCTTCCTTAGTTGTTTCGATCCCTGTTATCGCTGTGTATTCCTCCGCTATCTTACTGAAGTCTACGATACCGAAAACACCAAACTTACATAGTCCTGCTGAGTCAAGGAAAGCACACAGGTTCTGATGAATTACGGTGACCCTCACTTTAGACTCAGTATCTCTAGGTATTTCAGAAACCCCGTACTCAGGTAGTAGTAACCCTCTCTCAACCAACATAGTCATGCCTTGAAGGTGGCTAGCACCAATATTTGATGTAGCGTACGCTAACCCTATAGAATGAAATCTCCTCGGGTGGTGTGCAGGCAACTCAAGACCCTTAACGTGCATAGCGAATCCCTCAGTTTCTGGACCGATCTTCTTCGAGGCTCTCTCAACACCCTCAGCTAGCACACCCCCTAAACCCCTCCTATACGCGATCATCTCCAACAATCTGAGGACCGCTGCCCCATCACCCCACTTAAGCTCGAAACCCAGGTCCTCAGTATTGAGGAGTCTCTTCTCGTATGCTTCCATAGCCCAAGCTATGACTCCCCCAGCAGATATCGTGTCTAGCCCGAGCCTATCACACAGTCTGTTTATTGCTACGAGAGTCTCACCATCACCAATCATTAAGTTAGTCCCCATGAGAGCCAGAGTCTCGAACTCAGGACACTTCTCCCACTCGTCCCAGCCAGCCCGACCTACTTGAAGCTCTTTATGACACTGAATAGAGCAGACTACATCACTACCGCAAGCAACACCTCTCGACTTATAAACCTTCTGTAGTGTCTGCCCAGTAATGTTGTCTGTCTTATCGAAAACCCCCTTAGTCCAGTTCTTTATCGGTACGTTACCGTCTAAGGCGTAACTAATCAACCCTCCGGAAGTCCCGTACGACCTTAAACCGATCCCCCTAGGGGAATTCAGAGGTGCTGCTAGGTGTTCCCTCATCAAGCCAACCAGCTTGACTCTATCGTAGACCTGAACCCTCCTAGTACCGTAAGCAACTATAGCTTTCAGTTTCTTCGAACCCATAACTGCCCCCACACCAGTCCTCCCAGCAGCTCTCCTCTCGTCAGTTACCACAGCAGCTATCCTAACCAGGTTCTCGCCAGCAGGACCTATCGCAGCAATCTTGGCCTTCTGATTACTTAATTCATTCTTAATTATCTTGGAAGTCTCCAAAACATCCTTACCCCACAAATGTGATGCATCCCTAATCTCAGGCACCCCCTCAATCACAGCTAGGTATACCGGCTTCTCTGAAGCCCCCCTCAAGACCACTCCATCAAACCCAGCTCTCTTAAGCATAGCGCCGAAAGAACCACCAACCATTGACTTACCTAAATAGCCAGTAAGAGGAGACTTAGTGACGAAAGCTGTCTTAGGACTTATAGGAAACACGTCAACGAAAGGACCAGTCATCACTATGAGGACGTTGCTCGGCGATAGCGGCTCGGTCTCCCTACTCACTAGGTCGTAGAGAAGCCTGGTAGCGTAGCCCGAACCCCCAACATAAAGCCTACACCAATCCTCCCTCAACTCAGAAACCCTCACCTTACCGCTACTCAGGTCTACGTCCAGTAACTTCCCGTTAAAGCCGAAGATCATCAAGAACACACCCCACTCATCTTCTTAAGCTCGGTGCTCTCAACTTAAGCACCGTGAAGAACTCAAAACCCATCTACCGCACCCCACGAACCTAATTCATGAGAATCATTTTAAGTTTTCGCGACTTATCTTTAGCCTAATTCCAATCACCAGCTAGGTAGGGGTCAAAGCAATTGCTGGATCGCGTGACTTATTTCTGGGTTTTCAGAACACCGAGAAATCTTGCAGAGATTTCTATAAGTATTTTGGCAGCTAGGAACGAGGTAACGTTCCCCGGGTCTACCAGAGGATTCACTTCCACTAAATCAAAACCAGTAGTTTTCTTGTCTATCACGTCCGTTATGAGGTCTATCACTACTGTTGGCTGAAGACCTTCAGGCTCCGGCGTAGCTACGCCCGGCGCGTACGCAGGGTCAATCACGTCCGCATCTAGAGATACGTATGCGTGACTACACGTGCTTAGGAAATCCCTAACCTTATTGAGGGTTTCCCTCAAAGTCATCTTCTGGAGTTCGTATGAGTTAATCATGTTTAAGCCGGCCCCCCTAGCTTCTCTCAACTCCCCAGCATCAACTGCTCTGAAGCCCAGAACCATTATGTTTCTAGCTCCTACTAACTCACTCACCCTCCTAGTCACGCAAGCATGACTATACTTGAAACCAAGATAATCCGGTCTGAAATCTAGGTGAGCGTCAAGAACCAAAACACACGGTGTTTTCCCTAACGCTTTAACGAGTCCCTCAACGACGCCGTAAGTGATTATGTGGTCACCACCTATGAACCCGACCCTCCTACCCCTGAATATCTCCTCAGCAACTACTGAAACGTTACGTAGTGTTGCTTCAGCACTGCCGTGCACTACCGCTACGTCCCCCTCATCTACTGGAGGGTTCTCTTCCAGCGATAATCCACTCCTGAACGAGTATGTTTCTAGTGAGTGGGACGCGAGCCTTATATGCATGGGGGCGAATCTCGAACCACTCCTGAAACTGTTGGTTGAGTCGAACGGAACACCTACTAGACTGAGTGGGTTTCTCCCTCTATCCCCCCTAACACCCAGAAACACGTATGGGTCGTTGATTAAGTATAGCTCAAGCATCGTTACTTCACACTACTTAATGTTTGATGTTAAGATTTAATATAGATTGATCTCACTATTTTCTGTGGGTGTTGCGTGAGCATGAGTAGTAGCGACAAGTACGAGAAGATTGTTGATTTAGCTGCGCGTAGAGGTTTTTTCTGGCCGTCTTACGAGATTTACGGTGGTTTAGCAGGATTCTACGATTTAGGTCCTTTAGGAGCTCTCTTGAAGGAAAACATAAGGAAGCTCTGGCTCGATTACTTCGTCCTCAAGCATCAGGATATGGTTGTTCTTATAGAGACTCCCGTAATAGCTCCTGAGGTAGTTTTCAGGGCTTCAGGACATTTAGAGAGTTTCACGGACCCCATAGTCACTTGCAGTAAGTGTGGCAAGATCTACAGAGCTGATCATCTCTTGGAGGATGTTTTAGGGGTTAAGTTTGAGGGTTCAGGTCCTGAGGAATTAACCTCGATTATTAGGGGTAGGGGGGTTAAGTGTCCTTCTTGCGGTGGTGAGTTAGAGGATGTGAGGACTTTCAACTTATTATTCCAGACTAACGTCGGTCCTTACAAGCATGACGTAGCTTACTTAAGACCTGAAGCAGCTCAAGGAATGTTCACGTCTTTCAAGAGAGTCTTCACGTCTATGAGGTACTCACTCCCGTTAGGTATAGCTCAGGTTGGTAGAGTAGCGAGGAACGAGATATCACCCAGGCAGGGGATGGTTAGGTTGAGAGAATTCACCATAATGGAGGTTGAGTTCTTTTTCGATCCGGAAGAACCTGGGGAACCTGATTTCAGCAGGTTTCCCGGTAAACTAAGGATACTGACAGCTGAAGCCAGGAGTAGGGGGCTAGATGAAGTTATTGAGGTGAAGCCTGAGGAAGCTGTTGCTGAAGGCATAATAATGAATAAGTGGCTTGCTTACTGGATGTCAGTAGCTCAAGCTTTCGCTAGGGAGCTCGGGTTAAGTGATGATGAGGTACTGTTTGAGGAGAAGCTCCCTGAAGAGAGAGCACACTACTCTAGACAAACATTCGATCAGCTAGTCTCCATATCTAGGTGGGGCTGGGTCGAGATATCTGGTCACGCGTACAGGACAGACTACGACCTATCAAGACATATGAGGTTCTCAGGCGAGGACATGACTGTCTACAAGGAACTTAAGAAGCCCGTGGAAACCGTTACTAGGAAGGTAGTTATTAATCAGGAACTCCTGAAAGAATTATTCGGAGCTGACGCACCGAAAATAACGCAAGCACTAAAGAACTTAAGAGTAGATGAGGCTGAGAAAATCATTAAGGAGGGAGGAACTATTATTGAGGGCTTCAAAATACCTTCAGAAGCCCTACGCATCGAGGAAGTCAAGGAGATTGCGAGAGGTCGTAGATTCGTGCCCCACGTAGTTGAGCCATCCTTCGGCGCAGAGAGACTACTACTAGTAGTCCTAGACAAAGCCTACACCGAAGAAAGTGGTAGAGTAGTCCTCAAACTACCACCAAAACTCGCCCCCTACAAACTAGCAGTCTTCCCCCTAATACCCAAAGAAGAATCACTAAAAACCATCGCTAAAAAAATCTACAACGACGCCATAAAAGCAGGCCTCACAGCCATCTACGACGAAAACGGCAGTATAGGAAGAAGATACGCAAGAGTAGATGAAATCGGAGTCCCCTACGCAATCACAATAGACTACCAAACAATCGAAGACAACACAGCAACCATAAGATTCAGAGACACAAAAGAACAAATAAGAATCAAAACAGACGAAATCATAAAATGGATCCTAAACAAACTATCCTAACAAAAAACCTAAAAACACCATTAGGAGTAACCACGCGTGGAGTACCTCTTCCGACAGAACTCCTAATGTAAAATTTAAATAACCACGCAAAGGAAGTAATAATTAGAGGAAAAAACACGCACAAAAACCACACACAAAACAGTATCAAACAAGAATGAATTGAAAGCTTATAGTCCAAGGCACTCCGTTATCCGTGGCGTACCAGTATGTATCAAACAAGAATGAATTGAAAGGCCCAGTCAAGCTTATTTACTATGACGTACGTCTTTGGGTATCAAACAAGAATGAATTGAAAGAGAAACTCATCTGCTTAAGCCTCAGCTTGTAGAGCTTCTCGTATCAAACAAGAATGAATTGAAAGATACAATATATAGAATTTAGTAAGTGGTGTGAGTCGATGTATCAAACAAGAATGAATTGAAAGGGTATAGGTGGTGCTAGATATATAGCTTTCCTACCTTTTCCGTATCAAATAAGAATGAATTGGAAGTGTGTGGTTTTGTGTTTGTGGCGGGCCCGCCGGGATTTGAACCCGGGGTCTCCGGCTCCGAAGGCCGGCGCCTTGTCCTGGCTAGGCCACGGGCCCTGTTTCTTTATGTGTTTCTTTGTTTTTATGTTAATTCCTGAGATAATATGTTAGTGGTGGGGGTGGTTTTGTGTTTTTTCTGTTTCATTAATTCTTACTGAATTATTGTGGTTAGGTATTATTTGGTGTTACTCGCTATAGATTTTTGGGGTTGGGTATGCCTAGGAATAGTGGGAGGCGGGATTCTGTAGTGGGTTCTTCTAGAGGTAGTTCTAGGAAGCTTACCGATTTTGTTAAGAGTGTTTCCGGGGATTTGCGGGAGGGTTTTGTTGCTTCAAGCGGTCTTGCTTCTGGTAGTGTGGGAGGCTTGGTTTCTGGGGAGTCTGTAAGAAAACCTGATTTTAGTGTTGTTTATGATGGTGTTGAGTTTAGTGTTTTCTCGAGTTCTATGAGAACTACTACCTACTCAGAATCACTTACTAATTTTGAGTTAGTTGATGAGGTTCCTGAGTCGTACTTGCTGGGTTCGTACTATAGCGGGGATCTTAAGAAAGCGTACTTGAAGTTCTACGACGAATCTAGTGGGAAGACTTACGTGTGGTTTGATAAAACCGGACACATGCCTTACTTCCTAACTGACACACCACCTAGCGATCTAGACCAGAAAATAATTAAAGATAAGTCTTTCGAGAAAGTTGAGGTAATCAAGAAGTACGACCTCTTAAGAGGTAGGGAAGTCACCCTAACCAAGATAATCGTTAAAGACCCTCTCGCAGTACCCAGAATGCGTGGCTTAGTTACTAACGCTTGGGAAGCCAACATAAAGTACCACGACTGCTACATGTTTGATAACGGCCTCATACCAGGCATGAAGTACAGAATTAACGGGAGAGGGATCACACCAATACAGCCTAAACTAGAGGAGGATGTGTTAAGCCTGTACAAGAAGGTCGTTGAGGGAGAGAAAGAACTCCTAGAACTAGCTCTCAGGATGGCTCCATTATTCGAAGAAAAACCACCGAGAATGAAGAGACTAGCTATCGACATAGAAGTCTACACCCCAACCAGACTCAGAATACCCGACCCATCCGACACCAACTACCCAATCATAAGCGTAGCTCTAGCAGGCACGGACGGATTAAGGAAAATCTTCCTGACGTACAGGGAGGGTGCGATCGTAGAAGATGTTGAGAGGCTAAAAAACCTTAAAGCAGAAGTCGAGATATTCGATAGTGAGAGAGCCCTGATCCTGGAGCTCTTCAGAGTAATGAATAACTACCCACTAATCATAACGTTCAACGGCGATAATTTTGACTTACCCTACATATACAACAGAGCACTAGTTTTAGGTATAGACCCATCATACATACCGATAGAAGAAGTAAGAGATTTTGTTGGTATTAGACACGGCTTCCACATAGACCTCTACAAGTTCTTCAGTATTGAAGCAATACAGAACTACGCATTCAGTCAAGCATACAAAGAGAAGACACTAGACGCAGTAGCTCAAGCACTCCTAGGAGAAACCAAAGTAACTATTGAGGCTAGTGTTAGTGACCTACCTCTCGATAAGCTAGCTGAGTACAACCTGAAAGACGCTGAATTATCACTCAAACTAACAACATACAACAACGAGCTAGTGTGGAAGCTCATAATCCTGATAATGCGTTTAGCTAAGATGTCTCTAGAAGACGTCACGAGACGTAAGGTTTCCGCGTGGGTCAAGAACCTCATGTACTGGGAACACAGGAGAAACAATTACTTAATTCCTGAGAGGGAGGAACTAAAGAGACTGAAGGGCGAGGTCAAGACTGCGGCTAAGATCGGTGGTAAGAGGTATGCTGGAGCCATAGTCATAGACCCAATACCTGGGGTCTACTTCAACGTGGTTGTCCTAGACTTCGCCTCACTATACCCAAGCATAATTAAGGTGTGGAACCTAAGCTACGAGACTATAGACCCCCCGGAAGGGTGGTGCAGAGATAACGACCTACTGAACGTGGTTGATGAGAAGGGTGAGGTACTACATAAGGTCTGCAGGTCTAGGAAAGGAATAACCTCAGCTCTAGTTGGTTTATTAAGAGATTTCAGAGTTAGAGTCTACAAGAAACTCGCTAAGCACTCGAGAGAAGAAGTTAAGAACTGGTACGATGTTGTTCAGAAAGCTCTTAAGGTGTACGTCAACGCTAGTTACGGCGTCTTCGGGCACGAGTCCTTCCCTCTCTACACACCGTCGCTAGCGGAATCCGTGACAGCTCTAGGGAGGTACGTAATCACGAAAACACTCACTAAAGCTGAGGAACTAGGCTTGAGAGTTCTTTACGGAGACACAGACTCACTCTTCATGTGGAGTCCTGACCCAGACGCTTTAAGCAAACTTAGTGAGTGGGTTGATAGAGAGCTATCGCTAGAGATAGAACAAGACAAAACATACAAGTACGTCGCTTTCGCACTCAAGAAGAACTACGTTGGTGTCTTGGAGGGAGGTAAGGTCGACGTGAAGGGTCTCGTAGGTAAGAAGAAGAACGTCCCCAAAATACTTCAAGACTCTTTCACGAGGATCCTCGAGTTAATTAGCGGTATAGAAGATACTGTGGAATCTCTGGATGAAGTGAAGAATAAGATAAGACAGGAGGTCAGGGAACTATACATAAGACTCAAAAATAAAGACTTCACTCTAGATGACGTAGTCTTCAAGACTACCTTAAGTAAGGATATTGAGGAATACGTTAAGACAACACCAATCCACGTTAAAGCAGCAACACATCTTAAGAGGCATGGCGTGCCCGTAGAGAAGGGCGTCACCATACTGTACGTTAAGGTTAAGGGCTCAAGCGGTGTTAAGCCTGTTCAGCTAGCTAAGATAGATGACGTAGATATTACTGAGTACCTAAAAACCGCTAAGTCAACTTTCCAGCAACTACTAATGCCTTTCAACATTTCTTGGGAGGAGGTTGCTGGAGGGATAGGATTGACTTACTTCACCTCAAGTAATAACTCCGCCGATACTCACTAAGCTCTTCTTAAGTTCTTCTAAGACTTTACTAGCTGTCTCCTCAGCCGCACTCAGGTCATCATTAAATACCTGCACGTAAATCTCTAGGATAGGAGCACTTATCTCGTGACCTTTAGGGTGTGTTTTTATGTAGACGTTCTCGTACTTTCGGAGAACTTCTTTAACTACCTTAGCTGCGGAAGACTCAGGAACTCCTGAAACTTTGAAGGATCTTTCAGCGAAGACTCTCCTCACCCCGAGCTCTCTTAGTTTTGGCTCGACGTAAGACTCCCACATACTCTCAAGCTCTCTTGGAACTCCAGGTAACGAGATAATTAGTGTTTCCTCACGCCTCACCATACAGCCGGGTGCCGTACCGACATCATTAGGTATTACCTCACTACCTTCAGGCATGTAAGCCATCTTAATCCTTTCAGGAGTTAATGGTAGTTTCAGCACATCATATTTTTCTTTAATACTCCTCAGAGCTTCCTCATTAAGACGTAACCCAACCCTCAAAGCTTTAGCTAGTGCTTCGAGAGTTACGTCATCGTATGTTGGTCCCAGACCCCCCGTAGTGACTAGTAGGTCTGGCTTACTAGACAGGACGTAAGATATGAATTCTGAGATGAGTTCTACGTCATCAATCAGTGACACAACACCTAATACGTTGAAGCCTAGTAGCGTGAGTCTCCTGCCGAGGTATGCTGCGTTAGTGTTTACTACCCTACCACTCACTACCTCAGTACCTAGCGTGAATACCCAAGCTCTCCAAACCCTCACCATCCTCACCAACCAACATCAAACAATACCGTTACTGAATACTTTTTAAGTAGGTGTGGCTTATGATTATCGGGTGTTTTTCATGGTTACTGTTAGAGAGCTCGCGAAAGTTGTTGAGTCTTTCAGGGATGAGATGGTTAGTACGTTAACGGAGCTTATTGAGGTGCCTGCTATAGGGCCTGATAACGGGGGTGAGGGTGAACTCGATAAAGCTTTGAGGCTACAAGAAATAATTCGTGATTGGTCTTTCGATGACGTGGTGCGTGTTGATGTGCCGGACCAGAGAGCTAAGGGTGGTGTCAGACCTAATATCCTGGCGTACTACTACGGGGAGGCAGGTCCTGAATCTCCGAGACTCTGGATACTCACTCACCTAGACGTAGTGCCGCCGGGCGACCTAACCAAGTGGACAGTTACGGAGCCCTTCAAACCATTAGTTAGGGAGGGTAAGATCTACGGTAGGGGTAGTGAGGATAATGGTCAGAGCATGGTCGCGTCACTATACGCTGTTAAGGCTTTAATGAGTTTAGGAATCAGACCTAAGAGGACCGTAGTACTAGCTTTCGTTAGTGACGAGGAGACTGGGAGTAGATTCGGGCTAGGCTGGCTAGTTAAGGAACACCCAGAACTCTTCAGGAGAGACGACCTGGTTTTAGTTCCTGACGCAGGGAACAGTGAGGGGACCTTCATAGAGGTTGCTGAGAAAAGCATTCTGTGGTTTAGAGTTAAGGTAATGGGTAAGCAAGTTCATGCGAGCATGCCTCACCTAGGCTTCAACCCAAACAACACCCTACTTGAGTACGTGAGTGAGTTAAGTAAGATTCTTCGTGAGAAGTTCTCTTTGAGAGATGATTTATACGAACCACCAACAAGTACTTTCGAACCAACGATATGGAGGAGTACTAGCAACGCACCAAACATAATACCTAGTGAGTGTGAGGTAGTTTTCGACTGCAGAGTACTCCCCAACTACCGCCTTGACGAGATCCTGAGTAACGCAGAAAACCTAGCTAAAGAACTTGAGGCAAGGCATGGCAGGCTAGTAGGTAGTGAGAAACTCCCGATAATTAAGGTTGAGATAGTGGAGAGGCTTGACGCACCACCCCCCACACCACCAGACAGCTTAATAGTTAGGTTACTCGCAAGAGCTATTAAAGAACTGAGAGGGAAAGAACCGAAGATCGGAGGCATAGGTGGCGGCACATTCGCAGCGTACTTCAGGAGGTTAGGTATTCCAGCGGTAGTATGGTCAACCATAGATGAAACAGCACACCAACCTAACGAGTACTCCAAGATAGAAAACATGGTTGAGGATTCTAAAATCATGGCCGCACTAACAATGCTTGAGGAGGGTTGATTAAGTGGTTGAGGGCAGTCTTCATAAGTACTTGCTATTCCTTGTGACAGGACCTGAAAACGACATGAGGGAACTCGCTAGGAGATTAGTTGAGGAAAGACTTGCTGCGTGTGTTAACGTGATCAACGGAGTTAAATCCATATATTGGTGGGAGAACAAGGTTAACGAAGATACTGAGTCACTACTAATAATCAAGACCGAATCAAGTAAAGCACAAGACTTAATAAGATTCGTGAGGGATAATCACCCATATAAAGTACCTGAAGTAGTAGGGTTAGAGATAAGCGTAGGTAACCCAGACTACCTCAACTGGATACTTGAGTCACTAACGAGTAAACAAAAATATTAGTGAGTTAAGTATTCTTTAATTAGGTGATGAAGGCAGGTATTTCGGATCCGTGACGAGTGACACCGGATCTGATGAAAACGATTAATAACTTAAGGAATCACGTAATTATAGTTTGAGGGTTTAGGTTGATTAAAGAGGGGGATCTAGCACTCATCTATGTGGATGAGAGGAGATCTAAAGTTGTTAAGGTGGTTAAGGACAAGACTCTACACACTGATAGAGGGTACTTAAAACTTGGTGATTTAATAGGTCTTGAGTGGGGCTCTAAAGTTAGGTTGAGTACCGGGGTTACGGCGTATGTTTTGAAGCCAACACTAGTAGACCTGATGTTCAAGTCTTTCAAGAGAGCCACGCAGGTGATATACCCTAAAGACTTAGCTTACATGGTGATGCTGTCAGGTATTGGGGAAGGCTCCAGAGTCGCTGAAGCAGGGGTAGGTACGGGTTTCTTAACAGCTGTCCTAGCTTGGGCTGTAGGTTCTAGAGGTCACGTTTACGGTTATGAAATAAAGAAAGAATACATTGACGTAGCTTCAAGAAACTTAGAGTCAGCAGGGCTTTCCGGCAGAGTAACACTAAAAAATAAAGACATTACTCAAGGGATTGACGAGCAAGAGTTAGATGCCGTATTCCTTGACATGCCCAACCCCTGGGATGTCTTCCCCCACCTACAAAACTCTCTGAAACCTTCCGGTAGTTTAGTGATTTTCGTCCCAACAGTAAATCAAGTACTGAAGATACTGAGCCACATGAGAGAATTCAAGAAACTCACTAATATTAGTGTGGCGGAGTTGATTCTTAGAGAATATCAGGTAAGTCAAGAAGCTCTCAGACCTAAATCAATTGGCGTGACCCACACCGGCTACGTAATCACGTCTCGCTTCATTAAAGAACCCTAACACTAGTACAAGCAAATCAAAGTGGTTCACGTAAACACTCACCCATAAAATCTCTAAAGCTTTAAGCGTGGTCGTCTCACAAAGAACATACCCACTAATCCAAACACTAAGGTAGCTAAGCTTAGTGTTAGTGGTGCCACGAAGATCATGGTTTGGGTGTATGTGCTCCTAGGTATGAACTCTACCTTCACGTAAGTAAAACTCCCTGTAGGGTTAGGAGATGACGAGAATAAGTATATTAGTAATTGCTTACCAGCTACCTCATAAAAAGCAGCATTATACGTTACTTCAGGAACCCCAGACCTGTTTAGAATCATCAAAGCTAGCGTGTTCTTAACTTCTAACCTGGTGCTGACTAAAGTAATACGCTCAAAACTATCTTTGAATAAATACGCGTAACCCAACACGTTCAAGAAGGGCTCCTTAAGACTCGTGAAGTTCAGCGTATTAAGTTCCCTAACTATTCCGGAAGACCTGTACGCATACCCTAACTCACTACCCGCACTGACGTACGGTATGAAGGAGGTTACTGAAGCTAGCGTTATAAAGAAGAATGCCAACAAAAGCAAGGTGGACACCATGTTTGTTCTTTTCTTCAGCAATAAAGAAACGAAGAAATAGAAAATCAGTAGGAATATCGTGAGGATTAACACGTAGAGGTTATAGCCTCGCGCGACAACCAACGCATAACCTGAAGGGTGCTCATCAATTATTACTGACGTAGAAAACCCCTTATACACTGTTAATAGAGTCATGTTACTCCTTAAATCAACTATCCCGACAGCCACTGTTGATTTCGGGTACCAATCATTCACTAGTCTAGGTTTATCTAGTGGGTAAACCCAGGTGTAGGTTGTGTTGTAATCAACGTAAATCACGTAGAGAGACACAACAAGCAGAACAACCAGAGAAGTGATCCACACGAGGTCTTTAAACGTGAACTTAATTATGAGCTGCTTCCCCAAACGTACTCACCATAGACTTACCACACAAGATGAATAATTAAATAATTAAATGAATAGTTAACAAGATTTGTTTTAGTTTAAAATTAATTAAAAATTAATCTCACCTTGAAGATCTCCTGAGTTGCACGAGTATCACGGCAGCTATTGCGGAAGCGATGACAGCGAACACAGTCGATAACAAACTGAACATGTATGCGTTGCCAGCTACGCTTATAGCGTCCTCAACTCTCCCCTCAACATCTGCTAACTCTTTACTAAAGTTTGCCTTAACCTCGTCCTTAGCTCGAGTTATTTTTTCTGAGATGCTGCTCTCTAGCGTGTCTATCTTGTCACTTAAGTTCTCGTTAACGCTAGCTAGATCTGCTCCAACTCCTGAGACAAGCTCACTCAATTCACTAAGTCTTGCGTAGAGACCATCAATACTGTTAGAAATTAGTGAGAGTTGACTTAGTAGAGTAGTTAGCAATTCTGTCTTAGAAGAGTTTATCTCCGACAAGATGGTGTTTAGCGCTACCGTTAGGTCTTCCTTGGTGGCCATTTCTGAATATATTGAGGCTAGTACTTCCTGAATATTAATTAAAGATCCTTGAATACTCGCTAACTGTGTTAAGATGCTGTCTCCGACACCATATATGTCTTCCTTAGTAGCTACCTCACTCAACTCATTCACTATGAAGAGATAACCAGGTTCTGACATCACGTTACTCCCTGCTAGCCTTAACTCATAGACTCCAGGTTCTAGAATAGGTATCGTAAGACCTGGAGTAACTCCTAAGACGTTAATGAGTATGCCGTGCTCGTTAGTCCCCCACCAAATCGCTGTGTGCAGATTTACTGAAGCTAGTGCGTCAGTGCCGTTAATCAATACTAGGAAGCCGTTGACGTTGGCAGGGAAGCCCGTACCAACCACCCTGACCACACTATTACCAATTACTACCGGGACCTCGTCGGAACCTACCCTAAGCACCAGTATCTTCGGGTAGATCTCTAGTGGTTCGTAGATGTAATCCGAGCCGTCAAACCAAGGTATGCTTACTTCCATACCGTCAATCACTACGAGCTTAACGTAGTAGTTATCTCTCGGTACTGAAGCTACGGTGCAAACCAGGCTCAACACACCGTACTCGTCAGCTTTACCTGAACATATGTTGAAGTCTGAGTGCCCGTCGAATTTAAGGATTACGTCAGCGTTTGGTGGCAAGCCCTCAGCATATACTTCAATAAGGTCTCCTAAGTAATCAAAAGGTTCGCCGTTGAGATACGCTATCAGGGTTTCGTTGTGGTAGGATGCTGAAGCTTTATTCTCGGGTAGGTACTCACCCGTGATAGGATTAATTATCCGGTAGTACGCGTACCAGTACTGAGTATAGGTTATGTAGACTCTATATAAGTTATCATTATACTGGAACTCAATAGTTATTACGTGTTCTTCACCAGGCATTAGGTACGGTACTTGAATAGTGAATGTTGTGTTACCGTCTTTCCCTGTCAAACCACTATATAGAGTCAAAGTATCGTCCGCCGTTACACTAACAGGTGAGTATGGTGTGGAGCCGTAGATAGTTACCACGAACTTCTGTCCTGCAGCTAATACTCCGAAATCGTATGTTTCTCCATCTACTGTAGGCATCTCATCAATAAGGAGGAGTGGAGTAACCACATACAGATCTTCTAAGAAGTATAGAGTTCTGCTCAGGTAGGTCGCGTAAACCACGAAGGCCGTGTCCTCACTTATAGCATCCCACTCAAACGTTGAGGACCAATTAATATCAGCGTCCACACCTAGATACTCCTCAACATACACAATACCTGCTTCCAAATCCACAGGTAGATTACCTGGGTACTCGTATAGGTACTCCCAGTAAGTGTCTGTTTCCTCGTTGTAGTACGTTATGCTGAGTAATGCGTACAGCAACTCCACGTATCTACCGCCGTAGTACAGCTCAAGCATTATGAAGTCTTCAGCACTGGTAAATAATGCCATGTTGTTAGGTAAGTCTTCTCTTAATCTATCACCTAAATCAAAAGTAAGTGTAGATACGAACACACCGTCTACCTCTTCAGGAACAACCTCTTCACTGAAAACTACAGTGTTCGTTTCCAGATCGATTAGCTGGAATAGAATAGGACTGTCTACTCGAGTAACGTCAACCCTCCAAGCATTAAGTCTGTAGTCTCTTCCGTCCTCACCAGTGAATAAGACCCCCATCGTGCTGCTGGCGTCGCTGGATTCCGCGTACGTATAGCCGTTAAAGCCGAAGAAACCCTCCACATAGAATTCTGCTGTGATGGTCGCAGGTGTTCCGAGAACTGATGCGTCCACAACTAATGATATGGACTCATTAAAGCCTACCTTACCACTAACAACTAAAGGTTCCGGCTGCTCGATCGGTGTCTCATACACTATCACGTAGTACGTACCATAACTCATGTTGGTTGACAAGTACTTCTTTAAATCTATGGGGCCGAAACATCCTGTCCCGTCCGTAGGTTCATTCACCAAGAACTCGTATATCTGTCCCGTAATCGTGTTATATAATTCTATCTTGCTTATTAGGGAGTTAGGTCTGAAGTAGCACCCACTAATATTTATTGGTTCTCCATCTATTCCATGCCCGCTACTAGGACTCACATACACTTCTGGTGATACCTGAGCATATACTAAGGTACCTAATTGCGGTAGCAACACTACTAGAGTCAAGATTATAGCTAGAGATCTTGCACTACTCATTAGACACACCACAAATAATTACTTGAAGCAAAAGTATAAAAAGTCTTAATTAAAAAAGTTATCTAAAAATTTTGTTATCCTATTATCCTGTTGTAGCTCAGAGTAAATCTTAGATATATCGGTACTTCATACCAGCTGAAGTATGTTGTAGGTACGCCCCCACTAATCCAACCCACAGTAGTTACTGGTAATGGCATGGTAGCGTCTAAAGGTATGATGTAGTGACCCCTACTCACACCAGGCGAGAAACTCATAGTCACGTTGAATTTGTAGGTATTATCACTGATTACCGGCGAGCTAACTTCTAGGATTATCCCGTATTCCTCGAGACTCGGGATATAGTAGTATGTAGTCTCGCCTAAAGGTCTGACAATCCCATCACCAACCACAGTAACTCCTTCAGGGAATAACTCACTTAATCCGGTTATCGTTACCTCAGCTAACCCTGTTCTAGTTGATGCTGTATAGCTGTACTTAACACTAAGAGTTACCGGTATTAATTCGAGAGTGAAAGGCTCTTCATAACTCCTACCACTAAACTGAATATTCCTAATAACTACTCTGTAGGTTCCGGTAGATGTTATTGGTGATATGATTAGTGATTCGCCAGGACCTACTGAATCCCAGAATCTTGTTGGGTTGTAGCTACCGCCTCCTGCCGGATCCCTACTCAGTTCAGCAGCTAACTGAACACCAGTCACTCTATATTGACGCACAACTCCTGTTTCCTCCTCAACCATGTAGTACGTGTAGGGACCGTATAGGTGGACGTCTATGTTGCTAGCGTATGTCGGGGCGTCGTGTGTAGGCCACGAAACTCTTAGTCCTAAAGCCCACAAACTCTTAAACGTTGGCGGTACGTAAACCTTGAAGACTCTCCAATCACCTGACTCATACCTCCAAGTATAGTCGAAAGCTCCTCTGAGGTACGTGTTCCTGTACTGTCTTGCCTCGGTGTACGGTTCTAGCACGTAGTTAGAAGGTGTTCTGAGCTCTATAGGTACGAAGAAGGAGACAGGCACTAAGGATTTATGACCACGAGTAGTTTCCTCAACAACTACGTAACCACTATAGAATCCTGGTTTTGCTGGACCCCTAACAATGACGTTAGCTCTCACAGTACCTGAACTCCTAAATCTTGAAGGTATTACTGTGACGTCACTCCAGGGGACATACTTATACCCTACGACTCTAGCTTTAATCGGTAGATCACCTCTGAAGGTAGCGCCGGACACACCAATCCTGACAACGAGGTATCTAGGTAGTTGTGTCGGGTCGACACCCATATAAACCCTAGCTAAATCCTCTATCTCCTTAATACGCCCTTCTAAATCACCTATCTGAATCCTCACAGCGTTAGCTCTCCTTATATCGTATGACATCCTGGCGGTCTCGAACCAAGAGAAGACACCATCCCCTCCCACATCAATCCAGTAAGCAAGCTCTAACACAGTAGTCGGTATCCTCACGCTGAAGGCTCCTGTCCTACCACCGCTCTCGAAATACTCAAACGGGAACACAACCTCAATCTCGAAGAAGTCGTACTGCTTGAGAGTCTCCATATCTATTATTAAGTGGCCGTAGAGGGTTGCTGCAGCAACATTCAGCACGAGATTCTCGCCGCTGCAGGAAGTTATGATTGTTGGGTTAATAACTCCTAACACTATATCGCATAGTCCTACAGAGTCCGTGATCTGTAGCCTGACTGGGTAAACCCTATAGTTGCCAGTACCCTCAATGATTAACTGCCTCACCACTCTATGACCTGATCTAACGGAGGGTATGAATATCTTTGGTTCGTACCAAGTTCCCTCAAGCACTCCTCCGTAAGTAATGGATTCGTAAGTACCACCCATCTCAGAGATTAAGTCGCTTAAGATGCTTGGTGAGTAAACTCTCGGGAAGCTTGGATCCATGATAGCTGTGACGGCCTTATACGCGTCCACGAATCCAGCACCTTGAGAAAGCTCATCAAATCCCATATCCTGAGCAGTATTCATCAACACGGTCTTGAGTAAGTATGGAGGCATCCTAGAATTCCCGAGACTCTTGTATGCAGACACAACTAACGCACCCACACCCGCAGCCATCGGGGTGGCTTGACTAGTCCCACTAAATAGACCGTGCACTAAACCACCATTAAACGTTCTTGAACCAAGCGCTTCCCAAGTTCTTCCGACTCCCCACGCGAAAGCCCCAACAGCAACTACGTCCGGCTTAACCACACCTAATTCTGTAGGACCTCTATTACTCCAGCCTATGACCTGCCTGCTGGAACCAGGCCAGTAGTAACCGTAGAGCGGTCTGTAAGTAAACTCCGTAGCAGCGCCCACACCAATAGCTAGCGTTGAGGAAGCAGGCGATGCTATAGTACCCCATCCAGGACCGCCATTACCTACAGCGACAAAGTGCGTAGTCCCGGACTTTATGGTGGTGTAATCAAATATAGCGCTTGATGGATCCATGCCTGAAGCCCAGCCCCAGAGAGCCCACCCACTAATACCGTATGAGTTGCTAGTTATGTCTACCTGATGCTCCCCAACATAACCCCAACTCCAGTCCCAGCCCTCAAAAGCTATCCACGGGTTAGTGAGCAGTGTTGGCCAGATATAAACAGAACCATCACCGTAAGGCGTAATAAGGTCAAACCCACTGAAGAAGTATATTGAGATAGCCACGGTACCGTAGTATAGAGCAGGTGCGGCCGCTATCTTCGTCTTCGGTGCTTGACCAGCAATACTCCTGATACCATATCCCGTATTAGCGTAGTAGTCTCTACCGGCTGCCGTGCTGGCGCAGAAAGTACCGTGACTATGATAATCATACTCTATAACAACGTAGTCTCCGTAAGGATCTAGGCCTGGCCACACCATCGCTACCGGCTCATACTCCCATACATCACGAAGATCCACGATAGCTGTGGTTCGGTAACCGTATAATGGGGGTAGAGTAGGTATATTCTCATCTAACCAATCAATCTTCTCAAGCAATATCGCGAAAGCCGCGTCATACACATACCCAGCTAGAGTCCCAACAGAATAATCAGTTACTCCGTCACTATTTAGATCTCTAGCAATAACTTCATTACCGTAATATATTGGTTCCTCATCAGCAAACGAGAAATCAGGCGTTGTTGGAGCACCAGGTATCGTGACACTACAAGGTGATGGGGATAGCGCTAGTCGTAGTAAGTAGAGCGCTGTAGATGTGTCGACGTATAGTGTGTCGTAAGAACCATCACCATTACCATCAACCACTATCACCGGAATAGTGTACCAGATCGTTGTTGACGTGGTACCAACACTCGCAGTCATGTACTGGAATAACAAACCAAACTTGACGGTACCATACCTAGATATGTTTCCAACATACCATTTATTATCTCCTGGGAACGGGACCCAGCCAGTGTAAGATCTGCAACCAGTAATCCTGACGTACAGTTGGTTAGTCCACTTAAACACGTAGTATGGTGGCTGGAACACGTATAGCTGGTCTGGATTCACGTATATGTAGCCGTCCCCAGTATCTACCGCTTCAACAGGTGTTAGCACTAACCCGAGACTGCTAGCATCAAGTATTAGTGGGTACCCATACTCATCCCTAGCTATCGCGTCTAGCCCCAGTCCTGGCGACCCGTAATCAACTCCCGTATCAATTATGGCTAACTTTACGTTCTCACCCATAATGCTGTAGTTCAACCACACATCAATAGACCTAGTTATGTTGAGAGTGTAGTGGTAGCTACCCTCCTCAGTAGCTTGGTAAGCACTATTCATTTCTTGAATAGTTTCCTCAGTATTCCTGAGGAACTCCATTTCTTTGTTTATGAGTGCGTCAATCCTCACGTCAGGCAGTATTGCTAAAACCCCCTTAGTGCTGGCGAGACCGCTTAAATCACTTCTCGATATTAAAGCAAATACTACGTTGTAGGTGTGTGTGGGGAAAACCCCTAACAAACCCTTTACCTTACCTCTTAAGCTTGTGGGTGCCACGGCCTTATCAAGAACTATCATAACTCTACCTACCTCAACATCATTATTAACGACGCTAAACACTACATCCCCCTCTGCAGGATTCTCGAAAGACAGGAATGCTGAGTCCTCAACGTAAGCACCATATCTCCAGAAATCACTATCATATAGTGTTGGACTAACATAAGCTAACTCGCTTGAAGAACCTAGACTACTTGTGCTTGAAGCCGTGGTAGGCGCGATTACTAGAACTGTTGCCGGAGCTAGTAGTAAGAGAATCACAAGTATAGACATAAATTTAGGAGGTAAGACTTTTCTCAAAGTTACACCTCATACTATTTATTCGAAATAACCTTTAAAAATCGTATCTAGCTATGTCTCAACCACTACTTCCCCACGTTCTAAATAAGCTTACCACCTACTAGAAACTTACTAGTCCCTATACCGTAGTCCGTGTTTAGATCCGTAGTAGTTATTAGTATTGCGGATCCAGTCTCTAAAACTAGAGTCTTGAATAAGCTCACTATCTTCGAGGTAGTGATCTCGTCAAGGTTTGAGAACGGCTCGTCAGCAACTAGTAGTTTAGGTTTCTTG
>CALIBI010000064.1 GCA_938045815.1 uncultured Sulfolobales archaeon | reverse complement strand
CTAGTCAACAGTAAGAGAGGAACTCACTTACTAGCTGATCTAGAAAGACTTGAGAGAATTGCAGGCAGATATCAGCGTATAGCTCTCTCAGCCAGTATAGGCGACCTAAACAAAATAAAGAGTGTTTTAGCTCCGGGCAGGCTAGTGATTGATGTATCAATACCTACATCTAGAGAGTCTGAGATTAAGGTAGTTACTGTTTCGCCTGATTCCCCGGTGGGTAGCGAATCAAGAAACACTGTATTCGGTAAGGTTTCAGAATTACTGTCGAGGTTCAGGAACCTCATAATATTCACTAATACTAGAGATGAGGCTGAGTGGCTTGGAACGGTGCTCAATAAGCACGGGTTCTCGGTTGAGGTGCATCACGGCTCACTATCTAAGAAGGTTAGGGAGAAGGTGGAGAAAGAGCTTAAGGAAGGCTTACTGAAAGCTGTTGTTTCTACTTCTAGCTTGGAGTTAGGGATCGATGTAGGTTACGTGGACGCAGTTATTCAGGTGTCGTCTCCTAAGCAAGCCGTGAAGTTGCTTCAGAGGGTGGGTAGATCATCACATAAGTTGTGGTTGAAAGCTGTAGGGCACGTAGTAACTAACAATAACTTAGATGACGTAGCAGAATCACTAGTTATTGCCAGAAGAACCTCGAGCTACGACCTAGAAAAACCAAACGTTTTTAAAGGGTCTCTTGACGTCCTAGCTCACTTGCTGGTTGGCTTAGGTCTTGAGGGAAGCTTCACTCCTGACGAAGCACTCAAGATTCTTAGGAGGAGCTACCCGTACGCGGAACTACCGGAAGAAGACCTTCAGAAAGTCATAGACTTACTAACGGATCTAAAATATCTGAGGAAGCAGCCCGACAACACTTACATCGCGACTAGTAAGGGCAGAATCTACTACCTAAAAACAACTATGATTGTTGAGTCCTCGCAGTATGACGTGATTGATGTTGTGACGGGTGGTCATATAGGGGGACTTGACGAGGAGTTTGTGAAGTTGTCTGTTAGCGAAGACTCTAACGTAGTTTTGTCAGGCAGGGTCTGGAGAGTCCTCAGCGTCGATGACGAGACTAAGAAGGTTTTCGTGGAGCTGAGTAGCGGTGAGGAGGAGCTGATCCCTGCTTGGTCTGGCGAGAACATACCTGTTGATTTCAAGGTAGCTAGGGAAGTCTGCGCTCTCAGACGCATGATTGCTTCAGGAAGTGACTTGAGTAACTACCTGAGATTCACTGACAACACTAATGTTCTTGATTACTTACGTGATGTGTTGAGGAATCACGTAAGTAAGGGTTACCCTCTACCCACCGAGAAGGAAGTGCTTATTGAGGTTAGTCGGAGTGATAATGTCCTCGTAGTTATTCATTCTTGCTTAGGTAGTCGAGGTAATTTAGGTCTTGCTTACATCACGTCTCACTACTTAAGTAGAGCGCTTGGTGTGAAGCCAGTAATAAAATCCGACCCATACAGAGTCTACGTGCTTCTTCCAGGCACCATCAAAGAATCTCTTGTGACAACCCTCCTAGAGAGGATATTGAATGATTTATCTGACGAAGAGATAGTTAATCAGTTGAGGGAGTCACTACTTAAGTCAACTCTGGCTGAGTACGTGGCTAGGAGGGTTCTCGTAAGGCTTGGTATAATGCCTGAGGACGCGCCGTCTCAAGTTGTTAGAACGCTGGTTAGTAGGTATATGAGTCACGAAATCGTCAGTAAGGAGGTGCTTAACGAGATCTTAACTCGTTACGTTGACTTAGAAGTTCTTGAGGATTTCTTCAGAAGATCTAGGTCTGGTTACTTAGCTAAGAAGGTATTAGTGGTTGGTGAGCTGTCCCCGATAGCGTTGGAAGGACTCAAGGTTGCTGGAGGTTATGGTAGGGTAGAAGTAGAGAGGCTTCCTAGGAGCGTGGTGATTGAGTTACTCAAGAAGAGACTACTAGAGAAGGAAGTGAAACTCTACTGTCTTAAGTGCGGTAATAGCTGGCGTGACGTAGTAAAGAATCTGCCTGAGAGAGTGAGTTGCAGTAAGTGTGGTTACTCGGTGATTGGGGTGTATTTCGGTGGTGAAGATCTAAGTAATTTAGTGAGGAAGGTCATTAGGTACGGTACTAAGTATGAGTTTCTGGTTACTGAGGAAGAGAAGAGGAAGTATGAGGAGTTAGTAGCTTCCGCTAGACTCGTGTTAGGTTTTGGTAAGAGAGCTGTGATTGCTCTAGCTGCTAGGGGGGTAGGTCCTCACAACGCTGTGAAGGCTCTGAGTTCTAGTAGTGAGGAGGAGTTCTACTTAACGCTTTATGAGCTCGAGAGAAACTACGTGAGGACTAGAAAATACTGGGATACTAGCAGGTGAGCTTGCTTGACTTCAAGGAGTGGGTCTTAGTTACGAGTAACTGTAGTAAAAAGTATTTAAGCACTTATCACCAAAACATTTAGGATCATAGAAGGTTGGGTGTAGCTGATGGCTAGGAGGAAGTGGAGCGCTCCGCGGAGAGGCTCTCTAGGTGTCAGACCTAGGAAAAGAGCTGCTGAGTTTGTACCGTCTGTGAGAACGTGGCCTGAGGTATCATTAGGAAGTCCTAAACCACTTGCTTTCTTGGGTTATAAGGTTGGGATGACTCACGTGGTATTAGTGGATGATCATCCGGGAAGACCGACTTACGGGCAGGAGATTTTCGTCCCGGTAACTGTTGTTGAGACGCCTCCGATGATACCTCTCGCCGCTAGGTTTTATGAGGCTACCGTAGCAGGCTTAAGGACCTTGTCTGAGGTCTGGACGAGACCTCCTGAGGAGTTAGAGATTCATAGGAGGATTAAGACTCTCTCCGTAGCTACGGAGGCTCCTGAGGAGGCTCTCAAGAAGCTTGATTCTGTGAGAGAAAGTATTGCTAGGGTGTCCCTCATAATGGCTTCGCAGCCTAAGCTGACTGGAGGTCTCAGCAAGAAAGTCCCTGACTTGATTGAGGTTAAGTTAGGTGGCGGGGACCTGAAGACTCAGGTAGAGTACGCTGTGGGGATTCTTGGTAAGCCGTTGAGAGTTTCTGATGTTTTTAGTGCTGGGCAGTTCATAGACGTTATTGGGGTTACTAAGGGGAAGGGTTTTCAGGGAGTGATTAAGAGGTTTGGTGTCAGGGAACTGCCTAAATGGCATAAGCATAGGAAGGGTCATAGGAGGATTGGTGCTAGGAGTCCCGCGTTCGGCGCAATAAGCCCGGTTCCTCAACCAGGTCAGATGGGGTTCCACAGAAGGACTGAGTACAATAAGAGAATACTAATCATAGGTGATGACGGCAGCAAAATAACTCCAGTGAGTAGCTTCCCGCACTACGGTCG
>CALIBI010000063.1 GCA_938045815.1 uncultured Sulfolobales archaeon | reverse complement strand
CCTGCCCGGAGCTAAAACACTCTTTATTTTGTTTAGGTCGCCTATACTGGCTGAGAGAGCTATACGCTGATATCTGCCTGCAATTCTCTCAAGTCTTTCTAGATCAGCTAGTAAGTGAGTTCCTCTCTTACTGTTGACTAGTTCGTGAAACTCATCTATCACTACCCACCTAACATTCTTTAGGTAATTCCTCAGGTCTCTGTTCACCAGGACGTAAGCCAAGGTCTCAGGAGTAGTTATTAAGATGTGGGGTGGTGAGAGACTCATGAGTTTCTTAGCAGTGCTCGGTGTGTCGCCGTGCCTAACAGCTACTTTAAACCTCAGCATCTCGCCTAAGCTGCCTAACCTACGCAACATATCCCTATTGAGAGCTCTTAGTGGAGTCACGTAAATAACTGCTATAGGGGAGATCTCATCCCTCCTCACACACATCATGCTTAGTATCGGCAACATGGCTGCCTCTGTTTTGCCGCTACCTGTTGGCGCCACAATAAGTACGTGAGACCCCGATAAAACAGCTGGAATAGCTTTTTCCTGAATAGGAGTCAACTCTGCTAAACCTACCTTCCTAGCTACCTCAACAACCTCTACGTTCAGCAGACTTACCACGTCCTCCCGCATCCTACTCACTAACACCAAATATTTAAACTCAACTTCTTTGATAAGTAGGGGAGAATAAGCATCAGTTTTTTAAATACCCACAAGTATCTTTTCTAAGGTGTTAGAATGTCAGAAGAGGAGAAAAGAACAGAAGAGGAAGAAACAGAAGAGGAAAGCTTCGAGAAAATGATTGACCTAGAAACTACTGAGGAAGAGATTAGCTGGGGTGCTGAGGAAGTTGAGGTACCTAGGATCTCGTTTAGCATAAACTCTCTAGAAACTATGGTAAGTATTGAAGAACTACTTCTGAAAGCGCTAGACAATCCTGACGCGATAAGTGAGGTAGTGGATAATATAAAGAAGCTAAGAGAAAACCTCCTGACAAGAGAGAAGGAAAAAGAACAGAAAACAAAAACCTCGAGAAAGAGTAAGAAGTGAGTTTATACTCCTTCAACCTACTAATCTGAGTATACGTTCTGGATTCACTCTCTTATCAAACACGACAGCAACTATTTTCTGATTATTCTCTACCCTCAATTTAATCTTATCCACAATAACTTTCCCTAACAGCAAGTCTCTCTCGTTTTTGCGTGGTGTTATGTATTCCTTGAATTTTCTCCTTAGGGAGCTGTAGTGAGCGTCGAAATTTCTCAGGATTCTTAAAGTATCTTCAATATCTTCAGTTAAACCTAACTCCCCAGCTATCTTCTCTAGAACAGGGTATACTTCTGTGAGAACCCCCTCAATTACCACGTACCCTAACTCCCTAAACACCTTAACTCCTAAACCACACCACCTAATCTAGACCTAACTAGAACTAATTTATTCTCTGCTTGATCAAAGACAAGCTTCTGCTTGGAAGTTTCTAAGAGACCTAAACACGGATAAGTTAACGGTATCGTAGGCCGTAATATCATCTCAGCCACAGGTTGAAGCAGATTCACTACCAAGATTAAGACTGCCTAAACCCCCAACATTAAGAAGATTGCTGAGTAGTAGGTTGAGGAGTGCTTAAGCCCTCCGTTAGTTATGGTTAAGGCGACAATATTTAGATATGAGGAGGCTCGCAAATCCTTAAAACTTCCGAACAAATACTCTCCGAGCACCTGGATTTCTCCTGTAAAAGAGGAGGAGGTTTTGGGTTACTAAAGAAGTCTGTAGTTAGTGATACAACATACTCACCAACTAAGTCAGGTATGCAGGAAGTAAGTAAATTTATGAGCTACAGGAAATTAAGGAAATATAAACTGCTACGCGCCTTAACGAAAATAACTAGAAGCTTAACACTTAGACAAGCAGTATTAAGAATAGCTCTCATCAACAACACAACACTCTCCGTAGCCAGCATGTACGCAATACGTTCAACACATATAGGAATAATAATAACGATGTAACGATGTTCAGTAATCCTAGCTTATTTGTCAGCCGTCATGACTGTAGCACCATATAGTAATTTATCGTAACTTAATACTCGCATTGATTCATTTCCACGAACTTGCTGGTTATTGAAAACCTAACAGCACGAGACCTACACTCACGAAAGAAAGATTATTTTCTGAACGACTCAGAATACTGTCTCCACCATCACCTAAAACAAAACTTGCGAATCTTTCTAGAAACAACACTAAGAAACAGTCTATCTTAAGAGACGTACTCATAGTAATGAAACGTGATTAGCTCTTAATTCTTTAGATTCGTAGATCGCAACATTGATTAGGTAAACTAAACTGATTTTCTAAACACTGAAGAAATTGGGATTATATTTCGTAAGTTTTGAAAGTTAATCAATTAGTTTAAAAGACAATTAGTTAAATTAATTCAGACTATAAGTTAGTATAACAAAAATTAATTTCTGGATTCTCGAACATTAAGTATTGTAAATACATAGTATTTATAAGTTTTGTAACTGTATATCGGTAGTGGTTTGATATGTCTACTGATGAAGATGAAGAGGGCATGATCTCTTATGAGATAATTTACCGGATCCTTAATCATATAGAGAATAAGGGTAAGTCCCTAAAAACAAGGATACTTTATGCTTCAAACCTGAATTCAAGATCTTTAGAGAAATACTTGGAGTTTTTGTTGAGGAATCACCTAGTTTCTGAGGCGCGTATTGATGAGAAGAGATTTTACTTACTCACTACTAAGGGAAGAGAATTCCTTTATAGGCTTAGAAAAATCAGAGATGAGATTATGAGTAGTCACGCTAAGAAGCTCTCAGAACTCATTAAAGACGAGTATTCGAAGAAACGAATCAATAAAACATATGAATTAAGTAATAAAAAGAGATTACGTGTGATAATAATTAACAACGACTCAACAATTAAAGAAGCTGCAGCTGATATAATGCTTAATTACGTCGACTCAATAATGGATAACGAGGAATTATTATGTGTGGTTCCATCAAGACACTACGATAAGCTACTAGAAATACTTAACAATATCGATATCAAGAATATTAATAACTCCTTAAGATTCTACGTATATAACGAACGCGAAGATTCGAAGGACCTAAGCATTAGAGTAACTAACGTTCTAAGAAATCTAGAGTTACGGTACGACATAATGATTTAATTAATTTTCACAACTATTTTTATTTCTCAAGCTCTTCCTCATACAGATATATTACATCCTCCTCTACTATAGCGAACTTAGTCTTACTATCACTAAACCTTACTATAGGTTTTCTTCTCATAGTAGCTACCTTAACCAGGTCTGTGAAACTCCGAACACGAATTACAGCAACTACTTGCTTGATCTGCTTTAAATCACCGGAAATTATTAAGTCTCTGTACTTGTTCTCGAGAAGAGGTGTAGTGATTTTCTTGCTTGACTTACTTCGAGTAATTATTACCAGCGTGAGAGCTAATACGGCAGCAGAAATTATTGAGGTTGCCGTAGCTAGGATT
>CALIBI010000062.1 GCA_938045815.1 uncultured Sulfolobales archaeon | reverse complement strand
TGGTGCAAACCACGCACAACCCCACCATCGCAACCGTCAGTAGAATACCTATAAGGACTTGAAACATACTGCAGTGAGGGCTTACATAGAAGACAGTAACACGTCAGTAGAATACCTATAAGGACTTGAAACCCGCGTGGATCACGATCCTAAGGATGTGGGACGTGCGTCAGTAGAATACCTATAAGGACTTGAAACAGTCCTTCAGTGGTGGTGTGTGCGGTGATGGTGGCGTCAGTAGAATACCTATAAGGACTTGAAACCTTCGCCTACAACCCGAGAAGCCGGTTAGCGAGTCTGGTCAGTAGAATACCTATAAGGACTTGAAACTTTAACCACTCTTTGGGCACTGGATGCTGTAAAACCTGTCAGTAGAATACCTATAAGGACTTGAAACGCGTTTTCAAGAACGTGAGTTAACTACGTATAAGACGTCAGTAGAATACCTATAAGGACTTGAAACTCATAAATGTGTTCAAGAGCCTGAGCCAAGTATAGAGAGTCAGTAGAATACCTATAAGGACTTGAAACATTGGGACAACGGTTGGTGTGTTTATTATGCTTAGGTCAGTAGAATACCTATAAGGACTTGAAACAGCAAACTCAGCGTGTAAACTTTCTCTGTCTCAAAAGTCAGTAGAATACCTATAAGGACTTGAAACTCGGGGCGGGCGTGACGTAAGGTGCGGAGGGTATTGTCAGTAGAATACCTATAAGGACTTGAAACGCGAAACACCTAACACAAAACCCAGAGTATAGGTTACGTCAGTAGAATACCTATAAGGACTTGAAACGGTACCCAGAACAATCCAGCCTTCAGTCTTGCCCCCGTCAGTAGAATACCTATAAGGACTTGAAACATGACATGACTTATTTAGCCTCAAAGCATGCCAAAGTCAGTAGAATACCTATAAGGACTTGAAACAGGTATTCGCTCTACGCAAACTAGGAAAAAACACACGTCAGTAGAATACCTATAAGGACTTGAAATGGCAAGGTAGGAGTATGAAAACCCTAGAGTCAATAGGATACCTATAAGGACTTGAAATACCCCAGAATCTTAGGTCGGCTTTCGGGTTAAACTTATGAGGTTTATGTGTACATGATACGATACTCGACTCGTACACATCATCTACTTCACTACCTTCTTTCAATTCATTCTTGTTTGATACTATGTGTGTATATAAACCCAACAGTGTTAAGTTACTTATGCTTTCAATTCATTCTATACTGTTTTGTGTGTTTTTTCCTCTAATTATTACTTCCTACGCGTAGTTATTTAAGTCTTACATTAGGAGTTCTGTCGGAAGAGGTACCCCACGCGTAGCTACTCCTAATTATTGGTTTTATATTAGTTCTCTTTGTTATTTTGTGTGGTTGATTAAGGGATTATGTGTATGATTGTGAGAGGGGTTTGATTGGGGAGGGGTTCTGAGGGTGTGTGGTGTGTGTTTGCTTTATTTATTCTGAATTTGTTGTTTTAGTTTTTGTGGGTTTCTTTATTTTTATTACTCCGTACCCGCCGCTTCTGTTGCCTCCTATGTTTGTTATTTCGCCTAGTTTTAGTAGTCCTGTTATTGTTTTTCTTGTTTCTTCGTTTGCTTCTTCTCTTATTCTTAGTTTGGCCCATCCGACGAATCCTGTTGGTGTTTCGTGTTCTGTTTTCTCTATGTGTGGTGTTTTGATGTCTAGTCCGCTGATGTATACGTATTTAGCTAGTTCTTCTGGTTTCGGGTAGTTGATGTTTGTTAGTTGGTGTGATGTTGATATGAGTGAGGCCAGCATGAGTGTGGTGTCTGGGTACAGCACCTTATACTTAGCGTCCCCCTGCATCGGGTTGAAGTAGGTTGGTGTTAAGAACTCAATATCTACCTCATCCAGAAGCTCGCCAGACCTAACGACGCTGGCGGGGTCAACAAGCTCAAACCCCACCCTCTCAATCACGAACTCATACCCCTTAACACTAAACCTCAACTCACCAACACTCGAAAGCAACACCTGCAGAAACCTAACACCCGAATCCCCCACAAGAAAAACAACACTCATCGAACCCCGAGCACCAGGCTCAAAAACAACATTACCATCAACCAAAAACCTAGAACAAGACCCACCAGGAAAAACAACCTCATACCCAGAATCAAACACCAGAGGCTTAAGCGAGAAAACAGCCCTCCTCCTACCACCAACCTCAACCCCATCATGAAGAACCGAACCAAAACCAGAATCAAGCCTCGAAACCAAACCAATAAAACCAGCCCTACACTCATGACCAACAAACCAAGGCAACCCACCACCAGACACAGCCCTCAACACAAACCTAACCACCAACAAAACAACCACCAACAAAACACAAACAAAAAACCTAAAAAACACCATCAGGAGTAACCACGCGTAGAACACCCCTCCCAACAAAACTCCTAATGTAAAATTTAAATAACTACGCGTAGGAAGTAATAATTAGAGGAGAAAACACGCACAAAAATCACGCACAAAACGGTATCAAACAAGAATGAATTGAAAGACCACTAACTGTGGTATCTTTCCGTTCCTTAGGTCACTCCAGGTATCAAACAAGAATGAATTGAAAGAGCAAACACGACCGTCACCAACCTGTTCACGCAGACGTGTATCAAACAAGAATGAATTGAAAGTTGAAACAGACATTCACCATAAACCCATAGTCATACCTCCTGTATCAAACAAGAATGAATTGAAAGTTCAACTTGCCTTAGTAGGACTAACTCTGAGTATAATATGTATCAAACAAGAATGAATTGAAAGTGAACTCCACTTTCTGCGGGGGGCACGTGTGGGTCACGCAGAGTATCAAACAAGAATGAATTGAAAGGACGTTAACACATACCAGTCATGCCTGTCAAGGATCATGTAGTATCAAACAAGAATGAATTGAAAGCTCGTAGTCGTTAAGCTAGTAAGGGCACGCACATGGCGTGTATCAAACAAGAATGAATTGAAAGGCGCATCCGTAGACGGTTTCCTCTCTGCCAAGATTATTGTATCAAACAAGAATGAATTGAAAGTAGTTGGTTAAGGCTTGCCGCTTACTTCCCGTGTAGTAAAGTATCAAACAAGAATGAATTGAAAGTGATAGCCCACACCCAGTGACATAATGTCATATGCTGTGTATCAAACAAGAATGAATTGGGAGAGTGGGTGGTTGGGTGTTTGTGTTTTTGGTTTGTTTGGTGTGGTCTGTATTTATTATGTGTTAGGTTGTTATTTTTGTGGTGGTGTGTGCTGAGTAGTGAGGGTGGTGGTTCTCAGTCTTCTCGGAAGAGGGATGTTAAGCAGTTGGTGGCTGTGATACCTCCTGCTAGTGAGGTGCTTGGGAGGGGTGTGAGGAGGGTTTCTGAGAGGAGGGTTAGGGTTAGGTTGAGGGTGGGTGTTCCTGAGGGTTCTGTTTATGTTTCTAGTAAGCTGGTTAGTGAGTTGGGTGTTAAGGAGAAGATTCAGTTATCTGTTTCCGGTAAGAGGTTTGGGTTGAGTGTTCTCGTTTCTGATGACGTCCCAGAAAGTGAGGTCTGGGTTAACGAGGAATTCATGCGGAGGAGCGGGGTTTCCGATAACTCCATGGCTACCGTGAGGTCTACTTAATGGAAGACTCAATCATATTCAGGAAGCTGGAAGACTACACTTTAAAGAGGAATGAAGAACTAGCTAGACTGAGGAGCTTAACCGAGGATTTCCTCAACGGCAGGATCTCCTACGACGTGGTGAGGAATTACATAATCAAGGTCAGCAAGACTAGGAATAACCTGAAGAAAAGCATTGAGTTATGTGAGTCACCCAACATACGCAGAGAATTCCTAGACCACATGAAAACACTCATCACCTACATCACGATGGTGCTAACAAATGACGAGGAAGACATACTAACAGACCTTAAAACACACCTACTCAACAACGGCATGCGTGAGGAAGCAGACTTCATAGACAGCGAGTTAACGAAAATCAAGGACTTAAGCAACACAGCCTCAAGAATCCTGAAAACACTACCCACAACCTAAAGGTATTTATTCTAGTCTATGAATTATTAAGTAGTAATACAGCTGGTGAGAACTTGACTGAAGAAAGCATAAGACTCGACGAGATTCGTGAGCGTGGTGAGAGAGAAAGCATAGCTGAGTCAGCTATATCTGAACAACTAATAGCTCTAATCAGGAAATCCATAGACCTCTTCAAAGAACTCCAAAGCCTTCTTAAGGAACTAGACGACCTAAACAAAGCAGGCGTCGAGAAAATATACGGCAGAATACGCCTAATAAAAGACGAGATAGAGGAAGGAGCCACAAACCTGTTCGAGTATGTTGTCAGAGTATCACCCGCACTACCCATGGAGAACCTGTACGTCGGTATCGTACAGAATATTATTAGGTCGTCTGAACACGGGGAAGCCGCCGCGAACAGAGCCCTACTCCTAGCTACTAAAGGATTCGAGAAAATGCCTGATAACATGTACGTGTACCTAGACTCCGTAATCAGGAGAATCACGGAGATGATGTCTATAGTGATAGACATGCTAAACAAATTAAGAAACTACAAAGCTGTTAAGGAACTCTACCAGAAGGAAACCACCCTAGAAAACAACGTTGACGAGATCTACAGAGAGTTAGGACTAGAAATAATAAAATGCTACTCCAAAGACGTAGGAGCGCTACTCCTACTTAAAGAACTAGCAGACAAGCTCGAAGACACTGCCGACATACTTAAGAAGGTGGGGTCTGATCTCAGACTCATCTCACTCCACAGATAAGAAACTTAAGAGCTGCGGAAGCGGGCACGCCTACTTAATAGGGTCTAAAGCAATAGTGTTTGATGTTGACCTAGCCAAATGCATTTTTGACGTCAGTTTCATCGGCAAGCCTGTCGGCGTGAAGAAACCTAAGAGCACGGAAGAAGCTAACAAACCCCTAGAATTATCACTCATAGAAGCTTACTACCTAGCTGAGAAAGGAATACTCAAAATCTTTAGGAACAACAAGGAATTAAGTCTCGAGGAACTCAAGACCGTGTGCAGCAGCCACATACCAGAGTTTGATGAGCTATACAGGAGCTACAGAGAATTCAAAGATTTCGGCTTCACTATTAGGTCAGCACTCAAGTACGGGACTGACTTCGCTCTATACAAGAAGAGACCCGGGTTAGAACACGCTCCATACCTAGTGAAAGTACTTAAGTACGGACAACTAATAGAGCCTGGAGACCTGATTAGTTGGGGGAGACTATCACACAGCGTGAAGAAAGACTTAATACTAGCCATAACCCACCAGTCAGGACTCATTACCTATGTAGCTTTAAAATGGTTTAAACCCTAGATTATATGGGGTAGCGAGAGTAGCCGGTGAGTTCGTTGAGTTACCCAGACAAGCACCGAGTACCTCACGAAGAAAGACGTAGTTGGGTTAAGAAACCAGAAACACCTGAAAAAACCTACGAGGAACGAAAACTCACGAAGGAGGAGAAACCCCTGCCTTTAGGTGATAAGTGCAACACCTTATGTCCTTTTTTCAGGTGTTCTAAGAACGCGTTAGTGATAGTGAATAGAGTGGTCAAGGGTCACGTGCAGAAGGCAGCTATGTGTAGGTGGATAGGCGACACGTGCTTAGGGTATAGGTGCCAATTCGCTTACTGCGAGAGGAAAGCGTTACTGCCTGACGGTAAGTGCGCGTTCGCAGTCAAGTTCAGGGAGGGGGAGAAGGAATTCATTAAGGAGTTAGATGAAGCAAAAATGGATGAGAAACTTAAGAATCTACTAGCTCGTAAAAGCGGGCGCAAAGACTTGTTTCTTGAGTAGGTTTAAGCCCCTCCCACCTCCTGTAGAGGTTATTCTCCAAACCAAGCACGTCAAGAACCTTACCAACAATGAAGTCAACCAAGTCCTGAATAGATTGAGGCTTCGTGTAGAAAGCCGGTGAAGCAGGCATTACTACACCACCACTTAACGATACTTTAAGCATGTTAATCAAATCCAGCGTTGATAGCGGGGTTTCACGCACCACAACAACCAGCGATCGTCTCAGCCTAAGCGAGTTGAGAGCCGCCCTACTGATTAGCGTTGACGGTATTGAGTTAGCTATCTCACCAAGCGTCTTGAGAGTGCAGGGAATCACTACAGTCCCGTCAACAAGGTAGGATGAAGAAGCTACGGGCGCGGTAAAATCGTACTCGCCGTACACACTCGACGCGATTCTTCTCAGCAAAGAAATCAGCTCAGCCTCACTAAGACACTCGTCAGCGGATACTAGCTTAGCTTCATCACTCAAGACAACGTGAACCTCGTGACCAGAAGAACTCAAGACCTCCACAAGCCTCAAACCATAAATAATCCCGCTACTCCCAGTAATACCGACAACAAACCTACTCAAGCCAGAGCACCCTCCAATGACTTAAGAATCTTGAACCCTTTAAATACGCATTAGCAGATCAGTTCTCCACCCCTCAAACAATACTTATAAACTCGTGAGTCACTGAATTACTGAAGATCTCAGCAGCCACTCAATCGTGGAGTCTGGACAGCAAAATGATGAAGCTCGAAAGGTATGAGAGATGATTTACCCGCGCAGGACTGAAGAATTCCTTACCCGATTACTCGTAACCTAGCATAGAATATATCCTGTGCAGGTACCCGAGAACGATAGCGTCCCTAACCTCCGAGGGAGGATCGAGAAACAGGTATATTTTCTCCTCACCCTTAATCTCCTTCAAAATCCTCTCAGACACTAAACCCACAGGATCCAGTATCTTGACCCTGGTTTGGATATCGCGAAAAGACTCGAAAGGCTTCTTCCTCTCTTCAAGGATCGTCCACATAGTCTTCTTACCGATGCCAGGTATTAACTCAAGCGAATGCAACTTTATAGTTACTGGCGCGGCGATGTTGAAGAAAGTCACGAACACCTTCTCTAAATCCACTACTACAGTCCTGATCGCTTCAGGGAGGTAAGACTTAGCTACGGCTGTTAAGTCATCATAACGTACTGGCTCACCCCACACGTACCCAACCTTGTCTCTTAACTCACGGAATCGAAAACTAACACACACCTTCTCCCCCTGAGCGACAGTGACACCCGGCTTAGGATGGAATTCCAGCAGGGTGAAGTAAGTGGTTCCCAGTGCTTGAGCAAGAGGTTTATTCTTGTGTGACGGGTGATGCTGATCTAACGGATTACCACTCTGCATAAAATCTAGAACTACGGCGAAGTCTTCACGGGAAACTCTCTTATCCCCGCTAGTCGGTGCCCTAAATCCCACGAGTGATACCTCCTCAAGAATCTTACTTACCGCAGTACTCATTGATTATCTGGAGTACCTCACTAAGAAATTCCTCACCATAATTCTTACTCTCAAAACTCAAAAGAATTTTAAGAGTTTCTACGTCTTTCGGGGATATGTTAGCTATCATCACAGCTGTTACCTCACTGAAGCCTTTCTTCTCAAGTTCCTTAACTAACTCATCACCTCGCTTACACTTATTAAATCTGCGAAGGTAATCTAGAACCCGAAGCTCTATACTCTCGAGTTCCACCCCCCTCTCAACCAAGTCTTCAATCATCTTCAGCATTTCAGCGTAAGAGATATTCCGGGAAGATATTATCTTCATTTATCTCACGCACTAACAGGTCTTAAATGTTCGGGATACGTTATTAAGGTCTTCTTCTTATCACCTACGTAGATCTCAACCAAGTAGGCTCTCCCCCTCCTACCCACCACAACACCAACCTTACCTACGTACCTCCTGTGCGGCAAGGCTTCCTGTATTGCTGGGTTAGGCACTACACACACCTTATCGCCCTCCTTATATTCTCTCAGGACAGTACTCAAAAGAGGTACTGAACCCCGCTCTCTAACATTCTTCTTTAGTAGTTTTCTTGTTCTGTGCCTGTACCCGTGAGACGCCTTAACCATCTAATCACACCTAGTTTTTATTGTTAGGTTTATCCTTAAAAGTTAATATGCGGGTGCTTTAAAGGTCTTCCTCTATCTCTCCATAATATATTTTCAGGTCCTCCAGAGTTAGTCTCTTAGTTTCCTTCATCTTCTTCTCTACCTCTTCCTTCTTCCTACCTAGGATCTCCTTCCCCCTATTCTTCGCTAAGGAAGTCTTGAGAGTCTTTAGCTCTTCCTGAAGAACTCGTAGTTCCTCAACCTTAGAGTTGATGGACACGCTTAGTTGGTCTATTCTGAGCCTTATATCTGTTAATTCCCTCGATAACTCTTCAAGCCTCCCTCTCAAGGAATTACGTTCTTCCTTAAGCTTAAGTTCCCTATCCCTCAAAACAGCGATCTTCTCCGTTAATTCATTTATTTTGTTATTAAGGTCTTCTAACACTATTCTTAAGCTCTGATGTTCTGCTCTCACTTCCTTATACTCCTCCATTAATTTCCTACCCTCAATAGCTTTCTCTAACTCCTCCTCCAGCCTAGCTATCTCCCTAACAATCTTGCTCTCCACATCTATAGGTAGTGACTCAGTTATTATCTTCCACTCAAGCCTCTCAATCTCTTGCTTAATCCTGGTTATTGATGATGGTGCGTGGTTCTTAAAACTATTTATGTTTTCCTTAATACTGACTAACTTACCTCTCAAGTCTCTGAGCTTGCTCAGAACCTCCCTCCTCTGAGAGATTAGCTTATTCCTCTCCTCACTGAGTTTATTTTTCAGCCCCCAAATATTCTCCAGCTTATTCTTGACACTAGTTAGTTCTTCCCTGAGTTTTTCTCTCTCCCCTCTTAATCCCTCAACCCTGTTTATTAAATCGAATCTCTGATTCTTGAGAGTCTTTATCTCTTCTCTTAACTCATCTATCTTCTTAATTAATTCCTCTACGTTACTCAATTAAGATTACCTTATCAGTATTCTAGCGTCCGCTACCCTAGCTCCCTTACCTACCTCGAAAACCATTACTGGGTTGAGATCCACGTCCGTAACTGACTCATGATCCTCCATGAACTTAGCTAGCTTTAGTACTATGTCTACTATAGCTTCCTTATCTCTAGGCGGCGTTCCTCTGTAGCCGTCCAGTATTTTAGCAGCTTTGATTTCTGTGAGCATCGTTTCAGCGTCATACCTGGTTAAGGGAGTTATCCTGAAGCTCACGTCTTTCAGAACCTCCACAAATATACCGCCAAGACCGAACAAGAGCACGGGACCGAAAGTAGGGTCTCTAGTAGCTCCTACTATGACTTCAAGACTCTGAGGAATCATCTCCTGAACCAGAACACCGGTGATCCTGGCTTCAGGAGCCTTAATCCTCACACCACGTAACATCTCATCAAAACTCCTGCGAACCTCCTCACTCGAATTTAGGTTTAACTTAACACCACCCACATCCGATTTATGCACTATATCCGGACTAACGATCTTCAGCACAACAGGGTACCCTATCTCCTCAGAAAGCCTGACTGCTTCCTCGATAGAAGTAGCTAACCCGAACTTCGGTGCAGGAATACCGTACTTTAACAAGACGTCGTATGCTTCATGTTCTAACAACTTAGTCCTACCTTCATTCCTAGCCTTACTAATTACCTTCTCCACGTACTCCCTCACACCACTCATTGAATTAACCCCAGATACTAGTCTACAACCCGAATTTAAAAGCTATGGTGATGCAGAAAAACACACTCACAAAACCACTGAAGCAGTAGTTACCTTAGTTAATCAGTGCGTGGCGGCCCCTCACTATACTCCTCAGTCACGAAATCCTCACCACCAATCAAAACCCTCTGAAGTGACGCGTAAGCGTCCTCAACACCCCACATCTCCTTAGAAGACACTAAGATCAACTCCTTGAAGACCTCCTTAAATATGCTGCACAGGTTCTCACCAACCTCAAGACTTATGAAGAAAGCATCGTTACTAGCAGAAATACAGCTATAGTCCTCACTCAGCAAGCGTAGGATGTAGAGCCTACTACTTAAACTATCCAGGTCTCTAAACTTCTGCAAACTCGTTATTAAGTCTACCTTATTGAGTATCAGAACTAGCGGTAGACCCAACCTATACATAGTTGAGAGAGCTAGCAAGAGAGCTGAGTAACTGGAGTGCGGGCTGGAAGCCATGTGTGAGTCCAGAATAAAAGCAGTAACAGACCTATTGTTCTTAACAAGCTCCCTCAACACGATAGGTCCCAACCTCCTGAAAGCAACTATCTCCAGCTGCCCAGGAAGATCAATAATCACGTAATTACCGCCCAACTCATCTATCTCTCTCCTCAAATCACTAACGTAATTAATCAAGTAATCAACACTCAACACTAACGCGCCGTTAGGCCCCAAACCGTACTTAACCATGAAATCACGCGTCGTGACGTAGTTCCTAACATCAACGTCAGGAACGTAAGGCAAAACCTCAGAAGCAGGATCTAAGTTAACCTTAACAGCGTTTAAGCCGTTAAGCTCCATCCACTGAGCCAGTGCTGAAACAAAAGTTGATTTACCCGAACCCGCGGGCCCTGCAACAATAACGAAATACACGACTACACCTCCATATGAGTCTTAAACCAACTCTAAATAGTTTCATGTCTCAAAACCATGAGACGCTCCTACGCTTCAGAACACCAACCACGTTTATCACGTAACCACACTTAGGACACTTGTTAGAGTCTTTTAATCTCCACTCAGTCACGTAGAAGCCGTACCTACGTATCAGGAGCTCACCACAATTAGGGCAGTACGTGTTCTCTAGCGGGTGTCCGGGAACGTTACCTACGTAAACGTACTTCAAGCCCTCACTCCTAGCTACGTCAGCAAGCTTCTCAAGAGTTTTAACGGGTGTTTCAGGCAAGTAACTCATCTTGTAGTGAGGATAGAACCTAAGCAAGTGGAACGGTACGTCATCACCCACAACATCGATAAGTCTCCTAACAAGTTTCTTAAGGTCCTCAACACTATCACCATACTTAGGCACTACGAGATCTGTCACCTCCAGGAAGACCCCCCTCCTCCTCAAGTAGTTAATTGTTTCGTAGATTGGTTCAGGGTCGGGAACACCCATGAATTTCCTGTAGAATTCTTTGTTAGCGTTAGCTTTAAAATCCACCGTAGCTGCGTCAAGAAACCTCGCTAGTTCTTCTGAAGCCTCAGTAGTCATGTATCCGTTAGTAACTATAGTGTTGAAGAGTTTCTCCTTCCTAGCTAGCGAAGCTACGTCAATCATGAACTCGTAGAAAATCGTTGGTTCGTTGTAGGTGTAGCTAATACCGTCAGCACCCTCCCTAACAGCTTCCCTAACTACCTCCTCAGGAGACATGAAGTCCCCGAAAATACCGTCTCTTCTAGACTGACTTAAGGTCCAGTTCTGACAAAACATACACATGAAGTTGCAGCCCGCAGTAGATATAGAGAAAACTAATGAGCCGGGGTGGAAGTGCGTCAGTGGTTTCTTCTCTATGGGGTCCAGGTTAGCTGCCGTGAGAAGACCGTAAACCAGAGTATAGAGGGTCCCACCAGAATTGTACCTAACACCGCAAGCCCCGTAACCCCCATCACTTATGGGGCATCTCTTATAGCATAGATCGCAGACTACCTTACTCTCGTCTAATCTTCTCCAGTACTTAGCTACCCTAACCCACGGCTTACTCAGATCAGGTTCCCTCAACTCAAAACCACCTAACTCACCGTTAGACATGTTTTCATATCTAATAAGGGTTAAGACCTAACTGAAAAGCTTTTAGAGCTTGTTCCCCTGATATGTATTCGGGGTTAGCTGAGTGCTGGTGCTTTCACTCCCTTCAGACCCTGGCTTAGGGCGTGAGCTTGCTCACTTCCTCGGATCCCGCTACTCCGAGACTATTTATAAGGTCTTCCCAGACGGTGAGTCATACTTAAGGTTCCCGGAAATTTCTGATGATGTAGTGATGCTCGTACTCACCTCATACCCCGACCAGAATCGCTCCCTCCTTGAGTTGCTCTTCTCCGTAGAGTTACTTTCTTCTAAAGGCATCAACGAAATATACGCGGTAGTACCGTACCTAGCTTACGGTAGGCAGGACAAAGAATTCCTAAGCTGGGAAATAGTTAGTGGTAGAGCAGTCCTCAAGATAATGAGGCATGTAGGGCTTAAGAAACTCTTTGTCGTGGATTTCCACAGCGAGAAGCTCCTGGAAGAATTCAGTGATTTACTAACCAACATACTACCTATCAAGACTTTCGGGCAGTACTTGAAAAACAAAATCGAAGAACCCTACATACTCATAGCACCAGACGTAGGAGCCTCAAGAAGAGTCAAGCTGGTGGCCGAATACCTCAACAAAGAATACGTCATAATAAGAAAAATCAGAGACAGAGTAACTGGGGAAATCACTCACGAATTACCTAACAACCTAGACGTGAGAGGAGTTAACGCAGTCATAATTGACGACATAATAAGTACGGGCGGCACGATAGCTAGCATAGCTAAACACTTAGCGATGAAGGGTGCTCAGAGAATCTATGTTTTAGCGTCTCACGGCCTCTTCACAGCTGATTCACTAAATAAGCTGAGATTTTCAGGCGTTAGTAAGGTCGCAGTACTGAATACTGTTAGGTATCGCTTAACGAGTGACTTAATAGAGTATCTTGACGTGACCGGTGAGGTAGCAGAACAGATTAAGGAGAATCTAACCTGAAGAAAGTCCTAGACCAAGTACGGGTAAGTATTAAACCATACTTAGTCTTTCGGGCTCACCAGCTTTTAAGTTCCTCAAGAGTTCACCGGAGCTTACATTAGCTTCTCCCCCTGCCAATGTGGGCCCACCCCATCTCTTTATTAACCCGTTGAAGAGTTTCGGGGATGGGGGAACCCATCTGAAGGCATGTGTTTACGCAAGTGTTGAGCTATATATCGATCTTCAGCTCGCTTCCCCGCATTCGTAGAGTGCTTCCCTCGGAGCATTAACCACCACACATCTGGAGCGTCTTCTAGTTGACTTCTTAGCTTCTTCGAGTGCGTGAAGCCCTCCAGCCACCAAACTCAGAAACTGTTAGCTAAGGCTTCACTAGCATCCGGAGGGTATACTTAATAAGCTTTCTCGCTAATGAAACTCTAGAGGTAAGATGCTCTACTACGTTTATCTCTCCGGTGAACACAGGGAATTACCGCTCCTCGAGTTAAGAGCAGTAATGGATGCTGAGAAAGTGGGGTATAGACTCGTAGCACAACTAGATCAGGTCGCTATAATTGAGAGCACCGAACCTCTGGAAGCCCTACTGGGTAGGGCTGTTCTGAGTAAGTATGCCGGCGTTCTACTAGGTGTTTCCGAGGTTACTGAGGGGGTGCAGGGCATCAAGAAAATACTTAGGGATTCTGACGCGTGCTCGCACGGGGGTTATGACTACGTTAATTTCAGGAGAGTAAAGCAGTACGGGACACAGATAAGTTATGAGGACGTCTTAAGTGCTGTGAACGAGTTATCAGGAAGTTTATGTAGGGGAGGGACTAAGAGACTAGACATCATAGTTACGGAGGGGTGTGTCGTGGTTGGTCTCAGAACATATGAGAGAGATCTAAAGTCCTACAGGACGCGCGAGCCGTCGGAGAGACCTTTCTACGCACCAGGCACTATGACCCCATACATGGCTAGGGTTTTCGTGAACTTGAGTAGAGCTAGCGTGAGAGAGAAACACGTTGTTCTGGATTCTTTCTGCGGTGCCGGGGGTTTCCTACTAGAAGCGTGCTTCATGGGCTTAAGATATGTTGGTGTGGAAATTAATCCCGCACTAACCGAGGGTGCGGTCAAGAACCTGATTCACTATGGGTGCGTTCCCGACGTAGTGAGTGGTGATTCTTGCTATATTCCGTTAGATAGGGTTGACGCTATAGCTACTGACCCCCCGTACGGACGCATGAGCAGACCTGCCGGTACGGAATTAGTTAACTTGATGAGGTGCTTCCTAAGCGAGAGTTACAGAGTGTTAAGGAACGGGGGGTATTTAGTTTTCGCTCAAAGGATAGACATGCCTCTCGAGGAAATGATCACTGATGCTGGATTCACCGTTGTCGAGAGAGTTCCTAACTGGGTTCACGGGTCTCTAACCAGAGATATATTCGTGGTGAGGAAGAAGTGAATCCAGTCATAGTTACGTTCCTAGGTTCTAGGGGCCCGTATCCTGGTAGTGATGACATGCCGTCTGTCTTGATTAGTTACGGTGGTAAGAACATACTCTTAGACGTTAGTGAAGGAACCCAGCACAGGCTCCTGGAAGTTGGTAAGAGTGTTGCTTCAATAAACACGATCTTAATAACTCACATGCACGGTGATCATGTTTTGGGTTTAATACCTCTTCTTCAGTCAAGGTCTTTAGCAGGTATCACGACACCAACCTTAGTTGTTGGTCCTGCAGGAATAGGAACCTACCTAATTAAGTCGTTTGAGCATCTCTACTTCTACCCAGAATACAAGCTAGTAGTTAATGAGGTTAGTAATGACAAGACGTGTGAGGGTCGTGAGGACCTTATAGAACCTCTTAAAGAGTTAACGCGTGATTCAGGAGGTGCGGTAAGTATCGTGAGCACTGATTGCTGTAAGACCATCGTTGAAGGACCCTTCAAGATCAGAGCTTTCTGGGTTAAGCACTCAATACCTACGCTAGCCTACCGAGTAGATGTTTCTGGAGCTATTAGTATCTGCTACGTATCAGACACTGCAACCTCAGACGACGTTGCTAATGTGTGTAGTAACGTGAAAGTCCTAATACACGACTCTACCTTCGGTAGCGATATGAGTGATAAAGCTCGTGAGTACGCACACTCAACAGCAACTCAGGCATCAGAAACTGCCTTAAAATGTGGTGCTGAGATGCTCATACTCTACCACGTATCACCTAGATACAAGAACACAGAGACACTACTGAACGAAGCTAGAAAAATATTCAAAAACACTTACGTAGCGGAGAAATACATGAAGCTCTACTTAATCCCTAATAAGTGAGTAACACTTAAGGAGTGTCTTCAGCCCAAGCTACACCATCTATTACGCGCTAGCTACTAACTTCCTAACCAGATCTTCCGATCCTACCACTATTACCGCGTTCTCTAACTATTGATGAAGGTTCTTCAAGCATTCTATTGAATGCTTCGAAGTACGAGTAACCAAACAATGAGTAGTAGCCTAGAGAAGTAAACACGTAGCTACCTACGTAACGCACATCCCCACTAATTAACCAGAAAGTTATCTATCCCTAATCTATTAAGTCTCCTCACCCAGTCTTTTATATACCTTCATCGAAAGAAACCCGAATTTTTCTTGCTGATTAGTTCGCAGATAACTATTGTGTAGGATTCGTCACCAAAACTCATTATCACGTTACCTGCCACATCTTCGTAGAGTTCTTCACCATCAATAACGAACTTACCCCCATATCTTAAGACGATACCGCAACCGAAAACCTGAAGAACAACCAGGATAGTGGCACTATAGCTGAGAGAATCATAACAACTAACACGAGCAGTACTCAACAGGTTTTAACCTATGCTTTAGTTAGGGTTTTACTGCTTCTGTAATTCTCAGTAAGTAGTTAGGAGTAGGTAAAAAGTAATACTTCAGTATTTCCTGAATCACTAGTTTTTACGTATTATTGAGGTGTCGTCTCAGCGTAAGTAATACTTACACGTATTTAGTACTAGTGTGGTTATTTGCTTAAGCTATATAGTGTCTAATAGGGACTCTTATGCCAGTCATGTTCAGATGCGGTTCGTGTGGCAAGACTCTCTTCACGTTTATGTTTGTGGGGCAAGATAGTTTTGGTGTACCGACGCCAGATGAGCTCTTCAGTAGGATAGGTAATAAGTGTCCTGGGTGTGGCAAACTACTCTCAAAACCTAAACTGAGCAGGGTTAAAGTAATAGGTAGAGCGTGAAACCCACTAACTAGCGAGAAATTCGTTTTGATTTATTGCTACGTACTCCAACGCTAAATACACTATCCCGAGATTACTAATAGTCGGGTCAGGAGTGTTTCAGCTTAAAGTAGACCTTATCCATTATGTTGAAGTAGTTGTTTATATTCTCGCTAGATTCTATCATTACTACGTAGCCCCACAACGACACGATTAATTTCTGTTTGGGCGGAGTTGATTCTACGTTTTTCTTACTCACTACGTAACCCCAAGCAACAAAATCTTTTTTCTCGTCATATTCGGGTTTCTCTCTACTTAACGTGTATTCTGTTTTCTCACCTTCAGAAACAACTAGTAGCTCCTTAAGTAAATCCAACTCAACCTTACTTCCCTGACAATCTAGAGAAAGTATCACAACCCCAGGTATTAGTGACTTACGAATACCCGCAACACTGCACTCATCACGTAACAAACCCTCACTTAATTCCACTCGAAGCACCAACAAATATTACTTAGCAAACCCTTAAAAATGGTCCCGGCATCATGAGTCCTAGCCGTTAGTAGGTGTGTTAAGGAGCTTAATGATGAATTCATGCAGGAACTCCTGAGAAAGCCAGTCAACCCACACCTCACACTTCTTAACGTTGTTAAGTATGTCTAGGAGTTCTACGACTACCTCCTCTACTTCCTTGCCAGTCACGTCCACCTCACATACCTTAGATGCTGAGTGCTCGCTTAACGCGTTGTAAGTGCATACACCTAAGATCTCGGCTTCCACGTTCTCTTTCACCTTCTCCACGCTCCACCCTCTCGAAACTAGTCTCTCATACAGTACTGCTGGGTTCAGTCTAAGCACGAAAATAATCCTAACCAGTTCCTCAGGAATTATTTCGCCGTAATGACTATCCACCACAACATCTGACTCACTCCTACTCAGCAACTCAGCAAGCCTCCTTACTAAGCGTTCCTCATCTATCACGAGAGAACCTCTAGCCTCATCCACACCAACATATAGTGATTCCCTCACAACCAGGTCAGATAGATTTAGGTAGTCAAGACCTAGCCTGGACGCGAGCACTGTCGCGACCAGAGTCTTACCAACACCCGGAGTTCCAGAGACTACTATAGCCCTACCCACAACCACACCCAAGGGAAATTTCCTTAAACTCTAAAATAGGGTTTAAGGCAGAGAAATAAGCACGGAAGGTTTTGAGGTTTGAATCAGTCCCCAGCCTTAAATCATTAAGTCATCGCTTTCAACCTTCATCATCTAAGGTGTTCTTGCTTAAGTATTAATAAATCTTGGAATAAATCCCTACACATCGAGTCGTTAATGTTTTTCAGTCTCGAGCCGACTTATGTTTGGTGGTGGTGCGAGTGCCTAAGATAAAGGAGTACACGGTGGGAGAATTCATTAAGTTGGTTTCTGTATGTGGCGAGAACAGTATGGCGGACTTAGTAGGTGATTTACCAGCTTTGCCGTACTGCTTCCCTAAGAGTGAGTGTCTTCAGGTAGGTGGTGTTGAGGTTTGCTGGTCTGATTGGTTACGATTAAGAGGTTTCTCAGTCCGTATTGAGAGCTCTACCGTGGAAGGAGTTCCTAAATCAATATCGTTTCATGCTAGGGGAATTAAGTGTGACGAGGTTTCGGAGGAGATCTACTACGTGGTGCGTGACTACATACTCAGTAAATGCTCAATCGATGAGAAGACTCTACAACTATGAGGGAGCGGTTACTTGAGGTTGTGGCGGGGGCTCGAGATATATCGCAGTAATCATCATGTCCCCACTACATCTAGGGCATTTCCCTTCCTTCCTACCTACGTAGTCTTCTTTCTCGTATGGTCTGCTTAGCACGTAGTTACAACTAAGACACTTCTTCATAGTGAGTAGTTTGCCTTTCTCCTCCTTCTGTGTTGAGGATTCTCTAAGATACGATACCAGCAGGTATGATGCTAGGAAAACTACTATAGCTATGAGAAGTATGTAGAGCGGGTCTAGTCCCAGCAACACCGGCACCACCTCACTCTATACCGAGTGTGTTACCTACACCTACAACTATAACTGTTTCTCCCTCCTTAGTCTTACTGAGTATTATGTTCTTGACTACGTCAGCCGCCCTCACCACGCCCTCGTAGATTTGCTTAGTCATCGTGTTTATAGCTTCCTCATTACTCATCTTAACTACTACCGCGTCTAACGGCACCGAACATTTGGAAGCTATTCTCTCCATAGCTATCTTCTCAGGCCCTAAATCCCCTATCGCAGCACCAACACCGTACGCTACCTCACCGCTTTTCTCGCTCTCAAGCTTTAAGGCTGCGTCAATAGTTATTACTCTGGAGATCCTGCATTCAAGTCTCTCAACAAGTTTCTCTAGTGCTTCACCAGGCCACCCAACAGTCGGTCCAGGACCCTTAGCTTTTATTACGTAGAGTTTCCTACCCTCAAGAGACGTTTCGTACAGGACGGTCTCAGGAGCTATCTCCGAGGCTGCTGAGACACTATCTAGAAGCATCCTCGCTGCTAGAGCGCCAGCCCCATCACCTATGGGCGCGCCTACACCGAAGGAGTCTATGGCGTCCTTGTACGCTTTAGCTAACCTGACTATATGGTTTATCTGGAGAGCTAGCTGCATCATCATGATCCAGTCATTAAACTTAACACCAAGGTTGTAGTAGTGCTTCACTACCTTATTTATGTATGTGAGAACAGAGTTAAGCTCTAGTAGCACCTCTATCTTCTGTCTATCGACCTCGGAGACGTTAGGGACTTGATCTAAGACATACCTCTTAACAGACTCATCACGCGTCCTCAGTAAGTGCTTCAACCTCCTTATTATGTCGGTGGGTTCCCTCTCAACAGGGAATATCATGAAGAAATTATCTACGTAGTTATCTATGAGTGTCTTCGGGTTATTCAGGTTCATGTCCTTCAGGTACTTTATCGATTTCCTCCTACCCTCCTCCTCAAACTCCATTAACTCCATAAGCTTCCTTCTCACGACGGAAGAATACCTAGTGAACTGTATTTTCTGAGGTATGTCTGTGAAGTTAAGTATGAATGAAGATAATATCAGAATAGCTATCAACATAGAGGTCCAGTCCTGAACCCCGTCCATCCGATCCTTACACCCAACTTACTAGGTCTTAAAGCATTTATATTTTTATGTTTGTTACGCGTCTGATCTATGCGGGATGAATTGTGTTAAACAAGTACCTTACCTATTTAGTTCCGGGTTAGTCGTTATTATTGCTTCGTTACCACTTATCAAGACTGTCTCCTCAAACTGAGCTACCAAGCCACCACTAACCTCTCTTAAGACCGGATATGCCGTGAGTACTGACTTCCTCACTAGACTCTGGAGTAAGGTTCTCAGCATACTTAAATCACTGAATTCTCTCACTAGCCATCTCTCACATATTGGGAGAGTCTTAAACCTCTCATACACGAATCTAATCAACGATGTTTCTTCTTCCGTGACTTGCTTGTAATTCTTGAAGCTCGTGTTTAATGCGTATATGTGTATGGATGATTTGATTTCCTCTACGTACCCCTTACCTGAAGTCAGGAAAGGCTCTATAGCGTACGCCTTACCACTAGATAGCCTGCCTAGAGCTAGCCTAGTGAAGTAGTTAGGAATTACCTCACCAGCATGTATTAAGTACCTATCTAGGGAGTGCCCCGTAAGATTCTTAATCACGTTAAACCCGTGCTTTCTCGCAACAGATTCCACAGCTCTCCCAACAACGTTTATTGGTGCTCCAGAACTCACGGAAGCTAAGGCTTTACGTAGTGCTTCCTCAGCAGCCTCCACGAGCTTAACCGCCTTATCCGAGAAAGTTATAGTGATTGCTGTGTCAGCGATGAACCCGTTCACGTGAACACCTATATCAATCTTAACTAGCGAGTCTTCAGTAAGTATTCGTGTATCTCCCACGTAGGGTGTGTCGTGAGCAGCTATCTCATTAACCGAGATATTGACTGGGAAAGCAGGCTCCCCACCAAAAAACCTTATTGACTCTTCTATCTTCTCCGCTATATCGAATAATTTAGTTGAGGGCTTAACTATTGAGGCAACAGACTTCTTGACCTTATAGGCTACCTCACCAGCTCTCAAGTAAGCTTCTATAAACTCGTCGTTACTCGTACTAGCCACCCTCCCACATGTTATAGTAGACGCTGAATTATTAAAGTCATTCGATTCTCGGAGCACACAACACTAGTAGAAGATATTTTTGAGTAACTGAGTTATGTATTATTGGTGAATTAAATGTATGATATAAAGATCAAGTGGTTTGGTCACGCAGCATTCAAGATAGAGATGTTCGATAAGGTCTTTCTGATAGATCCGTGGATACTGAACCCACTATCTCCTGAGAAGAAACTGAATCAGATATGCGGTGATTACGTGGTGGTAACGCACGATCACGGGGACCACGTAGGTAATACTATAGAAATAATGAAGAACTGCCCCAAATCTAGAGCAGTAGCTATATATGAGTTAGCATCATACATAGCTGAAGAGCTAGGTAATGAGCAGAGAGCTATTGGCGGCAACATAGGAGGTCCAATAGACTTAGGGGAAGGATTCGAGTTAGTGATGACTCCAGCACTCCACTCTAGTGGTAAGGGATCACCAGTAGGGGTCGTAATAAGTAAGTTAGGGAATGCAGTGTATCACGCAGGCGATACAGGACTAACCTACGAGATGAAGCTTGTTGGCGAACTATATAAGCCTCTGGTAGCACTCTTGCCGATAGGAGGACACTTCACCATGGGGCCTAAAGAAGCCGCGTACGCCACCAGCCTCATAAAACCTAAGTACGTCATCCCGATGCATTACGGTACTTTTCCAGTACTTAAAGGCACACCAGAAGAGTTTAGACGCTACTTAATAGAATTCGGTGTCACGACAGAACTCATAGTACTTAAACCAGGCGAGGAAACCACGATAAAAGCTGAAATTCCCCCCATCAAATAAGTTCTTATTTACGCGATCACTAACAAATACGTTTTCTTTTTCAACGAAAACTTCTCGCTACGCAATAACTACTTAAGTTTTAAGCGTTAAACACGTGTTTTTATGGGTAGTGTGTTGGGTAGACCTAGTATTAGGTTAGTTTTGGTCGGTCCTGAAGGAAGAATTAACCTAGGCTTCATATTGAGGCTTGCTAGAAATTTTGGTATTGATGATGTGTGTGTAGTCAATCCCCAGTTTGATTTAAGTGAACCCGAAATTAAGGAGTTTGCTGCTAGGGGTGCTGAGTTACTAGGTAATGTGGTCGTTAAGTCTAGTATTGAGGAGTGCCTCTCTAACGTGAAGTTATCCATATGCACTACCTCAATAGCTGATTTAGAATCTGACGTGTTGAGGCAGTCACTACCTCCATACCTCTTAAGTTACGTTCTCCCGAAAACAGGTAAGGTAGCTCTAGTTTTTGGTAGAGAGAGCGTAGGTCTTAAGAGAGAAGAACTAAGTAAGTGTGATTTAGTATCCACGCTAGATACCGGGACCGATTACAACGTTCTTAACTTATCGCACGCAGTAGCTATATACATGTACGAGGTTCTCAGAGCTTCGGTGGGAGAGTCTTACGAGGCTAGTGAGTGTGATGAGGACGTGTTAAGAGCTTTGAGGAGAGAATTAGAGGAGTTAGGTTCACTACTCGATGACGAGAAAGGGATCAGAGCACTTAGGAATATCCTCTTCAGAGCTAATCCCAGAAACCCTGAGTGCGGGGCTCTATACAGGGTATTAAAAAAGATAGTATTCCAGCTTAAGCAGAGAAACTCACATACTTAAAAACCTTCAACTCAGTAATCTTTAGGTGATAGAGAGTGCCGCTAAGACCTGCTAGATGCTACAAAGACATGCATAAACCCCCCTACACTAGAAGGGAGTACATAGACGGTATACCGCAACCAAAAATAAATAAGTTTGTTATGGGTAACCCTCACGGAAATTACGACCTAGTTATTGAGTTAGTTTCTTTAGAGAACGCTGTGTTAAGGCATAACGGGCTTGAAGCCGCTAGAGTCATGGCTCACAAATACTTAAGCAAGTACGTTGGTGAAGATAAGTACTTCTTCATGGTTAGGCAATACCCCCACCACGTCCTCAGAGAGAATAAGATGATGGCTTTCGCAGGAGCTGACAGGCTTCAGGACGGCATGCGTAAAGCTTTCGGCAAACCTATAGGTGTTGGTGCGAGAGTTTTCTACGGGAGTGTGGTGGCGGAAGTCAGGATCTCTGCTAAGAACCTACCTCAAGCTAAGGAAGCTTTAAGACGCTTCAGAGATAAGATAGGTATTAGAACAATGCTGCAGGTAAGAGAATTAAAACCTTCTAGTCCCGCAGCCTCCAGCAATCCAGCGGAAGCTCAGAAATGAGCTTGCTCGGTAGGGAATCTTTCCTCGATTATTACTACATTGATTTAAGCGAGCTTTCCAGAGTAGTTAAGGAAAGGAAACCTTCTAAGGTACTGCTTCAAGTTCCTGAGGGCTTCAAGAGCAAGTCTTACGAGCTAGTAGATTATCTGAAGAAGGTACTAGTTGGGGTAGAGATACACGTAGATGCGAGCCCTTCTTTCGGTTCATGCCTCCTAGACCTAGGTGTTATTGAGAGGTACGACCTAGTAATCCATCTGGGGCACAGGAAATACCCTTACTGGGCACCACCAGACAAAATAGTTTACGTTGATTTACAATCAAAAACCAAACCTAGTCGAGAAGTCCTGGATTCGTTAATTAAGGACCTGAGAGAACGTGACTACGTGAAGCTAGCTGTATACACGACTGCTCAACACGTAGACCTAACCAAAGAAATTATTGGTTTACTCCGTAGTAACGGGTTCGAAGTAATTAATAGGGAGGCTGAGGTAGTGTTTGGGTGTTGGTTCTCCAGCCTAGATTTAATGAGAGACTTAGCTGACGCTTTCCTAGTAGTTGCTGGCGGGAGATTCCACGCGTTAGGTGTTGGTTTAAGACTTAGTGGCAGTAAAGAAGTGATCTCACTAGATCCTTACGGAAACACCTACAGCTTCTTAAGCAACTACATTTTCAGAGTTCTTAAGTCTAGGCTTGCTAAGGTGATGAAGTCTTTAGAAGCTAGGTCATGGCTAATAATCGAGGGTAGTGGGGGGCAGTACAGACCGTGGATAGTTAGCGAGCTTACGAGACTCATAACTAGTTCTGAAGGCAAGTACTACGTGGCCGTGACCTCCTATCTCACGAGGGACCTACTAACCAATATTGACTCAAGCATCATTGACGCGATAGTTATTACCTCCTGCCCTAGATTACCTATAGAAGACTTCCACGACTACGAAAAACCTGTCTTAACACCTGGTGAGGCGTTTATGGCATTAAAAAAAGTTTTTGAGCCTTACGTTTTTCCCTGGTGACTAATCACTCATACTCTATTCTTACTTCAGGTCTTACCTCACCTAGTCTGCTCCTCACGTAACTTATTATTGAGTCTGCCTCACTAGGTGTTATAGGCTTGCCTCTATTTAGTAAGTCATTAATTGACGCCTTCAGAGCTTCCTCATACGACCTGCCCTCAAGCGCTACCCTCACTTTCTCTATCTTAGTAGGCTCAGGCACCAGCAAGACACCGATCTTAATATATAGGAACTCCTCATCTACCGGGATAAGCTCAAGAATCCCTCCCTCACCTTCCCCGACTTTCAGAGCGTATATTTTGTCTCCGTCGCTAGTCTCACCAGCAAACTCTACAGCATACTCTACAGGCGCAGCCATTATTCTCTCAGCTTCAGGCACTAGCGTGGACAGAACAGTACTTACCTCCTCGTCAGACACCCTCCTAAAGACTTCCACCCTCAACGTATCGAATTTCCATACTATCTTGTCGTAACTTACCTCGTAATCAATACTTAATCTCACAGCATCCCTCTTATCTATCTTAAGTCTATCAACCAGCACAGTGAACAAGAACTTATTAAGCTGAGCTACGTGGAAAGCTACCGTTTTGCTGTCTATTCTCTTCTCTCTAATATCTTCAGCTAGCTGAGCAAAGACCACCCTCCTAATCTTAGTTGCGTACCCTCCTGCAAGAACTAACCCGGTTCTCATGGTAGGCATAAATACCACCAATTACTATTGTTTTTATTGAAACATTTAAAATTTAAATCAAGAGTTTCGAGTTATCTCATCGTGATTGGGATGAGTAGAGGTAAGCTGTTGAGGAAAATCGCTGAGGAAGTCTTGGGTGAGGAGAACGCTAAGAAGATATGGGGTAGGATAGAGATAATAGGTGATATAGCAGTAATCAGGAAGCCTCCGGGACTCCCTGCTGAGGTTTTCGTACCTCTAGGTGAGGAGATTATTAAGAGGTTACCATACGTCAAGTCAGTTTGGTTAGCAATAACCTCCGTGAGAACTCAGTACAGAATTAGAGAACACATTTTTCTGGCTGGCGAGAATAGGAGCACAACCACCTACCGAGAACACGGGTGTGTTTTCAAAGTAGACATAAACTCCGTGTACGTTTCACCAACACTTAATTACGAACATAAGAGGATAGCTAATCTAGTAAAACCAGGTGAATTCATAATAAACATGTTTGCTGGTGCTGGTCTCTTCTCCATCATAATAGCCAAGAAAGCGAAACCAAAAAAGATCATATCCATAGATATTAACCCTCAAGCCTACGAGTTAATGCGAGAAAACATAAAGTTAAACGGTGTTGAGGAAGTCGTTGAGGCTAGGTTGGGAGACGCCTCACAGATAGTGAGAGAGTTTGCAGGCATGGCTGACAGGATATTAATGCCTCTACCTGAGTATTCACGCACCTACTTACCGAACGCTATTCTAGCATTAAGAGATTGCGGCGTTATTCACGCTTACGATTTCGTGAGCGCTGAAGAGAAAGAAGAAGCCCTGCTTAACGGGATGAAGATATTTAGCGAAGAACTCAGAAAACACAACGTACGTTACGAGTTCCTGTACGAGAGAGTAGTCAGGAGCGTCGGACCTAGATACTATCAAGTAGTCCTAGACATAAAGGTATGCCGAGATTAGTCGTAGCAGCTCTAGACAAGATATTTAGTGATTGCTGGCACGTATCTCGTTATGGAGAAAGTGAATCTTCTTGCTATGGAGAATTTCTCCATATATAGAAGATTTCTATGTATGGAGAAATCACCACAACTCTTAATTACGTGCTCTGAAGTAATTCGTGCAGGGTCTTAGTTAACCTTATGAGCTCCGCTTAGATTTCTTGGTTTTCATTCCAGGCTTAGGTCTTGATTCTTTGCTTGTGGCGGTGACTTTGACTCCTATACCGAATAACTCCCTAGTTATGGCGTCTAGAAATCTTACGTAAGATCCTTTCTGACCCACGAAAGCTCCGAGAACTCCTTCCTCTACCTCAATAGATGCGTAGGCGCCCTTAAAATCTATGTCTGTTACTCTCTTCCAAACCCAAGACACTGGATGTACCGCTCTTATCAGTTCTGAGATGTCTGTGTCTAGCTCAACACCCCTCACTCTCGTGTTTAGTTCTTTCTCTATAGACGTGATTCTCTCACCCCCCTTACCAACTAGCCTGCCTAGATGACCCTTCTTAACTACTATCAGGTAGTTAGGCACGTGCTCTAAGGAAATCCCGTAATTACTAGCTAACCTGCCCGTGTCAAGAACTGTTATGACGTCAGCGTCAGGTGATTTCAGTCTAACAACCTCGAGAGTCTTTTGCTCTGCCTCGGTGAGTTTCCTAGTTCTGAGTATGTACTCCATGAGTAGTCTTAGACCTATCCTAGCACCCTCCCTAACTATGTCTTTTATTCCTAAATCAATCACGATAGCTCTAACCTCGCCTGCTAGAATCTCTCGTATGACTGAGGTTGGGTCTTGATGTTTACTTCTTAAAGCCTGGAATATTGGGTCTGCAGCCACTATTAACCTGCTGTTCTTGCCTACCCTAACTATAGCTTCTATGAGTGACTCTAGTTTCAATGATTGCGCGTCATCTATGAAAACTATTGAGTTATCGAATGTTCTGCCTTTTAAGTAGTGGCTGTCTGCGAAAGTTATCTTGCCATCATCTACTAGCTTCTTTATCTCTTCCCAAGTCATTAAGCCGCTCAAGACATCTGTTACGTACTGTTTCGAGAGCTCCATAAACAGCGATCCTGACTCAGCTATCGTGATTTCCTTACCTGTCGTCACGTCTATGACTGGCCTAATTACTATTAATCTCTTATACTTCCCCTCACTCACTGAACCGATCCCGTACGCTAAAGCAAATAAAGACTTACCAACTCCTGTAGGTCCGAAAATCCCCACGATAGGGTATGAATCGTCTTTAAGTGCTTCTTTAAGTCTTTCCTGACCTGGAGTCATAGCTTCTATCTTCTCTAGCATTCTCCCACACCAGAACTAACTCATATTAGGTTCCTTAAATAATTTTCACTTAGGTGTGCTGAGCTGCCTCTCGTAGATCCTGTTAAGTGGAAGCTACGTAAGGAGAAACTAATGAAGCGACTCATAGAGGATTTAGAGATAGGTTACTTAGACACGGATATACTTGATATCCTTAAGAAACTCTTCGAATTCGAAGATCTGTACACCATAAGTTCCTGCAGTGGCAGAATTACCTTCATAGACGGGAACCTACCGTGGGAGAGGAGAGGCTCATCCATAATCTTCAAAAAACACCAACCGATAACGGTGGAGGAATTTCTTGAAATCCTCAACGTACCTACACTTAAGAGACTGTGGCTCGTTGTGACAGGACCGATAATACACGCGTCCGCGTTAAATATGCGGTCAGCGCAGAAGCTACTCATGATAGCGAGAGAATCAGGGATGAAGCATTCTGGAATACTATCCATAAATAAAGAGAAAGGCATCATCGTGGAGCTCAAAACAGGTATTCGACTCACGCACTTACTCAAAATAGGTCAGCACACACTACTAAAAGAAAATGAAGCAGAAGAGATAGTGAGGGTGACTAACGAATCACTAATTGAAGGTAAAAAGAGACTGAATAAACTCAGAGAGTTATTAGGGATTCAGACTATCAGCTCTAAATAACTGACACGAGTTTCGCCACCCCACAGACTCGAGGTGATTAATCACGGAGAATTCATTGTTTGGTTTTTACGGCCCTTAAACATGAGAGCTGACTCAACCTCCACTACAAGAATTACTAGGCAGCCCTGAAATCATCGCTAAGAATAAAACACGAGAAAAGGAGTCAATCCTACTCCGACATTACTCATGTTCTGATGAGGAGTGTTCGTGCTTAGTTTTCAGTCTTTAAACCTTAAATACGTCTTAAGCTACGTATAGTTGTGGTAGGGGAGGGTAGCAGTATTGAGTGAGTTGAGGAATATAGTTTATAAGTGCTGGAAATGCGGCAAGGAATTCACGTTTGAGGAAGGTCTTGAAAGCTTCGTTAAAGCTGAGGAGAGAGAGGGCTACACGTTTCTAAGGTGTCCTTACTGCGGTTTCAGGATAATAGTTAAGGCGCGCAGACCAGGTCTTAAGAGAGTTAGTGGTGTTTGATTTACTAACAGAGACGCGTGTAGCGTGCTGAGCCGCACTTAAGAAAGGTAAGCGAGGGAACGATAGTTTCATGTTTCCTTTAGGGAAGCTGATCGATTTTATTGGGGGTTTAGTGTCTTTAGAGGATTTAGAATGGATATTGAGTGATTTAGAATCTAGCGGGTTTAAGGAAGCTATAATATCTTTCGTAACTAATTCTCAGATACTACCACACGTTAACGTTATTTTCTCGTACTTAGGTGGGGTTGAGTTGATTGAGTGGGTGCGTTTAGAAATCGCGATCTCTAGAGATATTGAGGCATTAAGTTTCTTCACTAAGTATTACCCAGCACTCATAAAATCCGGGGGAGAAGTGATTGTGAGGAGTGACGGGATTTCAGTCTTCTATAAAGTTAAGTTAGCTGATGAAACCAGGAAGCTGGCAGATTACGTGGCTGAGGTAGCTAAGTTAGTAGGAACTGAAGTGAGTGCGTTAAGGTATTCTGGTTACGCGATAGTCTCGTCAGGTAATGAGCAGTCAACCGAACATGCGTCGTGAGATCCCTGAATTGTGGTTAGGGTGGGTAAAGACGTGGGAGGAAAACTAGTTCTTGTTGGTGCGGGACTTTCAGTAGACTTGATTACCTTAAGAGGTATTAAGAAGATCTTAGAAGCTGATATAGTTTACGTGGATTCCTACACTAGTGTTGTTTTAGGTGATTTAAGGAGTTTCTTAAAGTCTCATACCGGTAAAGAAGCAGTGTTTCTAGGGCGTGAGGATATTGAGGAGAGATTCTTAGAAACCCTCATAAAGCCTGCTTTAGAAGGACTTAAAGTAGTGTTGGTGGTTCCGGGGAATCCTCTGGACGCGACTACCCACGTATCTCTCCTAAGCGAAGTTAGTAGGAGAGGGATAGATTTCGAGGTAGTGCCTGCACCAGGCATAATACCTAACGCGCTCACCATGTCAGGCCTCATGGTTTACAAGATAGGCAAAATCGTAACTCTAACTTACCCGAAATCAGGCATCATTTCCGAATACCCCTACGATGTCATAAAAGACAACGACTTAAGAAATCTGCACACACCCCTCCTCACAGAAATAGATCTTGAGAAAGGAGTTAAGATGCAGGTTAAGGAAGCCGTAGAGATACTTCTCCAGCTAGAAAGTATGAGGAGGGAGGGTGTCTTAAGTGAGTCTAGAAGAGCCGTCGCGGTATCTGGTCTGTGCGGGGAGGAACAGAGAATATGTTTCGGGACTCTTAAAGACCTTATGGAGCTCCCCACTCACGAAGGACCTCACACGTTAGTAATAACATCACCTCAAATGCATTTCATGGAGGAGGAAATTACTCAAATAATTTCCAGGAAGTATTGCCGACTGACTTAGTAAGGATTCTTAAGCACCCCTACACGCTAGCTATACAGCAATAAAGATATTAGCTAGAAGCCCCGTAATTGTTTAGGTGTTTGCTTTGGGTGAGAAACTCACGTGTGTTGTGTGCGGGAGAAAGTTTAGTGTAGGGCAAGGAATCCTCATAAGTTTTGGGAGAAACACCTACAACTTCCACAGCAAAACGTGTGCTCTGAAATTTGTTAAGAAGGTTCTAGAGAGTCTTGATCCTTCTGAGTTAGAGAGGACTGCAGATAAAGTAACTGAAGAATACTCTAAGATACTTAAAGAAAAAACTGAAAGAACTGCTAAGAAAATAGCTTAAAGGTATAGTAACAGTACTTATTAATCGCGAACACTTCTAAGCTCTGCAGAGGATGTGCGAAGAAAGTTAAGGTTTTTAACGTTGTGATAGCTGGGGGAGGATCGAGGGGGCATATACAAGTCAATACCGAGCCTGAGTCCGCTGCTAATGACATGCAACTACCTACCCTTCAGGGTAGCCGAGGACCCGGGGGCGTTCAGAAGACTGCTAGTGATCAGGTTCTCATACCACGACAGGCTCAGAGAAGATAGGATAAGGGAGTTCGAGACCAGGGCTAAGCCCAGGCTCGAGACACTGAAACACTTGGGCACCCACGCCTACTCCAAGCTGAGGGAGAACATGGAGCTGCTGAGACAGCCGTGAGAAACCGCGGTCCAGACACTCCTCCAGACAGCCATCAGGGACGCTGGGTTGGAGGGGGAGGGCTGGGAATGGGTTGAAGAACTCGTTGCCGGAGAAACCGCTGAAGAGCATAGGGAAGAGGTGCTGGAGGCCCTGAGAGCCAGGATCCATGCCGATATAAACGAGAGATACACACGCCAACTAGGCAAAACCCACCCCGAGGAAAGCCTCAGAACAAGGTTCGCAGCCCTACTAACAGCCAACCTCATACCCTACATGCTGAGGAAAACAAGGACACGCTGGTCATAACAACAGCCCTGAGAAAAGAGCTGAGCATACCGTACGACCTGAGAAGCATGACAGAGAAGCTCGGCTGGGAATACGGGGTCGTGAAGGTCAGGGGCATGCCGGTGAGGGGCATAATAGTCACCAAAGACAAGCTCCTAGAGTTTTTGGAGGACGAGGCGGAGGAGCAGCCCAACAAATAACCCAGGCTAGGGGCGCGATTACACGGGTTACACGGCTATAAGCGCAGGCCCACCCCGGCAAAAAATCACCACCTCATGTTACCATGTAACCATGATCCCCCCTACAACCCCCAGATCCATGGGGTTGAGAACTTAGTATAATAATTGAAAACCTCATGACCCCCAATGACCCCATTCTTTACTTAGGGATTGAAGTGACGTGACTCAGTAAATCTGGTGTTTAGTGTTGTGTTAACGTTAACTGTTAATTTGTTAACGGTTAACTGAACTACTACTAGATATAAGGAATTAGGTGTGTTTTTACTGGGTTAGTGTGTTGTTGAGAGCGGGACGGGGCGAGCCGGGGGTGTGTTTTGTGCTGTCAGTACCATAAAAGTGTGGAGTGATTTGTGTGAGGCGTGATGTCGTGATTCGGTGTCCCGTGAGCTAGGGATTAGGTGGTGGTGTTTAACTAAAAACTCATTGTTTCAATTGTTTCTGTTGTTTTCACTAGTGTTTGGTGACGGGGCGGCGGGCTCCGAAAGCTTATCAACTCTGAAATCACTATAAATATGCGGTGGTATCAAATGAGTAAGCTAGAAACGTGTCCTAGGTGTAAGAGAAAGATTCGTGGGTTGAGAAGCGTGTGACACAAAACAACACTTACTACTACGCCATTCACGTAATTGGCTGGGAGGGAAGCCGTAGGAGAGTAAAGCAGTGTTACTTAGGACCGGAGAAATACATCTACGTTGAGAAAACAACAAATCCCTTATCCCTGTCTGGGTACCTAGATACTGACAGATTCTTAAGGTACGTTACTCAAGCTATTAATTCATACATAGTCTCAGCTACTGCGAAAAGGAAACCTGAAAAACTAACTAATCTCCTAAACGTGCTGAAAGGACTAGAAGAGGAAATCAAGAAACAACTCGAGGTTTTAGGTCAGGTTTCGAGCTAATTTCTTGGGTTTAAAGACCTAAGTCTTTTTCACTAAAAACTCATTGTTTCACTCCCTAGTGTTGTGACGGGCTCCTGGGGTTGTGGTGTGTTTTTGTGCCATCAGTACCACGCTTTTGTGGTGATTGTGAGTCACGAGCTCACCACGAGATGCGGTGACCCGTGCCAGTTTGTGGTGTGGTTTTTCTTTTAATAAAATAAAATTAGATGTTAATACCTTGAATAGAGGTTGAGGTTCTGGGGTTCAGAACCCTAAAGCCTAGACCTAGAGACCTAGGGTTTGATACCACGCTTTTGTGGTGAAAGGCTAGCCTAGCTTACCTAACCAGTCCTCAGACCCAGAAACCCAAGCCCCCAGAAACCCAGCAGACTGACTGGTGTTTCATAATAAAAATAAAACATAGTAATAATAAAATGATAAAACAAGGAAAGGGAAAGTCACGACCCCAGCAGTACCAGCAAACCATCACCACTAACTCAGCACTACAAAGTGTGGTGTAGGCTAACAACAAACCAAGCATTGCTTAGTGTGTTGAGCTAACTGGTGTATTACTTGAGTAGAACTAGTACTTAACTCTACCCCCAACTTCAAACACCACATCAAGTTTAACCTCCCCTCTTTACCTAGCTCAGATATGAAACGGGTTCCCTATGACCAACCATGTTAAATATTTTTGGATTTGAAAATATAAATATGTGTTGATAGGTGCGAGTGGTGGTATTGTGTCCTTGTCCCCGAGTAGGGAGTTTGATGTTGAGGAGAGGATAGCTGATATCCTTGATAAGTTTGTGGGGAAGAAGTTTCATGAGATCACGATATCAAATGTTAGGAGGCAGTATGAGGTTGCTCGTAGGTATGCTGATATCGTTGTACTCATTGAGGGTGGAGCGCCCCTCCTAATTATTGAGACTAAGAAGAAGTATGAGGTTAGAGGTTTTAGAGCTGTTAGTAGGTTCATGGTAACTTCCCCCGAGGTTTTGGGGCAGGTCGTATCATACGCTGCAATTCTTAAGAGGAATGGTATTTACGTGCCCTTCATAGCCACAGCTAACGATAAGCAGATAGCTTTATTCCTAACCCCCGACGATGTAAATGTTATTGTTGATTGGGATGCCGTTCATAGTAGGAGCTATGATGAGGTTCTCTCGAGAGATCAGGTTTACAGGTTGAGGGAGGAATACTTAATATTCCATAAGTCTATAAGGTTCAGTGAGGAATTCTTCGGAGAGCTCCTAGACACTATAACCGGGATATACGTTAAAAAGTATGGCCTTAAGGATAAGAGGCAGGAGTTACACTACACTCTAATAGAGGATTTGAGGGGTTTCGTTGACTTCTTAGCGCCATTCTGTGCATAAACAAATAGTCTCCCAGCTCTACGGCATAGACATAAACGAGTTCCCAGTACACCTAACCTCGATGAACCTGGCTATGAGGAACCCCAAGACCCCAACTATAGACATAAAAGTGACTAACGAGGACTTCTTTAACATAATCCCGGCGGCGG
>CALIBI010000061.1 GCA_938045815.1 uncultured Sulfolobales archaeon | reverse complement strand
TTTTTTATTGTGGTGTTTGGTGTTGTTTTTGGGGTGTTGTTTGTGGGTGGTGTTGAGTTTGTTAGGGGGTTGGATGTGTTTGGTGGTGTTGGGAGGTCGTTTGTTTTGGTTAGGGAGTTTTCTACTGATTTTAGGTTTGGTGGGTTTCCTTGGGGTAGGTCTTTGAGTGAGTTGCTTGGGTTTGGTGTTGTTGTTTTGGATAAGCCTTCGGGGCCTACGAGTCATGAGGTTGTTGCTTGGGTTAAGGAGCTTCTTGGTGTTGGTAGGGCTGGGCATGGTGGTACCCTAGAGCTCCTTACCTGATTGTGGGTGGGGGCGGGGTTATCCCGGGGTTACTGGTGTTTTGCCTGTTGCTTTAGGTAGTGCTGTGAAGCTTGTTAGGTTTTTGATGGAGTCTAGTAAGGAGTATGTTGCTGTTGCGCAGCTGCATAAGGAGGTCAGCATAGAGGATTTGAGGAGAGTTACCGAGTTATTCAAGGGTAAGATATACCAGAAACCACCAGTAAGATCCTCAGTAAAGAGAACCCTGAGAGTTAGGGAAGTAATGAATATCGAGATCCTAGAATACGAACACCCACACGCACTAATAAGAGTGGATTGCGAGCACGGAACATACATACGCAAACTAATACACGACATAGGGGACGTGTTAGGTGTTGGAGCACACATGCGTGAGTTAAGAAGAATAAGAACAGGACCATTCAAAGAAACAAACACAGTAAGAATGCACGAACTCTCAGAATACACACACCTATGGCGCAACAAAGGAGACGAAGAACCACTAAAAAAAGCAATAAAACCAGGCGAATACATAGTAGCACACCTACCCAAAGTAATCGTGAGCGACACAGCAGCAAGCGCAATAACACACGGAGCAAACCTAGCAGTACCTGGAATCTCACTAATACACGAAAAAATAAGGAAAGGAGACACCGTAGCGATATTCACACTAAAAGGCGAGCTAGTAGCGATCGGAACAGCACAAATGCACACAGAAGAAGCACTACAAGCAAAAAAAGGAATATTCGCGAAAACAGAGAGAGTAGTAATGAGTAGAGAAACATACCCACCACTCTGGAAAAAACACTAACCAAGCACAGCTTGAGTAAGTGACGCCGGGGGCGGGATTCGAACCCGCGAGGGCGCGAAGCCCACTGGCTCTCCAGGCCAGCCCCTTAACCGCTCGGGCACCCCGGCAAACAACCCACATTAAGTGTCTTAATCAAAAATATAAATATTGACGCACGCAACCCCTTTATTACGTCACTAAACAAATACTTAGTGGGGACCGGATTGACTAAGCTAGTCGTCGTAGCTGTTGATTACGACGACGACATATCCTTAAGCGGGTTCGAAACCCCCATCATCGGCTACGAGAACGTAGTCAACGCCTCAGTAAGATTCGGCGTCCAGAAACCAGACGACTCAGACCTCAACGTCCTCTTCCACGCACTCTCAGTATACTCAAACCTTAAGGAGAGGGGGGAGGAAGCCGAGATCGCCGTGATTTCCGGACACCCCGAAAGCCACGTGGAGGCTGGGAAGAAACTCAGAACACAAACCGAGTACCTAGTGAGTACCCTAGGTAGCAGAGACCTCATCCTAGTCCTAGATAGTGCTGAAGACGAGCTAGTCATACCAGTCATTCAAAACATAGCTAACGTAGTAGCTCTCGAGAGAGTAGTGATAGAGCAGCTTAGAGGGGTGGAAGAAACGTACATCCTGCTAGGGAGGTACTTAAGAAAAGCCATAGAAGAACCACGCTTCTCGAGAATCATCCTAGGAATACCCGGCATCCTCCTACTAGTCTTCGCCACACTATCAATAACCCCCCTCTCAGCTTACGTGTGGGAAGCAATAGTAGGTCTCCTAGGCTTATTCCTCCTAATCAGGGGGTTCCAAATACATGAAGTAGTAATAAGGAAGTGGAGGCAGTCATCAATATACAGAGTCTCAGGAGTCCTAGCAATCTTCTCACTAGCAGTAGGCACAACCCTCACACTAGTCGCAGCAACCTCACGAAACTTCTCATACGACCCACTATCCATCAGAACGTACGCCGAAGTAATAATACCCTTCATAGCACTCTCAACATCAATACTATTCGCCGGCAGATTAATCAGCAGAATACTAAGAAAAAGCATAAGAATCTGGAGAGACATCGTAGCAATACTAACGATAGCCCTACTAACAAGATACGTCCTAAACCTAATAGAAGTAATCACAGCATACCCAACAGACAAAATAGTTGAAGCACTCTACACACACAACCTAATCCAAGTCTTCACACTAATATCAATCATGATAGTAACGATAGCCTTCCTAATGAGCTTCATAGAACACCAAACAAGACCAACCCGCCCAACATAAGAAAACCACCCAACCAAGAACCTAAGCAAGCCCACCAAACAATTAAGGCGGTGACACACAACGAACACAGAACCACAAGCTTTCCCGGACGAAGTCAGGACCCACACAGCCCTCCACCTCCTCAAGGGAGCCGTAGTCAGGGTCTTGGGTGAGGGTTCATCACGGACCGCCTCAACACACGTCTCAGGCAAACACGGCAGATTAACCGTGACTTGCTTAAGCAAACCTAGCGACGAGCAAATCAAACAGATCAACGAATTAACGAATAAGAAGATCTCAGAAGACCTACGCATCAAGACCGAAAACATGCCTAGAGCAGAAGCTGAGAAGACTTACGGCAACACAATATACGACCTATTCCCCATACCACCCGACGTCAAGGAGCTAACCATAGTAGTGGTGTACGATACGGACGGGAGTATATGGAACATAAACGCCTGCAACAAAAAACACCTACCATCAGCGAAACACATCGGCGAGATAGTGTTAGAGAAACCGAGATTCAGAGCCTCCAAGAAGCTCCTCGAAATACCGTTTAACGTGCTTCCTTAAGGGAACAAACCAAACAACCTAAACTTTAAGTGCTGTTTACTCTTTTATTACGTAATGTTAGTATTATATTCGTGGTGATTGATCTGGGTAGGGAGAGATTAATCAGTGAGGACTACGACTACCTCAGCCTCCTACGAACACGAATGCGTGGAGAAATGCTTGAGAGACTAATGAGGATTCCTGACCCGGAACTACATAGGTGGGTAGCCGACATAGTGAGGATCGCTAAGCCGTCCTCAATCTACGTCTCGGTAGGGACTGAAGACGATCTCGAGTACGCTAGGCGCGCAGCACTCATCAACAAAGAAGAACTACCAACCAAAAACCCAAAACACACGGTACACTTCGACGGTCCTAAAGACCTAGCTAGAGATAGAAGCAACACGAGAATACTACTCAGTAGTGGGGAGGAAATACCCCTCATAAACACCTACGAAAGAACCGCGGGACTCAACGAAATCAAGAGTATTCTTGAGGGGATAATGAGTGGCAAGGAAATGTTTATTTCCTTCTTCTGCTTCGGCCCGAGAAACTCACCATTCACGATGTACGCTATCCAAGTAACTGATTCCGCTTACGTAACACACAGCGAGAACATCCTCTACAGGACGTGTTACGAGGAATTCGTTAATCACGGACCAAACCTCAATTACTTGAGGTTCCTCCACTCAGCAGGAGAACGCGACCACAACGGCTGGAGCAAAAACACAGACAAGAGGAGAATATACATAGACCTCGAAGACGACACAGTATACAGCACGAACACCCAGTACGCAGGCAACACAGTAGGTCTGAAGAAACTAGCACTCAGACTATGCGTTAATAGAGGTCTTAAGGAAGGGTGGTTATGCGAACACATGTTCATAACAGGTGTTAAGGGTCCTGGCGACAGAATAACGTACTTCACCGGAGCTTTCCCAGCAGGATGCGGCAAAACATCAACAGCCCTAATGTCAGACACTATAGTAGGTGACGACCTAGCAATCATTAAGGAATTCGACGGGACCGCGAGAGCAGTAAATCCTGAAGTAGGGATGTTCGGAATAGTTGACGGGATAAACCCCAGAGACGACCCGGAAATCTACGAAATACTCAACTCACCGGAAAACGAAGTCATATTCTCTAACGTACTACTAACTGAGGACGGGGAAGTCTGGTGGGCAGGCAAGCCCAGCGAACCACGCAGAGGAATCAACTACGCTGGTGAGTGGTGGCCAGGCAAAGACAACCCACCATCACACCCAAACTCAAGATTCACTACCTCGATAAGGTATCTGAGGCATCTAGACCCAAGAATCGACGACCCTGCGGGAGTCCCGGTAGGAGGCATGATATTCGGCGGGAGAGACTCCGACACACTACCCCCAGTTGAGGAGTCTTTCAACTGGATACACGGAATAATCACTAAGGGTGCTGCACTAGAATCAGAAAGAACCACCGCAGTCCTAGGTAAGGCAGGTGAGAGAGAATTCAACCCCTACGCAATCCTAGACTTCCTATCCATCTCAGTAGGCAAGTTCACAGAACTCCACCTAAGATTCGCTGAAAAACTCAAAACCAAGCCCAAGATCTACGGAGTTAACTACTTCCTGAAAGACGAGAAAGGAAACTACCTAGCAGAGAAAGTAGACAAGAAAGTATGGCTGAAGTGGATGGAGTTAAGAGTCCACGAAGACGTAGAAGCCATAGAAACACCTACAGGCCTCATACCAACATACGAGGACCTGAGAAAACTATTCGATAAGTACCTAGGTAAGGAGTACCCGGAGAATCTCTACGAAAAACAATTCACTCTAAGAATCCCCCAACAACTCTCAAAAATTGAGAGAATATGGGCAATATACTCAGAAATACCTGACACCCCCAAAATACTGTTCGACGTACTGAAAACCCAGAAAGAAAAACTCGAAAACGCCAGAAGAAGATACGGTGAATTCATACCACCCCACCTCTTCGCTAAGAAATAACACAGGTAAGGAAGTCTTAATTAACCCTGATTCAGCAACATCTCACCCAAACCTGAGAGGAACTCATTTATAAGCAACGATAAAGAGATATTAACTGAGGTAATAAACACGTTATCCCACAGCAACCCAAGAAAAGCCATATCTAAGATAGCAGCTATCTTGATTGGAGTAGCTGTAGTGATGGCGGCGGGGGTCGGGTACTACATAAGTACTTGGGCCCCCTCAACCACCCAGACAACCCCTACACCTACGACAACACCTACACCTACTACCACCCCGACACCCACAACAACGACTACTCCAACAACTACGACTACCCCGACACCTACTACAACACCCACAACAACACCTACTTCAGGGGGATACATTCATCAGATCTCGAATCTCGAGGACTTAGTAACTCTGATCCGCTATGCGAAATGGAATATTAGCAAATACGATATTAGTGAGCAAGAGCTGGAGGTATCGACTTTCACGTTCTGGGATAGAGGTGACGCAACAGTTAGCGGTACTGAGTGCAGGGTTCTGGAGATCGTGATAGTAGATCCAAGCAACAAAACCACTAACGTCATCGCGTACGTATCAAAAACAGATTGGAAGACTCTCGTGAAACTCATAGTGAATGGTATGGAGATGCCACCCTATCCAGGATACGAGTTCCTGGGCGCGTTACTGGAAGCCTTCATAGAGGCAGCTATCCTGACACCCCTATTCCCCAACCCACCACCTGAAGTAGGTCACGTAACCTACCTGGGAACGGAATACATAAACTACGGAACCGTAACACTGAGAGTCGATAAGTGGAGATTCACACCAAACCCACAGAACCCTGACTTCGTCGATGTTACGAAGATCAATGTATGGCTAGCTAAGTACGGCGAGATCTACCTATGCTTCTACTTCAGCATAGAAACAAACACGTCAATATACACGTACGCAATGCAGGAGGTGGAGTTTAGGTAGTGACGCCAAAAATAACAGCTTAGTTTTTGAACCAAAGCAAAAGAATCCGCTGCCCTACCCACGAAGGCACGCTCTGAAGCACTGACCACTAACGTGGTCCGGCAGAGCTGCCAGGTAGGGCTCAGAACATTATCTCGAGATTCTGCTCAGAGTAGATGGTGCTTCACACATCATTCCGTCCTAGTCGAAGCCCCACACGCTGAGAGCACGCCAACGAATACACTAAAACAACATGAACGATCTCTACTTCCTGGTTAAGCTAGCAGAAACTGAAGTGTTCTGCCGAGGAAACTGACGTAGTCGTAGCTACAGCTAAACCCCCTAATCGTGGGAGTATTGATGAGCAGACTTAATCAACCTAACCACTTCCTCATGTTTCGGTACTTCATGAGAACCTAGCCTACTCACCTTGATTGATGCTACTATAGCCGCGTACTTAGCGGCTTCCTCAAGACTGTAGCCACGCCTCAATGCGGAGTAGAACCCAGCCATGAAAGCGTCACCAGCACCAGTAGTATCGACTACCTTCTCAGGCGGGAAAGCAGGTATATCTATAGTTACGGAATCACTAACTAAGTAAACCCCCTCACTACCCTTCTTAACTATGACTATTTTAGGACCTAAGCGTCTTAATTCCTCAGCAGCTCTAACGTAATCACTCTCCCCAGTAATGTAGGATGCCTCCCTCTTATTAACTGAAACAATATCTACTAGCGAGATTATTGGTTCCAGCCTGCTTAAGCCGCTCAAAGCTAATACCCTGCCAGGATCCCAAGACACTACAGGCTTATTACCGCTCCCCAGCATCTTTACGTATTCAAGAATACCTAACGTGGTATCAGGTCTTAAGCTAGCTATGTGTACGTAACGCGCACCCAGAAGAAGCTCCTTATCAACATCTTTAATAACTAGGTCTTCTGAAGCACCCTTAAAACCATATATGAGTATCCTGCCCTCAGAATCCCTAACCACCACAGAGAAGCCTGTCGGGAGCGTGGTAGATATCTTCACACCAGAAATATCAACACCCTCACTCATCAACTCATCAACAATCATTCGACCGAAGGAATCAAGACCTATCTTAGCTATCAGACCAGTCCGAAGTCCTAGTCTCCTCGCTCCTATAGCTACGTTAGCTGCTGAACCACCAACACCTCTCTTCTCATCAAGTATTCGTGCTTCCTCATCCGGCTGCGGGAACTTATTAACTAAGAACCTAATATCTACTAACGCGTGACCCACACAAAGCAAATCAATCATGAGTTCTTACCCCAAACTACTCCACGTAACGCAGAACCTCCTCCAGACTCTTACCATCGTGAACAATCCCTCTAACAGCTCTGATAACACCTCCAGGATTCTTGTGCTGGAAGACGTTCCTACCCACCACGACCCCCCTACCCCCAGCACTCATCACGTTCTCGACCTGAGCCAGAAACTCCCTAACGTCCCTGGTTTTCGGACCACCACTCATCAAGACAGGCACCCCGGCCGCTGCCCTAACAACCTCAGCGAAAGTTTCCCTACTCCCAGTGTAGTAAGTCTTAATCATGTCAGCGCCGCTCTCGCTCGCCGCCCTAGCACCATACCTAACAATCTCGACGTCGTAAATGTTCTTCATTTGAGGGTTCCTAGGGTAAGCTAGCTGAAGACAAGGCATGCCGTACCTCTCAGCAGCCTCCCTAACCACGAACCAGTTCCTCAGCATGAGGTCCTCGTACTGACTACCCCAGTAAACAGTCGCGGCAACAGCTTCAGCCCCCATAGATATAGCGTCCTCAACACTACCGAAAACACTCTGAAGATACCTGTGCTCCTCAGGCCTCAACATAGTCTTGCCAGTGACCTTCAGTATTAAGGCTGCTTTATTACCCCACACATCGTAAGTCATTTTAGCGATGCCGTGCAGCAACAACACAGCATCAACACCACCCTCAACAACCTTACCCAAAATACTCCTAGGGTCTATAGACTCCTCAGTAAAGTCTCCGGGACCGTGCTCCACACCGTGATCAAAAGCGAAAATAACGCTCCTACCGTCAGGCATTAACCTACCCAACCTAACATACTTACCCACGTAATTACTTGTAGGCCTCATACAGCTTAAACCACCCACCACACGGAACCTTCTCCTTCTATGATTGAGAGCAAACTTAAAAGTTTTGGTGACTACCCAGCACACCAGACTACCAGCATGGTCCCGGGGAAGTGGTACCGCACCCCCAAACACACGCGCAGCACGAACCCCAACACATATATATGTTGCGGTAGTCATTAGTTGTGGGTCACGTGATGAGTGTTTCTGATCCTGTTGATAGGGTTTTTGAGGGGGGTTGCGGGGTCTTAATTCTCGGTTTAGGGTACGTGGGTCTCGCGCTAGCGGCCGCTTACTTAAGGAAAGGCTTGAGAGTTTACGGGGTTGATAAGAACCCGGAAAAAATCAAAGCACTACACACACGAACACATAAATTCCTGGAGAAGAAGGTTGAGGAAGCCATATACGGGGGTCTGGAGAAAGGAGTCTTAAGCCTAACCACAAACAGTCTTGAATTCTCGAGTAACGCGTGCGTCAAGGTAATAACAGTGCCCGTCCACCTAGACTGGCTAACCAAAGAAATCGATTACTCCCCACTAGTAGAGGTTGGTGAGTCTCTCGGTAGTGGGTTAAGGAAGAAAGACCTAGTTATTCTTGAGTCTAGCGTCCCACCAGGCACTACAGAGAATATCCTCAAGCCAGTGCTGGAGAGGGTTAGCGGGTTAGTAGCCGGAGAGGATTTCTACCTAGCGTACAGTCCTGAGAGAATATACGTTGGTCACTCACTAGAAGACATAGAAGTTAATTACCCGAAGATAGTTTCAGGCATAAACGACGAATCAGCAGAACTAGCAAGCAAGTTCTACTCAAGAATATCGAGTAAGGGAGTGATCAAGCTAAGCTCTATTAAGGCTGCTGAGTTCTCTAAGCTAGCTGAAGGGATTTACAGAGACGTCAACATAGCTTTATCGAACGAGCTAGCCACACTCTCCGAAACCCTCGGACTAAACTACTACGAGATCAGGGAAGCAGCTAACTCACAACCCTACTGCCACCTACACCTACCAGGTCCCGGAGTCGGGGGACCCTGCATACCTGTCTACCCATACTTCGTCATTAATACGTCGCTAAGTAGAGGCTACGTACCGAAACTCACGCAACTAGCCAGAAACATCAACGAGAACATGCCCTACGAAACACTCAAGAAATTCGAGAAATTCCTGAGAACACACGGCATCAAGATAAGCAACTCAAGAATAGGTGTCTTAGGAGTAGCTTTCAGAGGAGACACAGACGACACCAGACTCTCGCCAACACACGACTTCATAGCACTACTAAGAGCCAGAGGATGCAGAGACATCGTTGCGCACGACCCCCTAGTAACGAAGGACGAAACCCTTAACCAGCTAGGAGTCCAGCTAACTCAAGACCTGCAGGCAGCCCTGGAAGGAAGAGACGCGGTCGCCGTCCTAACCAAACACACAGAATACAGAAAACTAACAACAGAAGAGGTGGTGAGACTCTCCAAGAACCCAAACATACTGATATATGATGCAGTAAACGTAATAATAAACAACAACAGGTACGCCAGAATAGAGAAACTAGGAATCAAAACCTAAGCAACCCAAACAGAGATCAAGCCCTCACAACGAGTCTGTAGTGCTCTAAAGGAATCTCAACCAACCTACCACACTTCCCACACTTATAAACCACCACATCACCCTCCCTAACCTTCTCCTCACCCCCGAGAGGCTTACCACAAAAACACACAAAACCAACCAACCTAGCCGGATTACCCACAACGAGACCGTGAGGCGGGACATCCTTAGTCACGACAGCTCCAGCACCAACCATCGCGTACTCCCCTATAGTAACCCCGCAAACTATCGTTGCGTTAGCACCTATGGACGCACCCCTCTTAACCACCGTAGGGATTACCTCCCAATCCGTACTGAAAGACCTGGGGTAAATGTCGTTAGTGAACGTCGCGTGAGGACCCACAAAAACATCGTCCTCTAAAGTAACACCCCTATAAACAGAAACGAAGTTCTGGATCTTGACGTTATTACCTATCCTAACACCAGCATCGATGTAGACATCCTTACCTATATTGCAGCCCCGACCAATCCTCGCACCCCTCCTCACATGCACGAAGTGCCATATCTTAGTACCCTCACCAATCTCGACATCCTCCTCTATTACGGCTGTAGGGTGTGCGTAAAACTTCCTCGCAGACTCACTCAAGGATTACCTAACCCCCTAAACAGAGAGTAGCGTCTTCACCGAGTCACGTTCAATCTTAAGAACCTTCTGCTGCTGTAGTGACTTACTGAAGCTACCTAACTTCACGTAGTAATCAACAAGCGTTGATGATGAAACCAGGTTAAACCCATCACCCCAAATCCTGTAAACCGAGTAGTAATTTCTCCCCGCACTATCAAGCCCCTCAAAACCCTTAACTAGTGAGGTGGCGTAGAGCCTTACGTCACTCCCCCCACAGTAGGTTAGGAGACCTGTTATTAGTGCGTCCCCCTCACGCGCGTACTCGTTATAGAGTCTCTCATACGCGGTAGACACACACTGATCTAGATCCTCGCACGCGGTGACACAACCACTCAGATACCTAGCTATTAATGCTGCGGCTACGTGAGAATCTACGTGGAGATGCGGGTCCATACCGACCTCCCGAGAAGCACGTAACTTATCTATGCTCCCGTTATGAACAAACCACGCCCTACCTAACCTGAATTCTACCTCGTACGGGTGAGCATTACTCGTGCCCAGAGGCTCCGTCACCGTAGCACGAGAATGAATTAGTAGGTATAGCTCCTCATACCTACCTAGCTTACCAGTAAAAACCCTCAGCAATTCTCTCGACACACCACCGAATATAGGTGACGCGGTCTTCTCGTGAAAAACAGTCAGGACTCCCCCCTTAAAACCCGCTACCGCTAAACCCCACCCATCATCGTGTGATTCCCTACGACCTCTCGTGATTTCAGCTAAGTAAGGATCCTTACGTGATGACTCTATGAAGCTCTCCACAAGACTACTCAACTCTGTTCTCGCGAATTCCCCGCTCACCCAACCAATCAATACTCTACACAAGCGTGCCACCACATACTATTAATCATCAAACTTAAATAAGAGCTTCAGTAAATTCGTGAGGGGGTCATTATGCGTAGGTTAAGAGTAGGCATACTGCAGTTCTCCTCACTACCAAGCAAGAACGAAACCCTAAGTAAGCTTAGTAAGTTGATTAAGAACGTAACAGCAGACGTGGTTGTCTTGCCTGAGTACGCAGCATACAATATAGTGAGGTTAAGACCTGAGGAAGCCTACGCAGCAGCGGACGGTCTTGAAGGAGACTTCATCAAGTTCTTCAGCAACCTAGCACGCGAGTACTCAACATACTTCGTCGTCACGACTTTCGAGAAAAGCCCGACACCCCCTAAAGTCTACAACACAGCGGTCGTGATAAAGCCTGACGGCGAGGTAGCTAGCACCTACAGAAAAACACACCTATTCGACGCTTACGGGTATCGAGAATCAGACTACATGATGCGTGGGGAGAACGTCTCACCAGTAGTGGATGTAGGGAAAGCAAAAATCGCTGTCGCTATATGCTTCGATATAAGGTTCCCGGAACTCTTCAGAATCTACGCACTCAACGGTGCTGAAGTCGTGGTAGTCCCGTCAGCGTGGTTCGCGGGACCCCTAAAAGAAGAAACCCTCTCATTCTTAGCTAGAGCTAGAGCACACGAAAACACTATTTACGTAGTCGTCGCCGTGCAGTACGGGAACGAATACACGGGGAGATCCCTCATAGCTGACCCGTGGGGAACGCAGATACTAGACCTAGGTATCGGGGAGAAGTACCACGAAACAGACATAAACATAGAGCTAGTGTATGAGGTCAGGAAGAAACTCCCAGTCCTCCAGTTAAGGAGAACAGACCTCTACTGCCCAGAATTATGCGGTAAGAATTCCCCAAAACCTGAATACGGTGAGGCAGGCAAGTACTAACGAGCGAGCCCGCAACACCCAAACAAAAGAACTACTACGGTTCGTCGGCGGAGCAAGCAAGACACGTAGCTAAGTCCGTGATTTTAGTAAAAACTTATATACTGTTAATGATTTTTAATCTAGGTACGCGGTGAATAATGAGATGAGTGAGGGTAGGTTCAGACATATAGTGAGGATCGCTGGCGTTGATGTTGAGGGAGACTTACTCATTCCTTACGGTTTATCTAAGATAAAAGGGATTGGTTACCATACAGGACTAGCTATAGCGAGGATAGTTGGGTTAGATCCCCAGTCACGTATAGGTTACTTAAGTGATGCTGACGTGCGGAGAATAGAAGACGTAATAAGTAATCCGCTCAAGTACGGTATTCCTGACTGGTATCTTAATAGGAGGAAAGACTACGTTTCAGGGGCTGACAAACACCTCATATCAGCAGACCTGATATTTGAGGCTAGAAGCGATATTGAGAGGGAAGTAAGAACGAGGAGCTGGAGAGGTATAAGACACCAGCTAGGTCTTAAGGTGAGGGGACAGAGAACCCACACCACAGGCAGGATAGGGCCTGTGGTTGGTGTTACTAAGGGTAAGGCTGCACAGCAGAAGCAGGAGTGAGTAGGTGGTCTTTAATGGGTGACCCAAGAAAATCTAGGAGGAAGTGGGAGAAGCCCGGGCATCCCTGGATTAAGGATAGGTTAGCTGAGGAGATGGAGCTAGTAGGTAGGTACGGACTAAGGAATAAGAGGGAATTATGGCTCGCTCAAACATACCTAAGGAACGTGAGGAATAAAGCTAAAGCACTCCTCTCACTAACCCCGGAGGAGAGGTCTGTGAGGGAGAGAGAATTAGTTAAGAAGCTCTACAACTTAGGACTACTCCAGAAAGAGCAAGGCACCATAGACGATATTCTTGGCTTGACTGTCGAGGACGTTCTCCAGAGAAGACTACAAACGATAGTGTTGAGGAAGGGGCTAGCCAGGACTATTCATGAAGCCAGGCAACTAGTCGTGCACGGCCACATATCTATCGGTGGTAAGAGAGTGACGTCACCCGGCTACCTAGTAAATAGGGTGGAAGAACAGTTAATTGGTTTCACTCCGGGCTCACCCATGGCTACGAGAATAAAGAAGGAGGAAGTCCCTGAAGAACTGTTGAGTAGTGAGTAGGTGAGGATCTCATGGCATTCACCTCAAGAGAACTTAAGTGGGGGATCGCACACATATATAGTTCCTTCAACAACACCATAGTCCACATAACAGACTTAAGCGGTGCTGAGACCGTAGCGACTATGTCTGGAGGGATGGTGGTGAGAGCTGATAGGGAGAAGCCATCCCCCTACGTAGCGATGCTCATAGCCTACAGAGCAGCTCAGAAAGCCATGGATAAAGGAATAAACGCAATACACATAAAAGTTAGGGGGCCGGGAGGTCACGGACCGAAAATACCTGGGCCAGGCGCTCAAGCAGCTATTAGAGCTTTAGCTAGGACAGGATTTATTATTGGGCGTATAGAGGACGTGACCCCCATCCCTCACGACACGACGCGGAGACCCGGCGGCAGGAGAGGTAGGAGGGTGTAAAGTGTCTTATTCCGTCAAAATAACTGAGAGGAGCGATAATAGACTCACGCTCCTCTTCAAGGAAGTCCCTCTAGCTCTCTTAAACGCTGTTAGGAGAGCTTCTATGGAGTACGTCCCTACCATGGCTGTAGACTTCGTTATATTCAGCAACAATACTTCGGTTCTTCATGACGAGATAATAGCTCACAGGCTAGGCTTAATACCCCTAAATTCTGAGGAAGCTTTAAGAAGGTATGAGAGTCCTGAGAAGTGTGCTGGCACGAGACCTGAAGAATCTACTGAGTGTTACGCGGTTCTCTCTCTCCAAGCCTCAGCAAGGGAAGGCGAGACTAAAACAGTTTATTCAGGAGACCTGAAGCCCGTCACAGACCCTGACGTGAGACCCGCCTACGATAAGATACCTATAGTGGTTCTCGGACCGAATCAAGAGATCTCCCTAGAAGCTTACGCGAGGCTTGGGAGAGGTGTAGAGCATATTAAGTGGTCCCCAGTAACTATATCCACGGTAACCTACTCCGCGAGACTCACTATTAAGGAGGAGTTGTGTACCCTCTGCGGCAAGTGCGTGGAGGTCTGCCCGCGAAACGCGCTAGTCATGGAAAGCAGTAAGGTGAGAGCGTATGAGGAGAGATGTATTCTCTGCAGGCAATGCGTCAGAAACTGCCCTACCGACGCTATAGAGTTAGGGTTCAAAGACGATGAGTTCTACCTAACTATAGAGTCTTCCGGATCTCTGAAACCCGAAACAATCGTTACTGAAGCCTTAAAGATAGTCATATCGAAACTTGATAAGTTTTTAAGCACCCTGAATTCTATTAAAGCTCAGAGTGGTGTGTGATGATGCGTCGCACAGGACCTACAAACATCACCTTAAGAGTCCTAATCAGGGATTTAAGGAAAGCAGCTAACCAGCATAAAGCACCAATATGGGACTACGTAGCTGACATCCTGGAAAAACCCTCCAGGAACAGAGTAGTAGTTAATGTTTCTAAGTTGGAGAGGGTAGCATCACCTAATGAGGTTGTGGTGGTTCCGGGGAAGCTACTTGGTGCTGGAACCATAAGCAAGAAAGTAGTAGTGGCAGCATTCAGTTTCTCACCTAAAGCATTAGAGAAAGTCAGGAGTGCTGGCGGGCAAGTAATGAGTATTAAAGACTTAATCAACATTAATCCTAGTGGGAGCGGTGTCAGGGTGATAGTATGAACACACAAAACACTGAAGAGAGGAAGGAAATCATAATAGATGCTGAGGGAGCTATTCTAGGCAGGTTAGCTTCCAAAATAGCTCAACTCCTTAAGGAGGGTTATGAGGTCTACGTAATTAATGCTGAGAAAGCAGTAGTTAGTGGTGAGAAGCAGAGAGTTATTGAGGGCTACAAGATCTGGCTTTCTTTAAGAACCTTGAGAAACCCTGAGAAAAGCTCCCCTAGAAGACCTAGAAACCCTGTCTCCATAGTTAAGTACACTGTACGGGGCATGCTACCGAAAAGCTTTAATAAGGGTAGAGCCAGGTTAAGCAAGCTGAGAGTGTTTGTTGGGGTGCCTAAAGAGTTGGAGGATAAGGAAGTAGTTAAGCTAGCCACCAGAAAATCCAGGAAGGTGGTGACGGTAGCTGAGATAGCTACAGCTCTCGGGTGGAGGGGTAAGAAATGAGTAAAACACAACCTCAGGAATCGAAAGTAGTTATTGCGGTAGGTAAGCGCAAGACAGCTATAGCTAAAGCAGTTATAGAGCCTGGGAGAGGGAGGGTATGGATCAACGGAACACCTGTCGAGATATGGCCTGTTGAGCTGGCTAGGATGAAAATGATGGAGCCCTTACTACTAGCCGGCAAGGATGTCTGGGGTAAGGTCGACATACGTGTTTACGTGAGGGGAGGAGGCGTCATGGCTCAAGCAGACGCTGTGAGAACAGCTATATCACGTGCCTTACTGAGCTTCACAGGTAGTGAGGAACTGAAGAGGATATTCAGTGAGTACTCTAGAGCAATGATTGCTGGAGACCCCAGAAGAACAGAGCCTGAGAAGTGGATGAGGTACTCAGCAAGAAGATTTAGGCAGAAATCCTACAGGTGACGTGTTATGGTCATTATACCTGTAAGATGCTTCACGTGCGGTGCCGTAGTAGGTGATAAGTGGGAAGCTTTCGTAGAGGGTGTTAAGTCCGGCAAGGACCCGGGGAAAGTACTTGATGAGTTAGGTGTTAAGAGGTACTGCTGTAGAAGGATGTTCATCTCACACATAGACTTAATTGAGGAGTTAGTCATGTATACTAGGAAGGTGTGACCACATGAGTGAGGATGTTGATCGCGAGAAGCTAGCGGGCAGCGAGCTCCTAGTCCCGCTAAACATATATCTGGAAGCCGGCGTCCACATAGGTACTTACATGTGCACCAAACACATGGAGAAATTCGTCTTCAGGCAAAGACCTGACGGACCGTACGTAATAGACGTGAAGAGAATTGACGAGAGGATACGCATAGCCGGGAAATTCGTAGCTAGTTTCAGACCAGACGCTGTCCTAGCGGTCTCGGCAAGACCTTACGGCTTCCAGCCAGTCCAGAAATTCGCTGAGTTGACTGGCGGTAAGGCTATCGTGGGTAGGTTCATACCTGGAACACTCACGAATCCTAACTTAAGCATCTACATAGAGCCTGAAGTACTCATCGTGACCGACCCGAGGGTAGACCAGCAAGCACTACTAGAAGCTTCCAGGATAGGAATACCTGTAGTAGCTATAGTCAGCACGGACTCCAAAACAAGCAACATAGATTTAGTGATCCCAGGCAATAATAAAGGCAGGAAATCCCTAGCAGTTATTTATTGGTTGCTTGCTAGGCAGGTACTTAGAGAGAGAGGAGTTTTACCGCCGACGGGTGAGTTAAGCGTAGGACCGGACGCTTTCGAGACTAAGGTGCTAAGCAAATGATTGTGAGGAATCCTGTAGTAGCGGGTTATTTCTACGAGGGCAGGAAAGAAGCACTAATAAAGCGAATCGAGTGGGCCTTCACACACGAACACGGCCCGGGCTACATCCCCAAGGTTTCGGAAGTGAGGAGTGGGGAGAGTATAGGGTTCGTAGTGCCTCACGCAGGGTATATCTACAGCGGCCCCGTAGCAGCACATTCCTACGCGAAACTAGCTTCTGAAGGAAAGCCGGAAGTTTTTGTTTTGTTGGGTCCCAACCACGTAGGTGCTGGAGAAATAGTTTCAGTATGGGATGAGGGGGTGTGGAAAACCCCGCTAGGACACGCTACAGTTGACGCGGAATTAGCTAAAGAAATAATAAGCAACTCACAGTACGCTAGACCAGACAAACTAGCTCACTACGAAGAACACTCAATCGAGGTTCAAATACCCTTCCTGCAGTACCTCTTCAAGGACGTAAGCATAGTCCCCATATCCATCATGTATCAAGTACCTGAGATCTCGGAAGACCTAGCTAAATCAATCCTCAAAGCCTCCTCAAAACTCGGGAGGGACTTAGTAGTCATAGCCTCAACAGACCTAACCCACTACGAACCACACGACAGAGCTGTTGAGAAAGACAAAAGCGTTCTAGACAAAATAAAATCACTAGACCCTAAGGGATTATTCGACGTAGTCTTGAGGAAGAATATATCGATGTGTGGTGTAGCGCCAGTCATGACTCTCCTCTACTACGCCGTACTGAGGGGTTCTTCCGGAGTGGAAATCCTGAAATACGCGACCTCAGGAGACGTGTCAGGCGATAAGTCATCGGTCGTGGGTTACTCAGCCGTCAGGATTCTTAAGTAAATCGCACGTAACCCCTACCTAGGGGGAGTTAAGAGAGGTGTTGCCTTAAGTGAAGCTTACTAGGAGTGGCTACGTATGGGTTCCCTTATTCCACATACCCATACCAAACAGACACAACCCCATAATGTTTTTTCCGACAACATACGAAATACTCACAGAAGCTGAGGTGATAGAGGAAACCTCAAGAATCTCTGTTTCCGGGTCTGCGGACCCGCTATTCGTGGAGAACAAAATTAGAGAGTTTCTTAAGCTTCTCTCCTCGGAGTTAGGTGTGGGGTTTTCCCTGAAGCTGAGAGTAAGAACCTCAAGTAAGTCGTTGAGGGAACATACGTACGTCCACGCCACCAACACCGTTCTCGAGTTACTAGGTGGGAAACTAGATAGTGACGTGATTGAAGCCGCGTGGAGGATAGACTCCAAGATAGGCCTACCACACAGCGTTTTTGGTCTGAGATTCTCTGACTTGATCGGGAAGCCCTACATATGGAGGCTTGGTGAGGAGTACGTGGAACTCGATAAACCCCTGATCGCTGAATTAACGAGTATTTCTGAGGTAGTGCTTCAGCCCCTCACAGACCAACCATTCATCGATTACGTAACACACTTAGCAGGAAACGTGATTATCAATATCTTCAGCTACATGAGAGAAGAGAAGGACTTAAGTAGTTTTCTGAGAATATATAACGCGTTGTGGTACGTCCTCTACGGTGTTCAGCCACCCAAGAGTGAGAGGGGATTAGCACTAATATTCCCGGACATCGATAAGGCTTTTAGCGTTGAGGCGATAATTAGGTGAGTACGGTAGTTAAGCTCGGGGGCTCCGTCATAACGAGAAAAAACGAGCCTTTCTCAGCACGATCAGACACCATCTACGAGCTTGCTGAAGAAATATCTAACTACCTACGTGAAAACAAGAAACACGGTCTCTTACTGGTTCACGGGGGAGGTTCTTTCGGGCACCCGTTAGTGAGAGAGTGTCTCGAGAAGATAGGGTACGTAAACACTCAATGTTTTGCTAGAGTAGCTTTCTACATGGATCTCCTAAACCACCTAGTAACTGAAGCCCTACTAGCTTCAGAGGTTCCGGCAGTCAGGATAACACCTAGGTCTATATGTTGGGGGGTAAACTACGGGGAGTGTGATTTCGGTGTGGTGGGGAAGCTCATGAGTTCAGGTCTAGTGCCGGTTCTCTACGGCGACATCATACTTTCAGGTAGTGAGTCAAGGGTTCTTTCAGGAGATGATATAGTGTGGTACTTAACCAGGTCTTTAGGTCTGAAGAAAGTCATTTTCGTTACGGACGTTAACGGGGTTTACGATAAGGACCCGAAGCTTCATAAGGACGCGCGAGTTTTAAGCAACATGCACGTGAGTAGGGTGCTGAAGGAAGCTAGTTTCTGGGAGGTTCCTGACGTCACTGGAGGTATGCTGAATAAGTTGAGGAAGTCTCTACTACTCGGTATTAAGGACGTGAAGATTTACGTGATTAACGGCTTCGTGCCCGGTAACTTATTAAGTGCTCTTGAGGAAAAGAATGTAGTAGGGTCTATTCTATGGGTTTAGGCGGTGAGGCGCGGTTAAGGAAGCTGGAACACGTGGATGTCGTTTTGAGGGGTAGGGTAGAAGGACCTAACACTACCTGGCTTGAGTACGTGTTTCTAGTTCATCAAGCGTCTTCCGAGGTACACTTAAGCAGTGTTAATCTAGAAGTCCCGTTTCTCGGGAAAACTCTGAAAGCCCCGGTAATGATTACTGGCATGACAGGAGGAGCTCCAGGCACTGAAGAAATAAACGGTAAGCTCGCTGAGGTAGCCGAGAAATTCGGGATTGCTTTAGGTGTGGGCAGTCAGAGAGCCGCTATAGAGGACCCGAAACTCGAGCAGACATTCAGAGTGGTTAGGGAGTACGCTAGGAATGTTCCAGTAGTAGGTAACATTGGTGGGCATGAGTTCGTGAGGTACGACCTAAACCAGATAAGCAGGTTAGTGGACATGATTAATGCGGACGCGTTAGCTGTCCATCTAAACCTGACTCAGGAGGTTGCCCAGCCTGAAGGAACACCTGACTTCAGAGGCTTGATAGCTAAGGTAAAGCTCGTCGCCAGAGAACTCTCTACACCAATAATGATTAAGGAGGTAGGTCAGGGACTCTCGTACGAGGTTGTTAAAGAGTTAAGTGAGGCTGGTATCAAACTATTTGATGTGGCTGGTGCTGGCGGAACTAACTGGGTTCTCGTGGAGAAGCACAGAGCACAGAGAATGAGCGACAGACTCAAAGAATTAATCGCCACAAACATAGCTGAGTGGGGGATCCCCACAGCAGCATCGATAATAGAAGCTAGGAAAGCAGCGCCTGACTCCATAATCGTTGGTTCCGGAGGCATCAGATCCTCCTTCGATGCTGTTAAGGCGTTGAGGATAGGTGCTGACTTAGTAGGGTTAGCAACCCCCGTACTCAGAGCTTACTATGGTGGGTACTTAGAAGAATTCCTGCAAGCATTCATCCACGGCATCAGAGCGCTCACGGCGTTGACCGGGAGCAGAGACCTCAGTGAGTTGAGACGTAAGCCAGTCATAATCACGTCGATTCTGAGGGAATGGCTACTGAGTAGGGGGTTCTCTCTTTAAATTCTGGTTTCCTACTCTATGATTAGGTGTGCTAGATGGCTGGGGACTTCAGCAAATTAATGAACTACGCTAGATACGTGGCTTCCGAGGTAGATAAGGTAATTAATGAGGTGGTTGAGGGGGAGCCTCAGAAACTCTACGAGGCATCAAACCACCTGATTAAGGCGGGTGGTAAGAGGTTAAGACCGCTAGCACTCGTTTTGAGCGGCCGGATGTACGGGCTTGACGAGCGTGTGGGGATTCGTGCTGGAGCTTCTGTCGAGATCCTACATAACTTCACGTTGATTCACGACGACATAATGGATAAGGACGCGTTCCGCAGAGGAGTCCCAACAGTTCACACTGTTTACGGGGAGGATATGGCGATACTTGCTGGTGACCTGCTTTTCGCTAAAGCTTTCGAAGCTTTAGGAAGGCTTTCCGGGTTAGTGCCTGCTGATAGGTTAGTTAAAGCGTTTAGAGAGCTTGCTTGGGCTGCTGTCACGGTTGCGGAGGGGCAAGCACTAGATATGGATTTCGAGCGTAGGTGGGACGTCACTCTTGATGAGTATTTACTCATGATTTACAAGAAAACCGCAGCACTCTTTAAGTCAAGCTTAGTCATGGGTGCTCTCCTAGCAGGTGCTCCAGAAAACGAGATCACTAATCTGGAGAGGTTTGCTGAGGGTGTAGGCATAGCTTTCCAGATAAGAGATGACGTGCTTGGTTTAGTTGCTGATGAGTCTGTTCTAGGGAAACCTGTCTACAGCGACTTGAAGGAAGGAAAGAAGACAGTCTTAGTTATTTATGCTTTAAGCAGGTTAAGCACGAACGAGAAGAAGAAACTCATAAGTACTCTAGGTAGGAGAGACGCTAGTGCTGAGGAACTCAAGGACTTAGCTGAACTTATTAAGTCTACGGGAGCCGTTGAATTCGCTGACGACCTAGCTGATAAGCACCTCAAGCAAGGTCTTGAAGCACTAAATAGAGTGAGACCTGTTGATCATGAAGCTAAAGACTTACTGCGAGACTTAGCGCTCTTCGTTACCGCGAGGAACTACTAAAATGAGGTCAGTGAGTCCCGGAAGAACACGTAAGGACTTCCTAGACCCTCCCGAAGCGTATAGTCAGCCTAAATGCTACGTCAAGACAGGCAATCACGTCAAGAATATTCAGTGTCACGAGCTAGCCGAGATACTGCTCTCCCCGGAGAGACCAGATCTTCAGGTATGTAGTGAGTCTATGAGCAAGTGTGTTGAGGTGCGCTCAAGCGATAAGCTAGTTATCGCCGAGGTTAGTGGTAGTGAGGTTTTCGCGAACGTTAGGGAGGGTGATTACGTCAAACGCGGTAGTAAGTTAGCTTACGTCATAACTAGCAAGAAGGAAGTACGTAGTCTGAGATCCGATTTCGAGGGGTTGGTGGTGCTAGTTCACGAAGTACCTGCTTCAAGACCTCCTAAACTCCTAATCTTTATTAGGGAGGGCGGTATTAGTGAGTGAGGAAACCATACCACCAGAGATTAGGAGACTAATCAGGGGGCTAACTCTCAAGAACGCTTACGAACATGGTGGGAAAGCCGTAGAAGGTCCTGTCATAAGTGCTGTTTTAGGGGAGCATCCTGAGCTGAAACCCCTAGCTAGAGAAATAGCTAAGTACGTGGCTCAGGTAGTTAAGGAGATCAACTCACTAAGTCTTGAGGACCAGAAGAAACTCTTGATGAGTGAGTTCCCTGAATTATTGGGGGAGAAGAAAGAAAAAGAAGAAAAGAAGAGGTTACCGCCACTCCCTCAAGCAGACCAGTACAAGGTAATTAGGACTAGGTTCGCTCCGAACCCGGACTTCTACATACACTTAGGGAACGCGAGACCAGCTATACTGAGTTACGAGTACGCGAGGATGTACGGCGGTGTGATGATCCTACGTTTTGAGGACACGGACCCCAGAATAAAGACGCCAGTCCCGGAAGCTTACCAGCAAATCAAGGAAGACCTGAGGTGGTTAGGTGTTGAGTGGGGTGAGGAGTATATCCAGTCTCTGAGGATGAAGCTATATTACGAGGTTGCTGAGGAACTCTTGATGAGGGGTGCGGCCTACGTTGATTTATGCCCCCAGAAAGTCTTCAGGGAGCTTAGATTGAGGCGTGCAGCATGCCCGCACAGGGACCTCAACCCCGAGAAAAACCTGGAGCTTTTCGATAAGATGAAGTCCGGCTACTTTAGTGAGGGTGAGGCAGTACTCAGGATAAAGACAGACCTAAACCACCCTGACTTCTCTGTGGTTGATTGGGTTGCTTTCAGGATTATAGATACTGGTAAGCACCCCCACCCAATAGTAGGTTCTAAGTACGTTGTGTGGCCTACGTACAACTTTGCTGCAGGAGTTGACGACCACTTAATGGGTGTTACCCACATACTCAGAGGCAGGGAACACTCACTCAATACCGTTAAGCAGAGATTCGTGTACCAGCACTTAGGTTGGGTCTACCCAGTCGTGCTAAATCTAGGTAGACTCAACCTAGAAGGTCTTATTCTAAGTAAGTCCAAGATAAAGGAATTGATTTCGAGCAGACCTGGTGAGTTCGACGGACCCTCAGATATTAGGTTCGGCACGATAGCTTCGTTAAGAAACAGAGGTATTGAGGCGCTAACGATACGCGAGATAATCATGGATGTAGGGGTTAAGCAGAGTGACGCTTCCATAAGTTGGGATAACATAGCTGCTTTAAACAGGAAACTCATAGACAGGGACACGAAGAGATTAATGGCTGTCTTCACACCCATAGAGGTCCGAGTACCCGGCTACTCAGACTCTACTAAGGTGGTTTTAGCTAATCACCCCGAGAACTCTTCTCTGGGTAGTAGGGAAGTAATACTCGATGCCCCCTCAGGTGAGTTGCAGGTACTCATAGACCGTAGAGACTTGGGGGAGATTAGGAAGACAGGAATGTTTAGGTTGATGGAGCTATGTAATGTGAGGGTAGTTGAGGAGAGAGAAGACGTACTAATCGGTGAGTACTTAGGTAAGGAATTAAAACAAGCGAAAGAAGCTAGGATGCCCATAATTCAGTGGGTTCCCGCGAGAAACAACGTTAAGCTAAGGATACTGGTTCCTGAGGGTCTTGAACTACGAAGAATGAGCGGGTTAGGCGAGCCAGCACTGAGAGAACTAGAGCAGGGTGATAAGGTGCAGCTAGTTAGGTACGGGTTCGTCAAGATACGTAAGAAAGCGCTAAGCACGGAAGACTTCGTGGAAGCGTTATTCATGCACGAGTAGTGAAAAGCTTATAAGTTCTGAGCTATATGATTCCTGACACGACGACCGGGAGGGGATGAGAATGAGTAAGCCTGTCCACATAAGGTTTAAGACACCGCCAGAAATAGCTGAGAAAGCGTATGAGGCAGTCAAGAAAGCTAGAGAGAGTGGCGGGAAAGTTAAGAGAGGAGCTAACGAAACCACGAAGGCTGTTGAGAGAGGCTTAGCTAAGATAGTAGTAATAGCTGAGGACGTGGAGCCTCCTGAGGTAGTTATGCATCTCCCACTACTATGTGAGGAGAAGAAGATACCGTACGTCTACGTCCCAAGCAAGAAAAGATTAGGTGAGGAAGCAGGACTCCAGGTAGGCGCTGCAGCAGTAGCGGTAATAGAGCCTGGTCAAGCTAAGGAACTAGTAGAGGAACTAACTAAAGCTCACCAAGACCTAAAAGCTAAAGGTGCTTAACAAAAGAAGCAATACTTGTTTTCCCTCAACCACCTTTTTCTCAATAAATTATTGAAGAAATCACTAAACACTTAAGTAAGGCTTGAGTAACGTAGCAACACAAATCACGAAATACTTATAAGTGTGTTTCAAATCATCTTTAAGGTGTTGAGGAGTGAGCGAGGAAGGCAGGAAAACAGACATAACTCAGCAACCAACCGAAGTTACTGAGGAGTTCGGGTTTCCGGCTGAGGTACTCCAAATAATAGGTCGTACAGGCGTCACCGGAGAAATCACTCAAGTCAGAGTTAGGATTCTTGAAGGAAGGGATAAGGGCAGAATACTCACGAGGAATGTGAAGGGCCCCGTACGTGTTGGGGACATAATTATTTTGAGAGAAACTGAGAGAGAAGCTAGGAAACTCACTACTAGGAGGTAAGGTGATTACCGGTGGTTCGGGTAGATAAGTGTTCTTTCTGCGGTAGTGACATACCTCCCGGCACAGGACTAACGCTAGTCAAGAACGACGGAACACTCCTCCACTTCTGTTCTAGCAAATGCTTCAAGAACTACAAGCTGGGCAGAGACCCGAAGAGAATCCCGTGGTCTAAATACTTCCTAGGTAAGAAGAGTTCGAGGGCATGAACTTGCTGGAGAGAACAATAGTGATAGTGAAGCCTGACGGAGTTAAGAGAGGACTGGTAGGCGAGGTAATAAAGAGGATCGAGAATAAAGACCTCAAAATAACTCGCTTAAGAATGATATACCCAACCACAGAATGTATTGAGCAACTCTACGACGTTCATAAAGGTAAGTCATTCTACGAAGACTTAGTCAAGTTCATGTCCTCCGGACCCATAGTAGCTATGGTCGTGGAGGGAGATGAGGCAGTCAGGGTTGTGAGAAACCTGATAGGATCTACAGACGGTAGGGAAGCACTCCCAGGAACTATACGAGGAGACTACGCTCTCTCCATAAGAGAAAACATAGTTCACGCAGCCGATTCTACCGAAAGAGCTGAGTACGAGATTAAGATAGTTTTTTCAGAAACTTGCGGGGATTTCTAAACATACTCATAATTAACTCTAGTCTTAAGAAGTTAGAATAGCGGGGCTAGTTCCCAGACGAAACGATTCCTAGAGAGTCACGCGTGAGTTTAGGCAGACCTCTCTGGGAAGAGATTTAATCATTGTAGTATTAAGTACTAGACTGTAAAGATTTAGAATATAGTGTAATGATGAAACTCGGTAATGGATTCCAGTCAATGGATGCCTGCGAATTTATTGAGAAAGTAATTCATATCTCCTTCAGCGAAGGAGCTAGATTAAACACTCAGTAACGATTCATTCATGGTTGGTTCAGTTTTCTTCGTGAGTTGTGTGGGAGCCCCTAGGCGTGGAAGTAAACAAAGAACGCTATCTGTGTGTTAGGAGGTTAGTTTGTGCTTCCTGTATGGCTTCTCAACTTGAGAAGAATACTTAAACCGAATCCTTTGTCTTCTTTCTGCTTGATTCCTATGATTTCTTTTATTAGCTGTATGGTCTCGTTATTTAACTCGTTCTTGAAGTCATTCATGAAGGTTTCCAGGTCTTTCTCTGTTGGGTCTGTGTAGAGTATGTCGCCTTCATCAAAATGCCTACCCACCAGCACGTCCCCCTCTATGGAGATAGCTACCTCGGAACCTGATCGGGCTTCCTGCAGTGGCTTGCCCTTAAGTTGTATTTGATTGATTTTCCCTAGTGGTTTGCCGTCGTACCTCATAAGCCTATATCCGGGTCTTACGACACCGCCTAACACCCTAACCCCCACTATTGCTGGGTTGCTTCTCCTGAACACGTAGCCCGGAATAACTTGAAGTTTAGCTGGGAAGACAGTCCTCAACGCTTTCTCAAGAATCTCTTTAGATTTTTCTTCAGCAACCCAGTTCTCGTAAGTCTCTATAAGCTTGTATATTATGTTTTCTCTGAAGATCTTCACTCCCTCCCTGAGAGCCAACTCCTCTATGTCTGGCGGGGCTTTTACGTTGAAGAGCAGTATGACGCCTAAGTACTTGTTTTCTTTAGCTACTATGGAGGCTTCGACGACTTCCCTCCTAGTCAGGGGGCCGACATCAGCTAGTCTCACCGGAATCCCCCTACTCTCAAGCATCGCGACTACTGCCTCAAGAGTTCCTAGAGTATCTGCCTTAACTACCACACCAATAATATTCTTAGAAAACCTAACCTGCATCAACTCCTCAGCAATCCTCCTACTTACCTCCTCAATTTCTTTCTCACTCTCCACGGCCTGAAGCGGCGCACCCGCAACAACCTTCTCAATCTCTGGAGCACTCAACCTAACCCCGGCAGCAGCAACAACCTCATCCACGTTAGTGAAGCCTGCCTCACCAACAACACGCATCTCCTCAAGAGGTCTCGGCATCAGTAACGCTCTAACTCTCGTCGTTACGGGTCCCTCATAACCTCCTAAAACCACGATATCTCCCTTCCTGAGTATCCCATCATACACTATTACGTCAGCACAATGACCTAAGCCGGGAATTTCCTTAACTTCGAGAACCACCCCCTTAGCAGGACCCCACGTAAACATTATCCTGTGCGTCAAGAACCTCTGAACTATCCCCGCAAGCACTGCTAGAAGCTCAGCAAGACCCTCACCACTCTTAGCTGATATAGGCACTATAGCTATGGTCTTCCTGAAATCTCTTACTCTATCATATCTTTCCGACGGTATGTTAGCTTGCGAGAGCTGACCTACTAGAGCATATATTCGTTTATCGAGTTCTTCCAGCGCTTGCTTACTCTGGTTCTTCACGCTTATAGTGAATGGTGTGTCTTGAAGACTCCTCCAGCCATGAATCCTGTCAATCTTGTTAGCAGCTACTACGAAAGGAACCTTCCTACTCATTAAGATCTCTATAGACTCTAGAGTCTGCTTCTTAACACCCTCCATAATATCAATCACTAATATAGCGAAATCAGCGACGCTACCTCCTCTCCTACGAAGGTTGGAGAACGCTTCATGACCTGGCGTATCAATAAAGAGTAAACCAGGAATCGTTAATTTTATCGCGAATATGTTCTTAAGCGGTGCTACGATTTTCTCTATCACGGAAGCCGGAACTAAGCTAGCACCAACGTGCTGAGTCATCTCACCAGGTTCCTTACTAACGACCGTAGTACCCCTAATCTTATCCAGTAACGTGGTGTTATGAACCACAACCCCGTTAGCGATAAAAGACTGAGTTCCAGGAACTGAGAGATCATACAGGAAGCCCTCATAATCCTCCACCCCAACACTCCTTACCTCCTTAAAGAGGATCTCACGCGACCTGAGAACTACTCTCCCATCTAAGTGACCCTCAGAACACAAGAAATCATCGCCAGCAACTGCTAGGTCTGGAACAGCTATCATGTCGTGCTTTTCTATCTTATCTGCTCTCACCCACCCACGATCCGTTAGGAATGGGTGCTCAGGCGTTACCCTGACGAACCTCCCGTCACTCAACGCGATCTTGAAAAGAGGCCCCCTATGCCTAATTCTCCAGACACTCTCCGTGAGAGCACCACCCACAAACCCTCTCAAGCCTAGAGATAATACGGGAATCTTCCTCACGAATACTTCATAATCTCCTATCCTCCGACTAGGTAGTGAATCCTTAACTAAGGAAGAAATCTCAACAGCTCTCCCGTCAGCAAGCAGCACCTTCTCACTCGGGTGTAAACACTTACCGTGATCTACGTGCCCCAGAACCGTCACTATGGGGGATCTTAATTTCTTGGTTTCCTCACCCATCCTCATTACCTAGTATTATTGGGGCACGAGATCTATTTAAGACATAGACTCCGCTTGATTACCCCTACTAGTCTGCTGGGATTCGTAATTGACTAACTTCTCTACTGCTCTCCTTAAAATCAGAGCGGTTTTCGAGGGAGGGTACTCTAGCTCTCGTGAAACTTCCTCCCAGTCTAAACCTTTTAAGCACCTAGCTACACACACCTGACCTTCCAGTGGTGTTAAGATGTCTGCCCTACCCTCCAAAACAGACTTCAAGACGCTGAAGTTGACAGCATCAGCCACAGACTCGTAAGTCATTAAGCCCTCTAAGTAGAGCCTCAAGCGCTCTCTCTGCGATTCGGTAAGGCTAAATCTTTCTGAGAGATCAGGGTAGTTAATGCCTGACCTAAGTATTAGGTAGATTATATCACTCTCTAAATCTCTGTAGACGGAGTGTAGGCTGCCTAACAACCTGATTGTGAAGTCCTTAACACAGTAGTCTACCAGAGATACCCACCCACTACTTAGAGGCTTAACTACTAACGCCGTGTACTCCCCGCTAACAGGGTTCCTGTCTGGTGATAGGTGAAGTAATTTGAAGCCGTTTCTCAGCCAGAAGTTTAGTAATTCCTTGCTTAAACCAAAACCAGCCCCAACCCAAGAATACCCTCTCCCCGCAGCCTCCTTCATTATCTCGTTCAGCAAGAAAGAACCAATACCCACCCCCTGCACATCTATGTGTACAGCTATCCTAACTATCCTCCAACCAACACCTCTACCGAGTTCCCTAACCCTGAAGTATTTTAAGAGTCTATCCGGTATTATGTTGCCCGGTATTTTACCGCCAGCCAGTAACTCGTCTATCAAGTCGTCGTTGAGACCTCCCTCCTCAGCTAATTGAGCAGCCCCAACTATCTTGCCTGAAGACTTTATTCTCACGGCTCTCATGCTGTGATGTGGGGCGTCCGCTAGCCTACCTAGGTCATCAGGCTCGTTTCTATAGTGAGCCAGCACGTATATCCCGAAGAGACTGCGGAGTTCTTTCTCCCCGGCTTCCGAGAAGAGATATTCTGGCTCGTAAGCCACGTACTCTAAGTTGCCTTTCCTGATTTCCTCAATATCCTCCTCTGTTAGCTCGTCTGGTTCCGCGTCTAGCAGGAGCGCGTCAAACTGGAACCTCTCTATGGGGTCATTAATCGAGTACCGGATCGGTTCCCTCATCTCGTAAGTCACCATTAAGGTCTTAGGGTCTTCCCTCAACCTCTTAAGAAACCTTACTGAGAACCCTCTCCCCGCACCCTCATACCCGTGTATGGTGGTAGCGTAAATAGTTCTGTTGAAGCTTCTCCATATAGTGTGTAGTAGAGGTACAGGCAATCCAGCAGCCTCGTCAACCACGACCACATCTACCTTAAGCTTAGTTACCGTGTAGGGTTCCCAATACTCTATACTGAACCTATCGCCCTTCAGCTCTATCAAGTCCCCCTCCCTAACTACTTTCTTGTGGTTGAGTCCCAGAGTGTTTAGTGCTTTCTCAGCCAGCATCATCAGTGACTGGACAGCGGAAGGGTCGCTGGCTGTCACAGCCACCCTCACTCTATTCTTGAACTTCATCAACTCCTTGATTAACCCTACTAAGGCTATCCCTATAGCTGAAGACTTGCCTCTCCCCCTATCAGAAGTTACTACTACCGCAACATGCTTAGAACCTGGCTTAGGAACAACGTTATCTTCAATCAACTTGATGACATTCACCTGATCCTGCGTTAGTGCTAGCTCGTAAAGACTCCTCGGGAACACGGTGTTCTCAGGTATCTTGATACTCCTTACTTCTTCTTTGCGACTCCTAACAACATGGCCCGACTTAATTAGTTTTCCTGTGTCAGCATCTACCACGTATATGCCTTCATGCTTCATAAGCTTCCTTACGAAGTACCTTATGAATATGTTCCTAGGTTCCGGGTGTCTAGGCGTTACGAGATTGTTTTTAAAGATCGTTCTGGCATTCTCCCAAGACTCTAGTGCGGGCCCCCACACAACAACTAGACCACCACCCCTAACCACGCCGACAAGCCTTCCTACATCGTTTGGTTTTAAGTCGTTTGTCAGGTCTAGTATGAGGATATCCTGAGTAGTTCCTAAGTATTTCTTACTAGCTTCATACACGGTCTGCTCTAACACGACTTCGCGAGTATCTGTTAATTTCTTGCTCACCATCAAGTCTTTTATTAGTGTTGCTCTCGAACGCGCGTCAGGGAATTCGTCATGGAATACTTGAATGATGCTTAGCTTAGTGAGTCTCCTAAGTTTTCTCATCTTCCTTACGTAGCGTCTTACTAGGTCTATCGTTAAGCCCGCTACCTTAAGAGGGTCTGAGCCGCACAAAACAACTAATCTCCTCTCATTACTGATGTACGCTTTCTCCACATCGTCTAAGAAATCCCTCAAGAATAGGCGGTACCCCTCAGTACCAACCAATTCTCTTAGCTTCTCCTGTAACTCCCTGTACTTCATCACGTCATCACCGTATTAGACTATTATGTAAAGCAAAACTTTAGTTTTACGCTACCCCACTAAATGAGGAGAGTTTTCAGCGAGGTTCTGTTTTTGGGTGCTGGGAACTCATTCTCTCGTTATAGACATCTCTACCTTTCTGTAAGGACAATTAATCCAGTGTTTTTCGCAGTCCACTACCTCAAACTTAGTTAGGTATCTTCTAAGGACCGTGCATCCAGCCAGGAAATACCCCCCATGATCTTCGGATTCAAAGAACTCACACCCGGATCCCGGTCTCTCGTTTAACGCATGAATCATCAGTAGTGCTTTCCCGAACCTCACGGTAGCGGCAGCACTAGCTGGCTGGAAAACCTCTTTCTTCTCCGCGAAATACCTACACCCCCTGTACTGTTCAGCTCCTCCAGTACACGCCAGACTTACTGGATCGCTCGACGGTTGGTCAAGTCTAGGGGAAGTACACATGCCGTCTTTATACCAAGGACACACCATGACTCAGATTACCTTAAACCAGTAGTTCTTTCAGCTAATAAACTTAAAAGCTATGAAATACTTTCTTAAATGTGAAGTCCGATGGTCGCGGCAAACGATAAAAACGATGTAAACAGGAAACTAGGTCTTAAAGTTGTTTACGAAGACTCAGACATAGTTGTTTTCAGAGCTCCTAACGAAGACCAATTACTCGAGATTCTGAAGAACCTACTGAGAGAACGACCCATGACCGTGAAGGAACTGCACGGGTATCTTTCAGGGTTAGCTAGTGAAGATAAAATAAGGAGAGCTCTCATAAAACTCGTGAATGAAGGCAAGGCCTACGTAATGAATGACGGCAGATTCGTCATAGCAGGACTAGAGTAGGTAGCCACCAACACGTGAGTTAAAGCTCTCTCAAGCTTAATTAGAGAGAGCTAACTAAATTACGGGGGTGTGTCCGGATTTAGTGAGTATAGAGTGAGTAAGGAGGAACTAAAAAGAATAATTAAGAATTTGAAGACTTGGAGTGCTCACGCAACCACTCTACTCAGTCTCTACATACCTCCCGGAAGACCCATTCCTGACGTTGTTAATGTTTTGCGTCAGGAACTCTCGATTACGGAGAACATAAAACTCAAGACTACCAAAACTAAGGTTCAGACAGCTCTAGAATCAGCCATAGACAGGTTACTGAGGATACCTAAAACCCCACCAAACGGACTAGTAATATTCTCCGGGATTAACGAGAAGACCGGGGAATCCTTAACACTAGTTATAGAGCCTCCTGAAGAGGTTGGTGTGTTCTTCTACCGCACAGACAAGTTCTTCCATACGGAGTTTCTTGAAGACATGGTTGAGGAATCCGATGTTTACGGTTTAGTCATAATAGAGAGAGATGAAGCAACGATAGGCTTACTGAAGAACGACAAAATAATACTTCTGGACGAGTTAGAGGGCTACATACCCGGAAAACACTCTAAGGGTGGCTGGTCACAAAGAAGATTCGATAGAGTGATAGAAGAACTAACCGAAGAATTCTTCAAGAGCGTGGCTGAGAAAATAAACAACTACTTCATGCCGTACCTACAGCAAAACAAACTCAAAGGAATAATAATCGGTGGACCCGGATACATGAAGCACGACTTCATCAAATCAGACGCGATAGACTACAGACTAAAACGACTAATACTACCCGAACTAATAGACGTCAGCACGCAAAGCATCCCAGGACTGAAAGAACTAGTGATTAGAGCTAAAGACCTACTAAAACAACACTCATACATAAGAATCTTTGACGCAATAGAAGAATTCAAAACACACCTAGCGAAAGATGACGGACTAATCACGTACGGAGAAAAGGAAGTACTTGAAGCCATAAACATGGGAGCAGTCAAGTACCTCATAGTAACTGAAGACCACGAAAAAATAGACGCAATAATAAAGACAGCCGAAGAAAAGAATATAGAGGTGTACGTAGTAAATAACGAAATACCTGAGTACGAGTGGCTCAAGAAAACCTTCAAAGGTCTGGTAGCAGTCCTCAGATACCAACTAAGTTAAGACTAGTATTGAGGGTAACGAACTCGTGGTTTATTTAGTGAGTTGCTGTAGTAGCTGCTTTCGGTATTAGAGCTTAGTTACCCGCACTCACATGCGTCCTTACTCCAATGTTTATAAATTCAGCCACCAATAAATTACTAGAGGACTAAGTCGTGCCTGGCGTAATTATAAGGAAGAAAGACGATGAAGATAAAGAACCAGAGAAGGAATTCAAAAGAATTCTTGAGATACTCAGAAATAAGTTAGGATTTAATCTAAGTTACTATTGTTCGGATGAGACAGTAGCTACTTTCAGATACCCCATTATTGATGACAAGTTCACTGTTAAGGTTGGTAGGGATTCGGCAGGAAAAATCAATTATAGAGCAGAAATATGGTATGACACAAATAAAGAGATTCGTTCTAAGGAGGAACATGACAAATGGCTTAGAAGTGAACCCATAAAGATAAAAGACAAGGACATAACCGTGAAAGTAGGACGTTCTGTCTATTTTAGCCATATCTCTTTAGAACCATTTTCTCTCGAGTATACGGAACTCATAGGCATTCTTTATTCAAACACACAAAGAGAAGTCGAGTTGGTGGACTCAATACTTGAAAAACCTCACTACCGTGGACAGATATACGAGCATCTTGATGAAACAAAGGTTAAGGAACTAAAGGAGTGGCGGAAATTACCGCTTCCAGAACGTCTAGAGGCATACGAAAACAAAATAAGGTACATAATATTTCCTCACTACAAGCGATTAGTAGTTACTGTTGAGACACACAACCCAGACTACCTAATCAACATACTCAGAAACTACGTCAGAAGCTACCGTAGCTTACGAGATGACTTCGAGACTTCGATAGCTAATGAAGATGAAATAAGGAGAGCTCTCATAAAACTCGTGAGTGAGTCAAGGCCTACGTAATGAATGACGGCAGATTCGTCATAGCAGGACTAGAGTAGGTAGCTCATAGTAACTGAAGACCACGAAGAAATAGACGCAATAATAAAGACAGCCGAAGAAAAGAATATAGAGGTGTACGTAGTAAATAACGAAATACCTGAGTACGAGTGGCAAGTTAAGACTAACCCTCACCCAGTACTGAGAAAACTCCTACAGAAACAAACAGAAAAGACTTACTTCTCATGAAACCTGAGTAGTCTTACTCCTACACTCTGCAGGCGGACTACTCATAAGTTTTTATATATATAAATTAATCGAGATTATTTTTGATATTGTGGAGGTTGATTAACGTGACTGGAGATGATGTTAGGGGGGACTCAAGCACGACCCCCGAGTATCTTGAGTATGTTAAGGATGATAAGAGGAAGTGGATTGAGAAAATGATTAAATCTGCTAAGAAGTATCATAAGATCTGTCCTTACTATGATAAGAAGACAGCCAACTGCTTCATAAAACAACTAAGAAGTATAAAAGTATCTAAGTGTGATCGTGACGGGAAGTTTGACGGGTGCGTAGTGTTTACGAGTTATCTTGAGGATAGGTATGAGTGGTATGTTTCTTCAGGGGTTCTATTACCTGTTGATTTTAGGGATATCACATCTATTTTTTAGGCGAATACCCCACTTAGTCTACTGAGGTAGTGTGGTTGAGTCTAAGTAACCCGTACAGGTGGCTGAAGCGTTCCATATCTAGCGAGCTCAGTAAGGTACTCAGTAACGCGTGTGCGGATCCAAAAACACTTACTCAGTTAGAGAACATTATTGAGGAACCTCCTAAGAGAGAGTTCGGTGACTTAAGCATACACCTAGCTAGGCTTTCTAAGCTGTGCGACATACCCCTAGAAAACCTAACTAACCTACTGACTTCCTCGCTAGAGAAACTGAATTTAGTTGAGAAAGTCGTGGTTGTCGGTAATTACGTGAACATCTTCATTAACTACACTGTTTTTAGTGCTCAGGTACTCAACACAATAACTAGTTACGACAGCAGGTACGGCTTCATCGAAGATCACGTGAGGAAGAGAGTAATTGTGGAGTACGTGTCAGCTAATCCCGTACATCCTCTCCATCTAGGTTCTGGCAGGAACGCTGTCTTGGGTGATTTTCTTTACAGGCTTAACAAATTTTTAGGTAACGAGGTTCAAAGAAGATATTACGTTAATGATGTTGGTCTGCAAGCAGCTTTCCTAGCCTACGGTTACTACAAGCTAGGTTTCCCTGACATACCACCCAGTATGAAGCCCGATCACTACTTAGGTTTAGTATACGCTGCAACAACAACGATAATCGACGTATTAAAGCTGAGGAAATCACTGAAGGAAGCTGAGGCTTCAGGAGATCTTAATAAAGCTAGCGAGCTACGTAGCGAGATAGATTCCTTGATGAGTGATTTAGGAAGGCTAGCTGAGGTAATACCTAACGAGGTTAACGTGTTGGCTGAGAAGATAGCTAGTGAGGAGGACCCGGAACTAGAGGTGCTGAAGATTCTTAGAGGTTATGAGAGGGGGGAGCCTGAGTACCTCTTCGTCAGGAGAGTCTGCAGTAGGGTTATTGATGGGATCAAAGAAACACTTGAGAGAATGAATACAGGCATAGATGTTTGGGACTGGGAAAGCGATTTAGTTTGGGAGGGTAGAGTTGATGAGGTTCTTGAGAAAGCCTCAAGCAGTAGTTATTTCGGTTTTCATAAAGGCGCGCCAGCACTCTTCTTCAAAAACCTGCTCAGTACTGAGGAGTTGAGAAAACGCTTAAGGATTCCTGAAGTTCTTGAGGTACCTCCACTCATACTTAGGAGGAGTGACGGGACCACACTATACACTACTAGAGACATAGCTTACACACTGAAGAAGTTCAGGGAGTTTTCAGCTGATGAGGTGATAAACGTTATAGCTATAGAACAAACTCTTAGTCAAGCTCAACTCAGGCTAGCACTCTACGCACTAGGTTACGAGAAAGAAGCCGAGAATCTGATTCATTACTCTTACGAGATGGTTAACTTACCGGGAGCCTCTATGTCCGGGAGGAGAGGTAGGTACGTGACTGTTGATGAGCTACTTAAACAACTTAGCGAGATGGTGAAGAACTTAATGAGGGAGAGAGGTTCTGAAGTCTCGGACGAGCAAGCTTTGAAGATAGCTAGGTCAGCCATCAAGTACACGGTTTTATCAGTATCCCCATCCAAGACCCTGACCGTAGATCTTAAGAGAATTCTCGACTTGAAACAGAATTCAGGACCCTACATACAATACACGTACGTTAGAGCTAGGTCAGTGATAGAGAAAGCCGGGAACTACTCAACAGGAACCATAGATTACAGGAGAGCCGGTAAAGAACCTATAAGAACACTTATCCTAGAGTTAAGTAAGTTCCCCGAAGTTATCTCAGACGTAGCCAGTAGTAAGCAACCTGAAGACCTAATAGCTTACGCTAATAACCTAGCCACAATATTCAACAAATTCTATGAGTCTGAGCCTATATTAAGGGAGCCTGACGAAGGCTTCAGAGCTCTAAAGGTTGCAGTAACTCACGGCGTCTTAATCGTGTTACGCAATTTCATGGAGATTTGCGGGATGGACGTTCTAGAGAAAATATAGTAATGATTAGAGTAATTCTTATTAGAACACTAAAGTATTAAGTATTGAGGGTGCTGAAGAATGAGTAGCAGAGACTTCATTGAGGTCAGGGTTGAGACAGCCGGCGCCAGAGACGTTGGACGCAAGATAGGCAGACTTCCTAGAAGAGTAATGAATGCACTCAGAATCTCTTCAGGTGACTATATCGAGGTAGAGTCTGATAAAGGCTCTACGGTACTTCAGGTACTGCCTACCTTAAGAGAAGAAGACGACTACATTATAAGGATTGACGGCTACACGCGTGAGGCCCTAGGAGTAGGTGTTGGTGACATGGTGCGTGTTCGAAAAATAGAGGTCGTTAAAGGCACTAAGGTGGTGTTAGCTCCCACGATCCCTATGAGGTGGGATAGAAGTTTTGTTGAGTATGTTAGGGAGCAACTACTCTACAAGCCTGTGAAGAGAGGAGAAGTTATTTTCGTAGCCTACTACTTCCTGCCAGAACCAATAAAGTTTGTCGTTATCACCACACACCCCCAGCAAGTAGTTTACGTGGATTCTGACACCTTGATAGATTTGAGGGAAGAACCCGTTAAAGAAGAAGCAGTCAGAAGAACAGTACCTAAAATCACTTGGGAAGACATAGGAGATCTAGAAGAAGTAAAGGAGAGGATAAGAGAAATAGTTGAGTTACCTATGAGACACCCGGAACTTTTCAAGCATCTCGGCATAGAACCTCCTAAGGGTGTTTTGCTTTACGGTCCTCCAGGTGTTGGGAAGACTCTACTAGCTAAAGCACTCGCTAACGAGATAGGTGCTTACTTCATAGCTATTAACGGTCCTGAGATTATGAGTAAGTATTATGGTGAGTCTGAGCAGAGGTTGAGGGAGATTTTCGAGGAAGCGAGGAAGAACGCACCAGCAATAATATTCATAGACGAAATAGACTCAATAGCA
>CALIBI010000060.1 GCA_938045815.1 uncultured Sulfolobales archaeon | reverse complement strand
CTGCAGAGGGCTTTGATTAGGGTGAATAATCACGGTGGTATATCGATTAATGAGTCTATAGTTATTGATGGGCATGAAGATTTTCGTGAGAGGGTGGTGACTCACGTTCATAGTGATCATGTGGTGGGACTTGCTGAGTCGGTGAGGCGTAGGCAGAAAATAGTTGGTACGCCGCTCACTCTTGAGTGGCTTTCCGTGATTACAGGATATAATGACTCATCTCTTTTTGTTCCACTTAATTACGACCAGCCTTACGAGGTGGGTGGTCTTAAAGTAGTTTTTAAGAAAGCCGTACATATACCTGGAACAGCTCAAGTATTAGTTGAGTATGAAGATAACACGACTGTAGGCTACACTAGCGATTTCAAGAAAGTTGGTAAAGGCACTGACGTTATTCAACCAGACGTATTGATTATGGATGCGGTGTATGGGCATCCTTCATGCGTTAGAGAATTCGATGAGTTTATTGAAACAATCCTGGCAGACTTAGTTAATGAGTTACTTAGTAAGGGCCCCGTCCACTTATACGCTTACTACGGCAAGATTCAGGAAGTAATGCAGATCTTGCGTGAGCGAGGTGTCATAGCTCCTTTCGTCCTCAGTCATAAGCAGTACTCACTCTCCAGAATCGCGGAGAAGTACGGTATGAGGTTCGGTGAGTATTTCCACATAAACACGAGGGAGGGTGCTGACGTCATAAGGAGTGGTTGGTATGTTTACTTAACTCACTCAGTGAGTTACCCTAGACTTAAAGAAAACAGTAGGGTGAGTCACGTAACACTCAGTGGTTGGGAATTCACGAAGCCCTACAAGCAGATCGGGAGTAACAGCTACCTAGTAGCTTTCAGCGATCATTCTGATTTTAGAGGTTTGGTTGAGTACGTGGAGCGTTCAAGACCTAAGTTACTCGTAATTAATAACGCTAGGAGTTTTCAGGGCAGGGTATTCGCGGATTACGTAGCAAGCAAGTTAAACATAAAAACAGTAGTGCTTTGATTTAGTGGGTGTCTGAGCTTATTCTTCCCAAGTTATCGGAGCACTTAACCCCGTCTCTCTTAAATCAGCTCCGTAATCCTCGATTAACAGTAGTAGTGCGGCTTGAGGAGGTATTACGCCCTTCTCAGTGATTATCGCGTCCACGTACTCTGGTGGTGTGACGTCGAAGACTGGATTAAATATTTTCACATTCTTGTTTTCTTTCAGCCACTCCTCATCAACTACTTCTCTAGGATCCCTAACTTCTATAGGGACTAGCTCCCCCAGCAAAGTGTATGGACTGAACTTAAAGGTTTCTGTAGCTACGTAGAAACGAACTCTTGCTTCCTTAGCTGCTAAAGCTACTAGAGATGTCCCTATCTTATTGACTACTGCTCCATTAGCAGCTACGGTGTCAGCTCCTACTACAACCTTATCTACTTTCTTCATGAAGTACCTCACTGATGAGTCAGGTATCATGATTACTTCAAGACCTTCCTCTGCTAGAGTTTTAGCAGTGATTAAGCCTTGGAGAGCTGGGCGTGTTTCCTTAACGTAAACAACGTTTATTTTCCCTCTCTTGTACGCAGTAGTTATTACTGATACAGCTGCAGTGCTGTGACAGTGAGTCATAATAACGTCACCGTTCTCGATTCGCCTAGAACCTAACTCACCTATTACTTTGAGGGCTTCATCAGCTCTCTTCATGAATTCTTGAGCTAGGCTGATAACTACTTGTTTGCCTTCATCTACTGAAGTAATGTTTTGTTTTCTTAGTCTAGTTAGGACGTACGTTACGGCGTTAGGTAGGGAGACTGCTGTTGGTCTAGCACTCTTAATGTATGAACCCGCGTACTCCATGTATTTAAGGAAATCACGGGTTTCACTGCCTTTGAAGTCTTCCGCAGCCTTCATTAGTGCTATAACCGCGTACTTAGCTATTTTTCCAGCTCCTCTTATACTCATGTTCTTAATGCCTTCGTAAATCTCTACTACTTCTCTAGGGAGCCTATACTCGTGGATCAATTCCTGCTCACCTCCTCCAGTAGTTCTCTTAATGACTTGATTTTGGGTGGCCATCCATAGAGACTAGCAACCAAGACAGGTATTGCTTGAGGAGCTAATACCCCTCTCTCAGTGATTATCGCGTCCACGTACTCTGGTGGTGTGACGTCGAAGAGCGGTACACTAACTCTCACCTTACTCGGGATTTCTCGGATTTTTTCTTCAGGTATGATTAAGCCTGCGTTATCAAGAAATACTTGCTCTATCAACTCGCCGAAGACTGTTTCGAAAGATAGCTTATACACCCCGGCTAAAACAAACAAGCGTGACCTAGCTTCCTTGGCTGCTAGAGCTATTGCTGAAGTACCTACCTTACTCACCACAGCACCGTTCACCGCTATAGCGTCCGCACCAACAAACACTTTATTCGTGTGCTTCATCACGTACCTAACAGCTGAATCTACTATTAGCGTGGTTTCAATACCTAACCTACTCAGAGTGCTGGCGGTCACTCTACCCTCACCTACCGGTCTAGACTCAGTGACGTATACCCTGAACGTAACGCCTTTCTTAACAGCTCTCTCAAGAGTTCTTAGCACGGTAGTGCTGTAGGAATGTGTTAAGATTGTGTCACCGTTCTCGATACGTTTAGAACCTATCTCAGCCACTAAGTCCCTGACTAGGTTAAGTTCCTTAATAAGAGAGTCCACGATGTTTTGTGTTTCTTCTACAGCTACATCAAACCCTTTCTCTGTTTTCAGGTTAGTGAATTCTTCAAGATACTTACGAAGAATATTCTCTGCTACTTGAGAAGGCGGTCTAGAAGCAACTACTAAAGGAATGAAGTTAGTTAAGAATTCCCTAAATTCGTTCCTACATAAGCTTGACGCGTCTCTTATGAGTTCCAGCGACCCTATAGCGACTTCCGTAGAACCTAATACAGCACCCTCACGAACATCACGAATAAACTTACGTGTTCTTTGTCGAAGACTCTCGCACTCAGTGTAGGTCACTTCCCTACACCACTTGAATTTACTATAACTTACGTGGATAATATATTTTATGAAGTAATTACTGTACTTAACGATGCTGTTCCAGGTTTCATAGTTTTCGTGCGAGTTGTTATTAACTCGTAGTGAGTTACTGAGAACTAGGATGATACGAGAACATATAGCAACATGTAGGGTCTCCTCACAGCGATGAAGAGAGCTACGTATTGGGGGTTTCTCTGAAAGAGCATGTAGGAAAGCAATCAATGATGAAGCAATGTTTTGAGAATAAATCTACGGCCTGTCTAGAGAGTCCGAATTCACGCAAACCCACAAGCGTGAATTATAGTCTTAAGCTATTCCAGCTAGGGTCCTTAGGTAGTGGTAGGCTATAGACTCTCTGCTAGCAGCCGGGACGTGGACTACAGTCTGAATAAACAATCACTGAAGCTTTCCTACGCCTCATCAAGTTACTAACGCTCTCAGCCATTCAGGGCTTCAACGTTTACGAGTATCCTAGCTGAAGATAGAGTTATGAACTCGCCTGCTACCTCAATCACCTCTTAGCTTTACACTTAGCGAGTATCTCAGCCATCGCAGCCTTCCTAGCCAGGGCTTCTAGCTTTCTTGTCTTCTTAACTATAACATCACTGCTCTTCCAACTTACAGACTCTATGAAGTTCTTGATCACTATCTCTAGACGCTTAAGTTTGAGTTAGGAGCACTCCCTACCTCCTATCAACACAGACAGGGTGGTACTCTCTGAGGGCATCCTTTAAAGCTTCATAGGCTGTGATCTCATCGAGAGCGTTACTAAGCTTATTGATATACCCCTAATTTCTTTGAGCTGCAAAATAAGTCAGTAGCTCGACTAAAAACTCTCTCATAGGTACCCGCCCCTCCAATCCAGGATAAATTTAATAGTTCGGTTATGGAACAAGGCACTAATGAGACTCCCCAGTTTCTATTTACGACCTTCAGTCTGACCTTCTTCATGCTTGCACCAAAGTGAGGAGCTCTCTTAGACTTCCTCTTCGCTACGTATGCCCCCACCACCTCCAGAATTTTAGCTGCAGCTAGCCTCTCAACCCCTATATACTATACTTATCACCGTCATCCTGCACTCTCACTTTTATTCCCTTTAGGGAGATCCCATTTAATACTCTAAGTTCTCTCCTAACATTCCCCTTTGCATTTTTAGGGTTTTCATCGACTTCCGAGTTTTTGAAGACACGGATAGTTTATTATTTGCCATCCTGTTTATAAGCTTTACCTCCCATCGAACACTTTTTGCTGGAGTATTTAGGAGTCACCAAAACTCACGATCTTCAGGATCTGGCGGGAAACATTAGTTCGTATGGGTGGAGCTGAACGCGTTATGAGAACCTCTATTTATTCCTAAAGAGAGTTGGTAGAGCGTTGTCTACTAAACTACATCTATAATGGATGTGTGTTTATATGTGCTAAGTACAGCGTTAAGATT
>CALIBI010000059.1 GCA_938045815.1 uncultured Sulfolobales archaeon | reverse complement strand
CCTGAAGTTATTAGTGTGACTAGGTTCTTGCAATGCTTGACTGTTCTATCAATAGCTATCTTAAGTAGTTCTTGCTGTGTTGCTGCTTCATCCTCATGTACTGTCACGTCTATTACGTGTTTATTAGTTGTTAGCTGGACTAGCTGGAGAGCAAAACTAGATACTACGTAAGAGAGTTTATCGGTTAGTGTCGGTCCCACCCATCCTAGAGTTATGGCTCCGTCACATTTCTCTTCCTCAATTAATTTCTTAACAGCCACCGGTATGTCCTTAATTCCGGGCACGGTATACCTAACTACCACAACACTTGGTAGTAAGTCTTTCAAAGTTTTTTCAGCGATAGACCCCATATCAACTCTCGCGAAAGTAGTATCTACTACACCTATTTTCACAGTCATTTAAGTACCTCCATTATGAACTTACCGTTCTCGTAAATGAGTTCTCCGTCTGCGAAAACCTTCCCCTTCCTCATATCTTTTATGAGATCCCAATGAATTGAGGATTTGTTAGTTCCTCCAGTCTTAATGTATGAAGCACCTAAAGCTAGGTGGATAGTCCCCCCGATCTTCTCATCGAACAAGATCTCCTTGGTGTATCTGGTTATGTCGTAGTTAAGCCCGAAAGCTAACTCACCAATTCTTCTAGCTCCCTCGTCAGTCTCAAGCATCTTCTTAAGAAACTCACTACCTACTTCAGCGTCAGCCTCCACCACCACACCCTTACTGAAGACTAGCTTAACGTTCCTCACCTCAACCCCCCTCCACACTGCCGGGAAATCGAATTTCACGACTCCCTCCGCAGAGTCTTCGTGAGGTCCTGTGAAGACTTCCCCGCCAGGCATGTTGTTTTTCCCATCATCGTTTATCCAGACCCTCCCATCAACTCTGAGTAGTAGGTCTGTATCTTGACTCACTATCCTCAGCTCAGAAACCTTCCCGAGAACATCCGCTATTTTTTGTTGAGTGTTTGCTTGATTAATCCAAGCACTGACTGGGTCGTCCTCATAAAGCTTTAGTGACTTGAAAACGAATTCCTCGTACTCGAGAGGCGACATACCGGCTTCCTGAGCCATAGCTCTGGTGGGGTATGCGGTAACGACCCACCTCAACGTACCTTCAGAGTCTCTCTTCATGAATATCTCGCTTAACTTACGCGTAGCTTGAGCTCTCAACTTAAGTCTCTCAGGATCTACACTTACTAAGTATTTTGAATGCGTTGATGACAACACCGATATCCTAACATCCACGTTCTCAGCAATGAACTCATCTATCTTGGAATAATACCTCAGTAGTTCTTCAGCAGAGTATTTATAGAATATCTCGTTCAGTACCTCGTCATTAATACTCCACCTAGGGTAACCACCCCTCCTAACAACTTCCCTCCATAACTCACGTACGAGAGCGTACGCCTCGTGAGTCGAGTTTATTAGTACCTCATCTCCCGACTTAACACTAGTACAGTATTCCGTTATTAGTCTAGCGAGCTTACTAAGCACGCAAGCATCACCAAGAATAAGTTCAGGTCTCAGTAAATAAGCTTAATATGTTTGTTCATGATCTGAAGAGATTTAAAGGTTTTACTGAAGAAAAACTAAGTCCTTATTAGCTTATAACCAGCCACGTAACTTCATTGCTTTGTGGACTCTCTCGACAGCTAGGACGAAAGCAGCGTCACGCATCGTTACTGTTCTGTCTTTTCTCTCGTCTTTTAGTCTCTCCCACCTGTCAGCAGTTCTCTTGAAGTTCTTCTCCATTATTGATGCTAACCTGGTTCTAGTTTCCTCCTCGTCCCAGAAGTACCACTGGAGGTTCTCAACCCATTCTAGGTAAGACATTATAACTCCTCCAGCGTTGGCTAAGATATCAGGTACTGCAGCTATGAAGTCTTTCTTGCTGTAGAGTATTTTCTCAGCTTCGGGAGTCGTAGGTCCGTTAGCGCCCTCAACAATTAGTTTAGCTTTAACTTTGTTAGCGTTTGCTTCAGTTATGACGTTCTCAATCGCTGAAGGTATTAGTATGTCGGCGTCCACGTAGAGTGACGCATCAGGGTCGCTTATCTTCTCTCCCTTAGGATAGTTAACTACCTTGCCAGTCTCGTTCTTAATTTTCATAGCTAGCTCAACGTCTAGACCGTTAGGGTCGTACACTGTTCCTGAAGTGTCGCTCACAGCAACTATCTTGGCACCGTATTTGCTTGCCCAGTAAGCCGCGTACTGACCCACGTTACCGAATCCGTGGATTGATACTACCTTACCATCGAGACCGCCTAACCACCTCTCAGCCGCGGCTTTAGCAGCTACTACGGTGCCAAAACCTGTTGAGTATATTCTTACTGGATTACCCCACAGCTCTGGTGGTTTAGCCGTGAATACTCCAGGCACGTTATAGCCTTTCAGCTTACTATACTCATCAACCATCCAAGCCATTATTTGGGGATTAGTGTTGACGTCCGGTGCTGGTATGTCGATTTCAGGACCTATTATGGGAGCTATAGCTCTCGCGTATCCTCTGCTAAGCTGCTCCAGCTCTCTCATACTCATTTTCTTAGGGTCACACTTGACAGCGCCTTTCCCACCACCGTACGGTATTCCTGCCAAGGAATTCTTTAGAGTCATGCCTAAAGCTAGCGCCATGTCAGTGTCTAGAGTGACTTCAGGATGATACCTAATACCACCCTTATAAGGACCTAAAGCATTATTATGCTGGACCCTATAACCCTCAAAAACTACTAATCTCCCGTCATCCATCCTAACAGGTATCTTAACCATCAAAACCCTATCAGGTTTGCTTAAATAGTCATAGACTTCCTGAGGCAACCCAGCTAACTCAACCGAGTTTCTTAAAACCCTTAACATCCACTCCAGATACGACACTATATCACCACAAGTTATCATATATTGAAACCTTTTTATATATTAAGTCCCGTGTTTTAACTGAATGAGCACACACCTAAAGAATATAAACCTGAATCAGCTACGCTGAACTCTAGATTTTTGCGTGGGTGAGTCAGCTAATATAAGCTAGTATAAAAACGAATCCGATTGTTAGTTCATATGTAATTAATGAGTCCTATCACCAATAAAATCGCTACAGTAATTGAGGTTATCCCCTGAATAACGTAGTTGAGCTTCCTGTCATACCTACTCAGGATTTCCGTAATTATTCTCCCCCCATCACTTACGAAGATTGGTGCCGCGTTAATTATCGCTAGAGAGAGATTAACTATGAAGACCCAGTTAGTGTAGAGGAGAGCCTCAATAACGTATGCTGGTGTCTCAGGCGCTACTAACTCACTCAAGTATACTCCTAACCTGGATCCCGCGGGCTTACGTATTTCGTAAGTCTCTACAACCCCGGTTTCTACGACCCTGTAACCTTCCCTAACACACCTCTGCGTTTTCAGGACGAGAACTACGCTCTGATTAATTAAGCCTCTTAAGAGGGAAGTGAATTCTCCTAAGTTCTTTATTCTTGAACCATTCACCTCAAGTATTATGGATGGTGTGGAAATGTTGGCTTGAAGTGCCGGTAACTCGGGATCGCTCCTGTCCAGATCTATTATTACTGGAACTAAGCTCACTTGAGCTGAGAACAGACTTATGAGTCCTAGAGCAAGTAACGCGATTAGCGAATTACCTAGTATGCCCGCGCTAAGTATTGATGCCCTAGACTTTCTAGGTGCTTCGTTAAAGGAATTCTCAGAGAGCTTAACATACGCTACCGGGAAAATAACGAATAAGCCGATACCCCACGACTCGATCTCTACTCTCTCTAATAAAGCTACTAAAGCATGCATGAGTTCGTGGACAACCATAGCTATACCTATCGATAAGGCTAGAGGGATAAGCATCTCCAGACTTATAGTGATGCCCGGGATTACTGGAACGAAAGGCGATACTGGGACCTCACCAGCCGAGACAGCTCTGAACAAGCCCTCAACAGCATTAATTAGCGTCAGGTATAGGTAAGCTATCATCAAAGCCATATTTAACACACCAGCAATAAAGACAGCATTCTTCAGGGGTCTACTCTCAGGTGGTGTGAGTCTGCGTAGTTTCGACGCAGTACCTATATCTACCAAGATCGTTAAGAAACTGACATTAACCCTATGTTTCTCCAGCCTATCACGTAAGCTTCTCTGAGTCTTGACTAAAATAAATAAGAGCGTCTCAGCTAAGATCAGTCCCAGCAGGTAAACATACGCGTCACTCATGCATATGACCTAATAACAATACTTGAAGACAAAATATAGTTTTTAATAGCCTACTCTACTAATAAGTTAGGCGAAGAGTATGAAAATAGGGAGTGCTCGCACCGCTAAACAGAAGATGTTGAGTGGTTTACTAGTATTCGCATTATTAATCGCTGTTTCACTAGCTTTAGGCTTCTACGGATACTATACGGAGAGAGCCTCGAGAACCCCAACTAATACCACCCCCACAACGAGTCCTACAACGACCCCAACAACTACACCAACACCCACAATCACACCAACCACAACACCAACAACCACACCAACTCCAACAAACACTACGATAGAGACTCCGTACGAGCCTGAGTGACTTTAGAGTACTCACAGAGCATAGCATTCATTAGCAATCATTAGCTGGTGTTCTTTAGTCTTCATTAAATCCACGTAGAATTCCAGGTTGACTAGAAAATCTCTGAAAGTTCTTATAGGAACTACTAAAACACCTTCTAAGCTACCCTTCAAAACCTCTGTTAGCGTGACTATGACGGGAACAAACCACTTAGCTTTGCTGATTATCCTATACTCGTTCTTGATTTGTTGACACTGATTAACTAAGTACAAACACTTTTGCTTATGTTCGCTGACCACATGCTTGAGTTTTCCTTTCTTACTGTATCCAGGGGACCAGTGCTTGCAGTCAATAATCAACCCAATCCTCGACACGGGATCTACCGCCAAGACATCATACTCGTATCTTTTTAGTCTAGTTCTTAAGTTTTGAATACTCTCGTAACCTGAGAGCCTCAAGTACTCAGAAACGAGTTCTTCGAAGTCTTTCCAGCTCAGGAGACTCGAGACCTCGTAGAGATCAGCCCCTTCCTCAAGAGCCTTAAGAGCTAGAGGTAATAAAGACTTGAAACACAGCTCCCCCGCTATACCTGTGTAAACCCCGTCAAGACTAGCTAAGTCCAGCGTCTCAGAGTACCTAATTACTGACTCACGGTCAATGCACTTACCCTCACTAGTAAGTATCTTACGCATTAACGAGAGCCAAGTAAGTGGTTGCTGAGTACTCATGCTCTACTCCCTAAGTAACTAGACTCTAATAATAGCTTAGTAAGACATATATAATGCTTCAGTTAGGTTAATCAATACTGATTAACGAAGTTAGTGAGTCTTCGTGTTTAAGGAGATTTTGTCAGTTCTTTAGCCGCTCGTCACCTACTCTGAGTTCACCTCCTTCATCATCACGATAAAACTCACTCCATAAAATATAACCTTTTATACCTCGACAACAAGATATGTGTAAGGGAGTAGTTGCAGGTATTCAAGGAGGCTTTTATGAGTATCTCGAAGTTCCTGAGTTACTCGTTTAACGAGCTTTCTTACGAGGAGATTGAGAAATTTATTAAAAAACTGGTAAGCATATACTACGACTCTAGGAAGATCTTAGTTTTAGGTGCTGGTAGGTCAGGTCTTGTTGGCAGAGCCTTCGCCATGAGGTTATCACACTTAGGTTACAACGTCTACGTGTTTGGTGAAACAATAAACCCCCCGCTAAACCCGGGAGACATGTTGATAGCTATCTCTGGTTCTGGTAGGACGAAATTAGTCGTTACGGCGGCTGAAGTAGCTAAGAATTTAGGAGCTATCGTAGTAAGCGTGACCTCATACCCAGACTCACCTCTCGGGAGACTCTCAGACATAGTTGTTAGGGTTCCTGGCAGAACGAAAATCAGTGGTGAGGACGACTACAACGTTAGGCAGTTAATGGGTATTTACGAGCCTTTAGCGCCTTTAGGAACTCTATTCGAGGTTGCTGCGTTAGTTATGCTAGACGCAGTCACTGCTGAGTTGATGGCTAGGCTTGGTAAGACGGAGGAAGACCTAAGGTCTAGACACGCAAACATTGAGTGAGGCTGCCTTGACGTCTACTTCCTGCTATTCTGAGGCGTTGCGTTTAGTTAAGGAGGCTGTAGATTCTTACGTTAAGTACAGGAAAGAGGGCAAAGCTAGTGATTTGAGGAACGCGTTAGTTTCTCTCCTGAGAAGCTACGTTATGCTTCTTAGGGGTTACTACCTACCTGAACTAGACCTCACTAACCTAGCCTCAATAGCTCTAGATGAAGGAATAATAGATAAGGAACTCTACTCAGACTTAGTCACGGCTAACTTAATCCTTAACGGGTATCTCTCAAGAGACTTAAGCGTGGTTGAGGGAGTATTTAGTAGGTTGTTTGAGAAGCTCTCGAAACACGACCCATACGTTAGCCAGCAAATGTATTTATTTAGGTACTAAGGTGCTCGACTTGAGTAAGCAGTTCGTGGAAATTAGCGAGAAATGGACTTCCTTAATAGCTATGTTTTACTACGTGGAGGGAGCTCTCTACGAATTAGTTGAGGATTATGAGTGCTTAAATCCGAAAGTAAGGATAGATTACGGTGCTGGAACTCCCGTCGTAGAGTATTGCTGCGAGAAAATAACTAAGATACCTAGCAAATTAGTTAGTCTAGAAGAAGGGAGAGAAGATAACGTAGTAATTGAGTACAGGTACAGTAGTGAGGTGTGCGGGAGAGGTGAAGAGCTGTATTCCTTACTCAACAAGATAACTAATCATGTCTTGGTTAAGTCTATAGAGTTGATGACCCCGTACACGTACACTACCATCCATTCAGGTATAGAGTACTTACTGGTCGTCTTAAGCAACGGTAAGGGATACTTAATTGAGGGTGAGGAAAACAGAATAGCCCTACCTATGAGTAGGGTTCTCTTCAGTTTACACACGCACCCCGGCAACTGCTTATTATCACCGCATGACGTAAGGTCGTTGAGTAACACCCTAATGTATAGAGGGATTGGCGGGGGGGTTGTCTCAAGAGACTGTTACTTGATTATAGTGAGGTCAGGTCCGTTTACTGAGGAAGACTTAATGGAATTAATAAGATTTAAGGACGCTTTAAGAAAGATGAGGATTAACGACTTAAATCGTTATCTTGAGAGAGGTTTCGTAGGTACTAACCTACGCATTCGCACAAACTATCTCCACATAAGTTCAGTATAGTCTTAACTAACGTCGCGAAGGACTCGTCAGAGTTTGTTTTCTTATAAGAACTCAGTAGTTTTAGGAGTAGGTCCTTCTGGGTTTGCTTTAAATCACAGCACTCTATTATTCTGCGATCCCTCAAGATGAGAGCTGAGAAAGCTCTGCATAAATTACACGTGAATCCAGTAAATCCGGACTCAAAATCAATTATTCTGATCTTGCCTTCCTCATCTATTATTACGTGCTTCTTCAGTATGTTCAGCTCCTTATGAGTCACGTTCTTCAAGTCTAGGTAGCGTACAGCAGCCAATATCTTAAGATACAGTTTAATGAGATCATCACATGAAGTTATGCTGGAAGTCACGTCACCTAACTTAACCCCTCTAATTAATTCCATAACTATGAGCTCGTTATCACAGTAGTAGACCTTAGGAGCCACAGGAAAAGCTTTCCTCATTAAATCACACTCACTTAATAGTGAGTCTCTTTTCGAGTCTGTTCTCAGAACCTTCACTGCTACGTACCCCAAATTCGTGAATTCAGCAGCTAAAACAACTGATGAATGACCCTTCCCCAAAACCTTAAACCCCCATAACTCGTAATCACCCAAATCAACGCAATTCCTAAACCCTAAAAACCTCAACTTATTAAGTCTCCTACTAATCAAGTCCTCACTCAGCTCGGGATAACTCAGTAAGTGAGTACACTCCAAACCAAACACCTAATCAAAAACTAAAACGCTCTTATATGGCGTGGCCCCCTCTACGATGTGGAAGACCTCAACAACCAGCTCCTGAGGCCGTCCTCCACCCGGTGACCCGTGAACGTCGGCGTCGGGAGTTAGGTTGCTCCCTTCCGGGCCTGGCCGGTTCCCCCCGCAAAGGCGGTTAGCACTCCCCCTCCGAGGAGTACTCCGCCACCGCCGACCCCACGGGGCGGGCTTCATCGCAAACCCCAGGGTGGTTGTTAAGACTTCCTACATCATAGAGGGTTACTGGCTCCGCTTTACGCCTTCGGCCAGAGGAGGCGGCGACCCTCCTAGCCCTACCCACGCCAGACTAAATAATTTATCAGAGCTTATATTTGTTCTTCTACGTTAGGGGTAGTAGTAAGATCATTAGAATTTGTTTACTTGGTGTGGTTGCTTCCTATATAAAAACTATGTTTTTGTTCGTAATGCTTCTGAAAGAATTTGTCTCAAGCTCTCACTCAACCAGGCATAGTGTCCTGCCATACACCACAGTGAACCGTCAGATAATATAGTTACTTTGGAGTCCGGGTGTTGTGGGCACTTAAGAATTACCGCATTATCTCTAAGTGCCTTGTCTAACTCTGTAAAGATCCCACCTAGTTTTTCCTGTGTTGTTTCTCTTACTTCCTTCTCTTCCAAAGTTTTCAGTTTTTCCTGAATTCCTGTTAGGCTGTCTAGTATCTTTTTTAAGGTCGCGTCCTCCCCACTCGCGTATTTGTGGATTCGCATCATAGCAACCAATAATGTGATTATACCTACCCACACTAAGGCTAGGAGGCTAGCCATTATAGAGTCTCTGAAAGTATAGTATGGGTTATACTTGCCGAAAACAGCTCTTATCACGAAAGGCATCAAAGATAGGGACACCACAATGACTAATAACGCTATAACTATAACACGTAGTTCTTTACTCATGGTATCTCCTAAGATAAATATCGTCGCAATAGACTATAAATCTTAATACCTTAGATACTTATATTGAGATCTTGAGTGTATTCATTGGTGTGTTTAAATGTCTGAAGGACTGAAAATAGTTGTTTATGGTGTAGGACCTATAGGATCTCTCATAGTTAAGCTTCTTAGTTCTAGGAAAGGTGTTGAGTTGATTGGTGGGATAGACGTAGATCCTTCTAAGGTTGGTGAAGACTTAGGTGTTGTGGCTGGGTTGGGGAGGAGCTTAGGTGTTAAGGTAATTCATGACTCAATATCCTGGAATTACCTGAAGTCTGTCAAGCCTGACGTAGTAATCATATCTACCGGCACTTACCTAGACCGCATATACCCTCAAATAGTTAGGGCTGTGTCAGCAGGAGCTAACGTGGTGTCTACTTCTGAAACCTTAGCTTATCCTTGGTACAGGTACCCTGAACTCTCCCTACTAATCGATGAGTTAGCTAGAAAGAATAGTGTTAGGGTTATTGGTACGGGTGTTAACCCGGGATTCGTGTTTGACGCGCTACCAGCGTTCCTGACTTCTGTTTCTGCTGAAGTGTACAGAATACACGTAGTTAGGTCTTTAGATGCTTCTAAGAGGAGGTACTCATTCCAGAAGAAATACGGTATCTCCTTAACGCCGGAGGAGTTCATGCTTAAAATGTCTGCAGGAGAAATAACTGCTCATGTAGGGTATGCGGAGTCTATAATGCTCTTAGGATGTATTCTTGGGGTAAGCATAGATAGTGTTGAGGAAGGGCAGGAACCGATAATAGCTGAGAAACCTATGGAGACTCAGTACTTCAAAATCGAACCAGGTAGAGTTTCAGGAATTCACGGGTGGGGTGTTGGTTACGTTAACGGTAGAGAATTCGTTAGGCTAGACCTGCTAGCATCTGTGGGTAGGGAGGACTACGATGAAGTACTCATAGAAGGAAACCCAACAACGCGTTGGAGGTGTGAAACAGGGACTCCTGGCGACATCGCTACTGCTTCAATGGTTGTTAACGTAATACCTAGAGTTCTTCAAGCACCTCCAGGCCTCCTAACAATGAAAGACATCATACTTCCTTCGGTTTTCCTAGGTGATTATGGTTGGTACGCTGGGAAGACCTGAAAAAATCTAAGGAATTCTATGAGGAAGCACGAAAATATCTCCCAGGAGGAGTTTCGTACGCTTTAAGGTATTTTGCACCGCACCCAATATATATCGCTAAAGCAAAAGGATCTAGAGTGTGGGATGTTGACGGTAACGAGTACGTTGATTACTGGATGAGTCACGGAACAGTAATTACGGGCTTCGGGTATGAACCCATACTTGAGGCTGCAAGAGAACAACTATCCCTAGGAACTCACTTCGGGTTATGTAATGAGTGGGAAGTCAAGTGGGCTAAGGCAGTTACTCAGTGGTTCGATCTAGACATGGTCAGACCAACCAACTCAGGCACTGAGGCCAACATGTATGCTATTAGGCTAGCTAGAGCATACACCAAGAAAACAAAAATAGGTAAGTTTATTGGGGGGTGGCACGGTGGCTACCCAGAACTACACGTAGCTGCGAGTTACCCATATGATCGTCCATCCTCCCTCGATATGCGATACATCAACACGGATCAGACAGTCATACTTCCTTATAACGACTTAGATGGTGTGAGGAACATAGTGAGGAAAGAAGATTTAGCAGCAGTCATAGTTGAACCCTTGATGGGTGCGGCCGGGTGTATTCCGGCCGAGAGAGAGTTTCTTAAAGGACTCAGAGAATTAGCCGATGATGAAGGTTTCGTCCTAATATTTGATGAAGTCATAACAGGGTTTAGGTTCTATAAGGGAGCTCAACACTACTATAACGTAAGACCAGACATAATAACTGCTGGTAAGGCTGTTGGAGGACAATACTTTGCTGGCGCTGGAGCCGTGGTAGGCTCTTCTGAATATTTAGAACTCTTGGATCAAGTAGCTAGGCCTAGATTTGATGAGAGAGTTTTTCATGGAGGAACATTCGTTGGTAATCCTCTAACAATGAGGGCGGGCTACGTACTGATTTCCGAGCTTCTTAGTAAAGGAGAATTATTTTACGAGAAACTTCACGGCTTGGGGAGAAGACTGATTAAGGGTTTGAAAGATTCTATTGAGAGAACTCACGCGCAGTGCCACATCACCGGCCTTGGATCAATGATAGGAATTCACTTCACTGAAGAAGTGCCTAGAGACCCCCTAACAAGCGAGAGAACCAAGAACTTGAGAGCATGTGAGCTCTTATTTAAACACATGATAGAGAGAAACACTTTCTTCTTAACACCAACAAAACCACACTTATTCCTCTCAGCAGCTCATACGTTAGAAGAGGTAGACAAGTTCGTTAGTGATTTTGAAGATTTTCTGGCTAGAAATACAGAATTAGTCACGAGGAAGTGAGGTTCGTGATTGATGGTAGGGAACCAGCTGACTGCTGTCCATCATGAGGTACTAAATATTTGTTTCTAGGATTTTAATACTTTATGTGCTTGCGTAAGATTTTTTGTGACTTCATGAATAAACACAGTTAAGAAGCTAGCTGAAGATTTTGTTGTCTTATATAGACTTACTAAAGCTTAATTAGGTTTTTCTGTTCCGATATTCTCGGTCAGGAATAAAATGGTGGAGTACCCGTTCACGATGGGGGAAGTAAAGAGTCTTGAAGTAGGTCGCAGAGGTCTTCACGAGCTCTTACTAAGAATGAGTGACACGGCTTTTCAGGGTAGGGCTCTGGGAGAAGCGTATCAAGCACTCATCGATATGTTCAGCGACAGCGACGTAACAATATTTCTCGGTTTAGCAGGCTCTATGAGTACTGCAGGAATGTGGAAAATCATTAAGTGGTTGGTTGAGAACAGGTATGTGGATGTAGTAGTATCTACGGGTGCTATAATAAGTGAAGACATTTTTGAAGCGATGGGTTTCAAATACTTGAAGACGTACCCATGTGTAGACGATAACGAACTACTCAAACACAAGCTCGACAGATTCTACGACACGGTAGCTAGCGAACTTGAGTACAGGGAGATGGAGGGACTCATTAGAGAGTTTGTTGAGAGTCTTCCTAGCGGGTCTATCTACTCAACAGCTGAATTCCTACACTTATTTGGGGAATTCCTCAACAAACGCGGAATAGACTCGATAGTGGCAGCGGCTTACAGGTCTGGCGTGCCAGTATTCTCTCCTGCACTAGTTGATAGCGGGTACGGCATGGCGACTCTACTACCGTACCGTAGAGGCCATAAGATAGTTTTAGATATGGTGAAAGATTTCTACCAGATAGTAGAGGTTGGGAGACGCTCAAACAAGCTTGCTGCAATATATGTTGGTGGCGGCGTTCCTAAAGACTACGTCAACTTAGTTACGGTAGCTCAAACCTTGATAGCTGAGGAGGAGGGACATCCCGACTACTACAAGTCATTGGAGTACGTGGTTCAGTTCACTACAGACGCGCCTCAGTGGGGTGGCTTAAGTGGTGCTACACTCGAAGAAGCTATTAGTTGGGGTAAGGTTTCCCCTAAAGCTAGGAAGAGAGTAGTTTACGTGGACGCAACCATAGCGCTACCCATAATAACTCACGCTCTTATTGACGGGGGAGTCAGGAGGTCATACAAGGCGGATCTCACATGGTTATTTGAGGGGGTGAGGAGGTGACTCAAGTGAGTGAAAACAAAGACTTCATAGTTGGGAAACACTACTACGCCAATCTCTACGACATAGACGTGGGAGCCGCCACGAATGAGGAAGAACTCAGGAACGTGGTTGTGAGAGCTGCTGAGGAATCTAACATGAAGTTAGTGGAGGTTAAGTCTTGGAGTTTTGGTGGTAGGAAGGGAGGGGTCTCAGTCATAGCATTAGTTGAGGAATCACATATAGCGGTTCATACGTGGGTCGAGTACCGGTACGCCACAGTTGATGTTTATACGTGCGGTGAGCAAAGCGATCCTTTAAAAGGTATAGAACTCATAATAGCTTACCTAAAACCATCGAAGTACAGGTTAGCTTACGCTGACAGGTCTCAGAAAATCGAGGAGACTTTAATAGTGCCAGCGTCTTAAAGTCATTACCTTAAGCCCCATATTCCTAGCTAGATCCAGCACATTATCAGGAGAATCAATCGCCACAACCCCATACACGTGGATTCTGTTCCTACTTAAAACTCCCACAACACTCTCTAACTTACTTGGTTCCTCAAGCAGGATGTCAACAAGTAAAGCGGTTGTTTTCTCTCTCAAGCAACTCTTCGGTAGAGCTATGAAGCTTGCCTCATTATTACTGTTATAATATGCGATAACATACCCCTTCCTATCGTGTGGTGGGTTTTCCGTGAATGGACAGATAAGTCCTGGTAAATCAGTAGCTACGTAACTACCTAAAATGATCGCGTTCGTTGACATAGGTATTATCAAGTCTATCTTAGCACTACCTACAAAGTCTTCAGTAACGTAAGAAAATAGTTTGAGAAAGCCAGGCTTACTCAGAACAGAAACGGGGTTTTCCTTGAATTCTCTCATGGAATTCTCTATTAATCTGTCAATTAATCTTAACTCACTCACCTTATTAATTATCTTAGCTACAGTCTTCTCCTCAGGCACTGCAACCAAGTTCACGTATTTCCATATAGTCTGTGCTGGTAAGTCAAGCATTTTTTCTATGTCTCTCAAGCTGTAGTAATGCCTCATTATATTTAATATCTTAATAACGTATGCTTTACCTACATCTCTATGTACTTTCCTACCTCTACCTAAAGACCCGCTCACTTCTCATCTAAGTAGATTATGTGGTAGGGAATAATAAGCTAGTAATTATCGTACTTTTATGAATATGTATTGGTGGTAGTGCACTACTAGTGAATTGCGTCACTAATGTTGTTGAGTATTAAGTATAAATACTTCTTAATAATCAGTATATTGGTGAATTTAACACGGCATCTAAAGTAGGTGCTGGTTATAGGTTCTTGCTCTTCATAGCTTTAGGGTTCGTTTTAGGCATAATAATCGGCTGGATCATAAGCGCGTCAGCTCCTCCTGAAGTTAAGGGGCCTGTAGCTGATTGGTTTAAGGCTTTCGGTGATATCTTCGTTAGGTTGATTAGGATAGTTATACCACCACTTATATTCTTCACTATAGCGGCTGCCACCGCGTCTATAGCTAATGCTAGAAAACTTGGCAAGATACTTGCTTTGATGTTATTCTTGTACATAATCACCACCATAATAGCTTCTGTATGGGGCATAATCGCGGCAACTACGATAGCGCCTGGTGTCGGCTTAAACCTCACATCACAGCAACCACCACCAACACCTCCGTCAGGTATTGATATTCTGCTCTCGTTCTTCAAGCCAGACTTCAGTGATCTCTTAGTAGTTGGTGGTGCGATGACCATGATAATCTTCGCTATAATTCTAGGACTTTCTGTCACGTTCTTAGGTGATGAGGGTAGGAAGATAGCTAACATACTCTCGCTAGGTTCTAAAACGATGGTGAGCTTCGTCAGGCTCATAATGTATTACGCGCCGGTAGCAGTATTCATGTATGCTGCCTGGTTAATGATTAAGTACGGTCCTCAAATGCTGGGCGCTTACGCTAAGTTCCTGGGAGGACAATACTTATTCACTTTGCTGCACTTCCTCCTAGTATACTCCATCATCGTGTGGTTAGGTGGGCTTGCCCCAATCAAGTATTTCAAAGCTCAAACATACCCGTTCTTGATAGCTTTCACAACAAGGTCTTCAGCAGCCACACTACCAGCTAATATGGAGGCCGCTAGGAGGATGGGTGTTTCAGACGAAGTTTTCGGGGTCACTTTACCGATAGGTGCTACGGTTAATATGGACGGAACCGCGTTATATCAGGTGATGAGTGCTATATTCGTTGCTCAGTTATTCAATATCGGCTTAACACCCTTCCATTACGGATTACTGATCTTCGCTGCCTTAGTAGGCTCTATAGCTACTGCAGCAATACCTGGTGGCGGCACCATAATGCTTGCTTACGTGCTAGCTGTGATGGGACTACCTCTCGAGGGAGTCGGCATAATGTTAGTGATAGATCCTCTAGCGGACGCTATAAGAACAGCTATTAACGTTTCAGGAGATAATGCCTGCACAGTACTGATAAGTAAGTTCCTAGGATATAAGTTAAGATCATGAGACCATGAACTAAAGCCTCAATCATTATTTAATATTTTTTACCAAAATATTTTCTCAGGTTTAAGCTCCCCATCCCATTATAAGAGATTTCCAGTTCTTTGGCATCGTCTCTTGCAAACAAAAAACACGCAGCATCTCATACCAAAATTAATGAGGCGTGCCGCGAATCCGTGAGTGACGCAACGTGAAGTCCACATCAATCAGCTATCGGTTCCGAGCGGAAAGCAATAATACAATCAGTCTTAACTGAGAGGTTCGTTAACTCATCAAGGAAGGTTTTAAGTTAGGTTTGACTAGAACGCCTGAGTAGAGTTTAGTAGTGAATTCGCTACTAAACCACTAAGAAACTAGTCGTGATTCAATCACTAAACCCTATGATCGCGTTAAGGTAAGTTAATTTATTTTCACACACCAAGCCCCCATAATCCGAACAATACTAACACGTAGATATAATCACGTCTAAACACTAGGAGGAATTCGGGTTTCGTAGTTATTAGTATCTTCTTATACTATCAGCTCAGCCCCGGCTTCAACAACTTTATTCTTATTATTTTTTAACCCTTATTCTAGTTGGGGGTTGATTTGAGTTTATCAGAACCTGAAGAACCGAAAGAACTTAAGCAAATGATTAAGGAGCTCAACGCTGTTTTAGGGAGCGATAAAGTTAGGGGGAAGAGTAGGGGAGTGTTAGTGTATAATAAGTTGCCTCAGTATATATGGAGTTCTTGGAACAAGGAATTAAAGAAGTTAGGTATTGATTGGAGAGAATTCCTGAGCATAATCAGCAAAAACTCAGACTTAATAATTGAGTGGGCAGTGGAGGAGAAGATCAGCTGGAGAGAATTCCTTAATAGGTTGAAGAATGCACTTATAACTTACAGTGAGACCAAAACAGAGAAGAAGGTTAGTCTTGACTTCTTCGTCAAGAAAAGTATTTAATGCACGTAACAAACTAAGGCTTAGTGATGAGGACTTCAACCCTGATTGATGAGGTTGTGGCGGCTGTCTGATTAATGTCTCATAGTCGCTGAGAACCATAAGTAGGTATGTAGTCGTGAAACAAGCATTGCTCTGTGTTAGAGGTTTCCACGTGATTAAGGAATTTAATAGGTTAGTAATTTTTCAGTATTTTTTCTCTAAGCTCGTGAATCAGCATGTTTTTGAGCTCATATTTGTGAAGTCTAGTTAGGTGTAGGTACATTCCTTTCTTAGTAAAGGGTCCTTTCCCACAAATATTGCAGTAGAGTGACGCGCCCTCAAGCCTGGAAATCCCCCTAGCTACAGTTTCTATAGCTTCGAGGGATATCTTAGCTATCGACGAGCCAGCTACAACTCTTAACTTATCAGCGTTTATACTCTTATTTGAGGCTCTCCTAGCTAAGAAATCGATAAGGCGTTCTGATAGAGAGTCTAGCTTAGAAGTATTAAGACCCACCTAAACCACCCACACAAACGACTAAAGCCGTAGCTATTAATTGAAGAACTAGTGGAGGCTCAGGATCCTTGAGTATGCTAGCAATTACCTCCGTTTCTTGAGGGTTTAATCTTATTAGGTTAAGAAATCTAAGAAGTAATTCGCGAGCTTCCTCCTTACTCGCAATCCCTAAATCCACCTTCTTTCTCATGCTCATAGCCTCACTAAGTATATCAGCTATCTCAGAATCACTATAGTCCACCTCCCATAACTTCCTCGCATGTTTTCCAAGCTCGCTAGCTAAGTTATTAATATACATGTTGGTACTCAACCTAACCACCAGCTCACCAACCCCTGACTTAACTAAAGGAATAATGTCTTGAGCTATGTCTTCGTACCCTAGACGCTTCACGACCAGGAAGGTCGATAAAATTAACGTAAAATCCTCTACCACGAACTCATCTAAATTACTCAAAAGATCCTCAGAAGACTCAAGATCCTTAAGCAGAGATTCCGACAAGTAGGGCCCCGTAATAATAACTCATCCTTAAGTAAGTTTTAATTATGGGCACAAATAAAACGTGGGGGGTTTCTAGGTATTTTATGTAATGTATTATTAGGGAACAACGTAATACTTAGGTCTCTCGTATGATACCAATGACTCAAACACATAGGTTATCTGCAGATCACGTTGCCGGAAACTCGTGACTCAGCACTAATTTACTAAGACTACGTGATTCATTCACTCCTCGTACGTGCCGTAACCCTCATGTCAGAAATACCTAGCGTAGTTCCTCCCGTAACTGTGAGGTCAACGCAGAATTCCTCTGCCACCGCGATTTTCTTTAATTCGCTCACGTTTATTCTTAAGTCTTTAGGGGGAGCAACAACTTCTTTCTCCACACTCACGCTGCCTCCCGGGTCTTCTTTAAGACCTACAAGCACTACAGGTTTTTCTAGAACCCAAGCAAATACTTCAGCTTGCTTTCTAGCGTAATCGTTTATTGGGTAAAGCTTGAACTCATAGTATGTCTCGGTGGATTCGTCATAGAGGTCTGGCTGAGCAGCTATAAACAAATTATCGGTTAAATTCCTGAACACAGTTTTAGGTTTCTTACCGATTACGCCGGCGTTAAGGAGTGCCGCGTAAGCTCTGTAAGCCTTGAGAACTAAGTCCCGCCTATAAATACCCTCAGCCATCAATCTAGCCGCGACCTTCCTAACAAACCACTTAGGTACGTGCACGTACCAAGTCCGCTCGTAAATATGGTTGGCTAGAGCGTACTCCTCCTCAAAAATCTTACCAAACTTTGCTGACGCTTCATCACCCTCCGGCGGCTTACTCAACAACTTAGCCACATCCGAAGCTCTAACAACCAAAACATTAATAGTCCTGCTGCATCCCCCCAGTTCCTACTCACCACACAAACAACCTAACCCGAAATAAAATCGTACTAGAGAATTTAACACTGGGCTCGATATTTGATGTCGTATCTCCTACCTTCAGTGTAGGAGGGAGGTGCTACTGAATTTAAGAATGTTTTTAATTTCAGCATATATCAACTTGGGATGATGATTGGATAACTACGTTACTAAGCTACGTGAGGCCGAAAGTGTGGTGGTTGTGGGGGCTGGTGGTGGGGGAGACGTAATATCTGCTTTTATTTTCTGTAAGGTTCTTGAGGAGATCGTGGGTGTTCGTGAATGTTCTCCCCTAGGAGTTTTATGGGAGAGGTGGGTTGTGGATCCTTACCCCGGACCAATACCTGTAGCTAGTGTTAGGAATGCTAGGTTAAGCAGGTGTGTTTGGGTTAGCGGAGACACTTACGTGGTGCGTGGTGAGTACTCTTTCAAGCCTCACACAGCTTATGTAGCTGAGAAACTTAGGAGAGAGATCCCTGCAGTAACTCTTGAGAAGAGTGTTAGCGGGGTTTACGAGTGTTTTAAGGAGTTAGTGAGGAACGGGGAGAATGTACTGATTGACCTAGATGTTGGTGGTGATATTCTTGCTGAAGGCTGGGAAGACAACTTGTGGTCTCCTCTAACAGACTCAATAACTCTAGCAGCTACGGCTAAGGTCGGAGGATTCGTCGGGGTGACCGCATTAGGAGCTGATGGTGAGCTTACTCAAGACTTTGTTCTACAGAAAATAAGCAAAGTGATTAGTGTTGGAGGATACGTAGGTGTTATAGGTCTTTGGTCACATCACGCGAGCTTCTACGAGGATTTAATAGATCGTGTTAAGACAGAAGCTAGTAGAGCACCCTACCTAGCACTTAAGGGCTTCGTAGGAAGTAGGAAGATAAGAGGGGGTAACAGAACTATGGAAGTAAATGCCTTAACCCTTACTACCTTTCTTCTTAAGAGCGAGAGTCTAATGAAAATAAACAAGTTAGCTCAAGCTATATCGGAAACTACATCATTAGCTGAGGCATGGAGCATATCTAAGAAGCTAGGCATACCTACAGAACTAGATCTTGAGGTTGCGGCGTCAAAAATGTACGGTGTGGGTCCTGAAGCAAGTCCTGAGTGGGGGGTAGTTAGGTCTCTCATCAAGAAATTAACCAATACTTAAAAACCTCACAAACACTAATAATGGATGGGGGGACAGAGTAGCGGGGTGGGGTAGCCAGGTTAGCCCGCGGGGCTCATATCGCCCTCAGCAGACCCGTCCCCCCACCATTCTAGACCTCTTAAGATTCAGTCAGTAGAGGTAGATTGGATTTCTCTAAGAGTCCCTATTGCTTGTTTTCGTGTGTCTTTTGCTGGTTAAGTCAAGGTTTATATTATTTCACGTAATTAAGTGTTAAGGGGTTAGGAAATGGCTTTCGGACCGCCAGCTCTCGGCTATGATAGAGCGATAACGGTGTTCTCACCTGACGGTAAGCTTTACCAGGTTGAGTATGCTGCTGAGAATGTTAGGAAGGGTTGGACTACAGTAGCTCTTAGGACTGAGGAGGTCGGCGTCTTAGTAGCTGAGAAGAGGAGAATATCAACTCTTATAGACCTGAATTCCATAAACAAAATATTCTTGGTTGACTCACACATGGGTGCTTCTTTCGCAGGTTTAGCTGCTGACGGCAGGATCCTAATAGATTATGCTAGGAGAGAAGCACTCAATTACAGGTTCGTGTATGATGAGCCTGCTGACATAGAGTACGTAGTTAAGTCTGTTTGTGACGTGAAGCAACTCTATACTCAGCACGCTGGTGTCAGGCCTTTCGGGGTTTCGTTAATTTTTGTTGGTAGGGACAAGAAAGGTATTCATGTTTTTAAGACCGAAATAAACGGGTACTATTTTGCTTACTTAGCTCTGGCTGTCGGGTCCGGAGAACAGCCCGCTATGGAGTACCTAGAGAAAAACTACGACAGGAAACTGAAGAAAGAAGACGCTATCGAGCTAGCTTTAAAAGCTCTTAGAGCTTCTACTGAGGAAGGCCTCTCTCCAGACTTAGTTGAGGTTGGTGTAGTTACCCTTGAAGAAGGAATCTTCAGGAAGCTAACCTACGAAGAGACTGCTGACTTCATACGTAAAACAGGTGTTGGTAGGTGAGTAGTAAAGAGTACGTGATAGCTAGACTAGAGAAAAGTGGTTCCAGGTTTGAAATACTAGTAGACCCTGACAAAGCCCTCAAATACAGGGAAGGAGAGCTAAAAGACGTGAGTGAGGTCTTAATAGGAGATATAGTGTATAAAGACGTTAGGAAGGGGGATAAAGCGTCCCCGCAAGAACTTCAGAAAAACTTCGGTACAACGGACGTGATGGTAATCGCTGACACAATAATAAAGAAAGGGGAACTACAACTAACTACTGAGCAAAGGAGGAAGCTGCTAGAACAGAAGAAGAGACTAATAGTAAATTATATTAGTAAGTCAGTCATAGATCCTAAAACTAAGCTTCCTATCCCGCCTCAACGCATAGAGAAGGCTATGGAGGAGGCAAGAATCTCGATAGACCTCTACAAGACTGTGGAGGAGCAGGCTTCCAGAATAATCAAAGAATTAACTAAGGTTCTCCCAATAAAGGTGGCTAAAGCTCTAATAACTATTAAAGTACCGCCAGCAACTGCCGGCAGAGCGTACAGCGAGTTGAGGAGGCTAGGTGATGTTAAGACTGAGAAGTGGTTGAGTGATGGCTCACTATATATGGAGATAGAAATACCGGCCGGGATGCAGAATGACGTGATAGATTCCGTAAATAGGGTAACTAGAGGTGACGTAGAGCTTAGTGTTAAGGTGATTTAGAATGAGTACTCAGACTGAGCAGAAGGTAGAAAGAGTTTTAGTAGCGCCTGGAGATAAGTTAGCTGAAGGAGACTACAGAATCTTAACACCAACGACTGCTTACAGGGTAGGGAATTCTTATTATTCTTCTGTGGTTGGTTTACTAGAACTTAATACTCAGGAGAAGAGTCTTAAGGTAATACCTCTTAAGGGTTCTTACTACCCTAGAGTAGGTGATGTTGTGGTAGGGATAGTGAGTGATGTAGGACTCACTAACTGGGAGTTAGACATAAGAGCGCCTTTCCCGGGAATCCTGTACGCGGTCGACTACCTCGGGAGAGCTATTAATCCATCCAAAGAGAACCTGAAGGATTTCTTAGACGTGGGTGACGTGGTGGTAGGTAAGATAGAAGTTTTTGATAGGACGAGGAATCCTATAATCTCTACTAAGGGTAAGGAGTTTGGTAAAGTCGTTGGTGGTGCTTTAGCGGAGATAAACCCTGTTAAAGTTCCGAGACTCATAGGTAAGAAGGGCTCAATGCAGTCATTAATTGAGTCGGAAACAAACTGTAAGTTGGTTATCGGCAATAACGGTAGGGTGCTTATCCTATGTGAGGATAAGCAGTATGAAGACATAGTGGTCAGAGCTATCAGGAAGATTGAGGTGGAAGCTCACATATCTGGGTTAACAGATCGTGTGAAGGAATTTATTCTAGTCGAGAAAGTTAGGAGGGGTTTGGTAGGGAATGAGAGGAGAGAAACCTAGGTTAGTGAGTGAGGACGGGATACGTCACGACGGGAGGAGATTAGATGAGTTAAGGACTATTAAGATGGAGGTTAGTATCCTAAGTAACGCGAGTGGCTCAGCTTACGTAGAGTTTGGCAAGACTAGAGTTATAGCTGCGGTGTACGGTCCTAGAGAACCGCCTCAACGCTACATGGTATTACCGCATCGAGCCGTACTCAGGTGTAGATATCATATGGCGCCATTCTCTACAGACGAGAGGAAGAATCCAGCACCTTCAAGGAGAGAGATAGAGATCTCTAAAGTGATTAGAGAAGCTCTAGAGCCCGTAGTTGTGAGTGAAGCGTTTCCTAGGACATCAATAGACATCTTCATAGAAGTTATTAGTGCTGATGGAGGTACCAGGACAGCAGCTCTCAACGCGGCTTCACTGGCTTTAGCGGATGCCGGCATACCTATGAGAGACCTTGTAGCGGCAGTCGCTGTAGGTAAGGTTAACGGGTATTTGGTTCTAGACATAGATCAAGTTGAAGATAGTTATGGTGAGGCCGACATGCCGGTAGCTATGGCACCCTCACTCAATATGGTCACGCTACTCCAGTTGAACGGCGTTCTGACTCCTCAAGAGTTTAGTCAAGCTCTAAGCATGGCGTTTAGAGGGATTAACGAAATATACAGACTCCAGAAAGAAACTCTTCGTAACAAGTATTTGGTTAAGGTGGAGTGAGATGTCTGTAACACCTACATCACCAGATTCAATAATACCTAGACTTAAAGCAGAGACTCTCTCAACCCTTATTAAGAAGGGCGTGAGAGCTGATGGGAGAGGTTTAGAAGACTTTAGGGAACTAAAGATAATTACTAACTACCTACCTAAAGCAGACGGTTCCGCGTTAGTGAAGCTCGGTGATACGCAGGTATTAGTTGGTGTGAAATTAGAGCTCGGTTCACCGTACCCTGACACCCCGGAAGAAGGTGTTTTAGTGGTTTCAGCTGAGTTTGTCCCTACAGCTTCACCAGCTTTTGAGCCGGGACCTCCTGACGAAAACGCTATCGAGTTAGCTAGAGTGATTGACAGAGTTCTAAGAGAGTATGGCGTTATAGATGTTAGTAAGCTAGTTATAGTGCCTGGGAGGAGAGTCTGGGTTATCTGGATAGACATTTACGTGCTAGATCATGGAGGAAACTTAATAGATGCCTCAGCCATAGCTACTTTAGCTGCTCTACTAACAACTAAAATTCCTAAGTATACAGTCACGGAGAATGAGTCAATACAGATAGATAAGTCGTCTCACGCAGGCTCGTTACCTGTGGTTAGGAAAGCACTCACAGTGACTGTGGGGAAATTGAGTGATTCATTAATAGTTGACCCAACGATAGAGGAGGAGAAGGTAGTAACTGCCAAGCTGGTTGTGGGGGTTGGTGAGGATGGAGCTATAGCTGGGTTGCAGAAATCTGGTGACGGGTACTTAACACTTCAGGAAGTCGAGAAAGCTATTGAGCTAGCTCTAAGAAAAGGTAGTGAGTTGCTGTCAAAAGTTACTGAGTTTCTTAAGACGCTTGAAGCAGCAAGTACGGAATCCGCGGAAGTCTCATCTGTTGAGGAGGGAGGGTCTTCCAGAAACAGCAGTAATGCTTAAAATCTTCAAATAGTTTTGTGTGAGGGTGGAGCTGATGGGTAGGCTGAAAGTCACCGGCATCGCCGGAAGGTTCGGGGCAAGGTACGGTTCTTCACTCAGGAAGAAGTGGAAGGAAATAATGGAGAAGAGATACTCTGACGTCATATGTCCTTTCTGCAGGGCTAAAGTAGCCATGAAGAGGTTATCTGTAGGGGTCTGGCAATGTCCTAAATGCGAAACTATTTTTGCTGGAGGCGCGTACACCCCTACTACGGAGGTAGGTACTCCGAAAGTTCAAGAGTGAGTGAAGCTCTTGTATGAGTAGTTTATTAATAACTACTTCCAGGGAGCCTTCAAGAAGAACCAGAAGCTTCGTTAATGACTTAACTAAGGTAATTCCTAACTCAATCAAGCTTAATAGAGGTAAAGCAACTTACGAAGATATTGCTGCAGTAGCTAGGCGTTACTCCTCATACGGTGTTCTAATGATTTTAGAAAAGAAAGGTAATCCGTCAGCACTCACGTACTTAGTTCCAAGAGGTACTGAAAGCTTGACTAGAAAGTATCTAGTACTAATGTCTTCACTGAAGCTACTTAGGGAGATTAGGGAGCATCAGATACCATACAATATGAGGAAGCTAGTGCTTAATTTCAGTAGGGTTCCTCAAGGATTTCCTCAGAGAGTGTGTGAGGTGCTCATAGAGATTTTCAAACCGACACTAATAGAGGAGTCTACTGAGCTTCCTGAAGTCGTAGAACTTAAAGTATCCGGAGACGAGAATAGTGTTTCTGTAGCTTTCTACAGCCCTAGTACGGGGAGGGCTTGCGGGCCCGCCTTCAACATAACGAGGATTTATAGTTATCCCTCATAAATAATGGGAGAACACGCTTAAGCGGGTGTAGTAACTAGTGTTCAGCGATTCTGGAGTGAGTGAGGTTCTTGTTGAGGTGTTGCTCGAGCTGGAAGACTGCCTACTTACTGAAGCTTTGTTAAGATCCTTAACACCTGAAAGCAGTCTTAAGTTAAGGGGCGTCTCGTTTGATGTTTCTCGTGAGGAATGTACTCTAAAGCTAGTTTTTAGAGGTTCTGAGCCGAGATCGTTAATACCGCCTCTCTCAAACTCTCTCAGACTAGTTAGCATGGTTATAGAGGTTTTAAGGAACCTCACTTAAACGAATCAAAACCACGAAGATTCAGTAAACAACCTAAGCACGTTAGTTGTTTATTCTAGTGAAGTTTTATAAGGTGTGTGGCGTTATCTATGTGAGGCGATGGCATGGCTCAGAAAATACCGCCTGAACTCGAGCAAATAATCATTAAGTACCAGCAGATAGAGTCTCAGCTAGCATCAGTGATAACGCAGAAAACCGTGATTTCTTCAGAGTTGAAAGATGTTGAGAGAGCTTTAAACATACTTCAGAGTGTCTCACCAGATACAGCCGTATACAAGAACACGGGCTTCGTGTTTGTGAGAGTTGATAGAGATTCAACCATAAAGGAGCTTCAAGAAAAGAAAGAGGAGCTTGAGGTAAGACTACAGAGTTTTGAGCGGATTGAGGAATCACTGAGGAAGCAGTTTGAAGCGGTGAAGAAGGAACTGGAGAAGTATAGGATAGTACCGGGCGAGGGAAAGAGTGGTTAGTAAGAGTTACGTGAAAACCTTAGGTCTCGACTTAAGTCGAGTAACTCAGGAAGACCTCAGAGAACTAACTTTTTTAATAGAAGATAAGTTAAGCAAGTCCCTCAACTCTATATCTGGGCGTGTAGGCGAGTATGAGGTAGTGATTTCTTTAGGCATTGATTCAGGACAGATTAACGTTACTATCGAGCTAGAGTATAGGTGGCCTGAAACCCCGAACCCGGAGGTAGAGGTCTTATTAGATCAGATAATCGATAATGTTTTGGAGTTGTTTGAGGATGAGCTACTTAGAAGATATGGAGAAACTAGTAGAGCTAACACATAAGCTAACAAACACCTTCAAAAAGTACTCAGCAATATGCTTTACCACTCATAAAGACGCGGATCCTGACGCAGTAGCTTCTATCTTTGGGGTTAAGTTTATTGCTGAGTCGTTGGTCAGCAACATCAAGACTAGTGTTATTTTTCCTGAAGGACTTAATAGGGTCTCTACCAGGGTGGTCAAGAGTTTGGGTCTTGAGAAGGATTTAGTCGCTGCCGCGGGCTCATGTGACCTGATAGTATGTGTTGATGCTTCAAGCAGGTCTCAAGTACCCGTACTAGATGTTGCGGGGGGTCGTGACTACGTGGTTATAGATCATCACGAAACTAATGAGTTATCTAGGAATGCTCTAGTTTCTGTTCATTTCAGGAATGCTGGTTCTACTAGCGAGTTAGTTACTTTAATGATGGAGATACTCTCACTAAAGCCTGATACTCGTTTAGTAACACTCTTAATTGCGGGAATACTATACGATACCAAGAACTTAAGGTTAGCTAAACCCTCTACTTTCCGAGCTCTCTACTATCTAACGAGGTTGTGTAGTGAGTGTCTTGAAGAAGCTTTCAGCAAAGTAACGAGTACGGAGGTTGATAGGAGCGAGAGAATAGCTGTCCTCAAAGGGATTTCGAGAGCAGGACTTTACGAGATAAGCAAGGACTTTATACTCGCTATGACCTGTGTAGGCGCGCACGAGGCTTCAGTCTTAAAGACTCTTATTACGTCGGGAGCTGACGTAGCCATAGCTATCTCACCCAGATCTAACGAAACAAGAATTTACGTCAGGGCTTCTCAGAAAATAATAAGTAATTTGAAGATCCCGATAGCGTCTGACTTGATCACGTACTTGGCTGAGGAGCTTAAGGGTTCGGGTGGGGGTCATAGCGGAGCGGCAGGACTTTCCTTGAGTTACGAAGTAGATGCTAGTGAAGTAATGAGGTTAGTGAGGCAATTCTTTGCTAAGCTAGGTTTGAGAGTTAATGTCTTGGAAGAAGGTAGGTGGGTTAACAAATGCTTCTGAGAAGCATCTGGGTTATTTTCAGTCTTGATTCTTTTCTTGAGTTCATGAGAGTGAATAGAAAACTCAAACCACACCATAACAGAGAGTTCAAACTCACGCGGACCCCCACGCGTGAACTACGTTCTAGCTAACAACACAAGAGTCCACGCGAGATCTAGAACAAACAACCCCTTAAGTTGATATGTTGTAGAGGGTTCGTAGATTTAAGAATAGTTTACGGAATACTATCTGGAGTTGGTTGTGGGATGAGGGTTCACGTTGACGAGCGTGAGAGATCTTCTGAGGTTCCTTACTATTTATCGAGTATGGGGGTTTCAGTCATTTTTAAGGCATTAGATGTAGGTGATTACATTATTAATGACTTAATTGTTTTGGAGAGGAAGAGGTTAGATGACTTAATTAAGTCTGTTTATGAGGGTAGGTTTTTCGATCAGTTGAAGAGACTGAAGAGTCTTGTAGGATTTAAAGCAGTCTTGCTTGTAGAGGGTGATTTACTAGACGTTGATAAGTACACGGAGAATCCTAGGTCTATTGAGGCTGCCTTAGTTAGTGCTGTGCTGTCTTTCAATATCCCCGTACTTTACACAAGGAACTCTAGACATACTGCTGAACTCATTAAGTATATCGCCGAGAAAACACAGAAAGTCAGCAGAAAAGCTCCTGTTTCCTTACCTACTTACAGGAAGAATAAGAAGCCTAAAACAAGTGATTTGAGAGCTTGGCAGATCTACGTGCTTTCTTCCTTCCCTAAGATAGGACCCACGTTGGCAGAGAGGCTGCTTCACAAATTCGGTAGCTTGAAAGCAGTAATTAATGCTCAAGTGACGGAACTCGTGAGAGTTGATGGTATGAGTGAGGATAAAGCGAAGCTATTCAAGAAGATAGTTGAGGAGGGGTCTCAGAACACTACAGGAACTTCGTTAGATAAGTTTATTGGTAAGAGGTAGTGGATGACCCGTCTCTGAAGTACTTACTTAAGGAATCAGAGAAACTTAAGCTTATAACTTTCTTAAAATTACTTTTGTGGGTAGTAGGTATGCCTAGGTACAAGACTGTAGAGCAGATCCAGAAGATAATGAGTGATTTGGAGCACGTGAGAAACATAGGTATAATTGCGCACGTAGACCACGGCAAAACCACAACGTCTGACGTCCTGTTAGCTGCGGCAGGCATAATCTCTGCTAAGGTTGCTGGTGAGGCTCTAGCTCTAGATTATCTTGACGTAGAACAAAAAAGAGGTGTTACGGTAAAGGCCGCTAACATTAGCCTATACCACGAGTTAGGTGGTAGAGGATACGTCATAAATTTGATTGATACTCCAGGACACGTAGATTTCTCAGGCAAGGTTACTAGGTCTTTGCGTGTTCTTGATGGCGCGATAGTTGTGGTTGATGCAGTCGAGGGAGTAATGACTCAAACAGAAACAGTGCTCAGGCAATCTCTAGAGGAGAGAGTAAGGCCACTCTTATTCATAAATAAGATAGACAGATTAATAAAAGAACTTAAGCTCTCACCACAGGAGATCCAGAAAAGGTTTGTAGACATCATAAAAGAAGTTAATAGGTTAATAATAGAGAATGCTGACCCGGAGTTTAGGGATAAGTGGGTCTTAGATGCTGCGAAGGGTCAGGTAATATTTGGTTCAGCAAAAGATAAGATAGGTTTGACAGTACCGCATGCCCAGAAGAAGGGAACCAACATAATGGAGTTGATTAAAGCTTATGAGAAGGGTAGGGAGGCTGTCGAGGAGTTCCAGAAAATAGCCCCACTACACGAAACTTTGTTAGAGTCCGTGATTACTAATGTTCCTAATCCGAGAGTAGCACAGAAGTACAGGATACCTAAGATATGGAAGGGTGACATAAACACAGAACTCGGGAGAGCTATGCTGGAAGCAGATCCTAACGGACCGCTAGTATACATGATTAACGACATGAGGCTAGATCCTCATGCTGGGTTCGTGGCTACTGGGAGAGTAATGTCAGGTACTCTCAGGTCTGGTGAAGAGGTCTGGCTAGTCAACTCAAGAACACCGCAAAAAATTCTTCAGGTATCGCTATATATGGGGCCTTTCAGAGAGCAGGTAGATCAAGTTGTTGCAGGGAATATCGGTGCTGTTTTAGGTCTTGAGAGAGCTAGAGCGGGAGAAACAGCAGTAACTACAGCATTTAAAGATATGGCCGCGCCATTCGAGAGGCTAAGATATGTTACTGAGCCCGTCGTCACTATGGCGATAGAGCCTAAGAAAACTCAAGACTTAACAAAACTCATAGATTCTTTAAGGAAGATGGCTATAGAAGATCCTAACTTGATAGTCAAGATAAACGAGGAAACAGGGGAGTACTTGATAGCTGGTATGGGCCCCCTACATCTAGAAATAACTCTCACATTACTTAAAGAGAATTACGGGATAGAAGTAGACACGACACCCCCAATAATCGTGTATAGGGAAACTATAAGAGGTTCTTCTCAGGTTCTTGAAGGTAAGTCTCCCAACAAACACAACAAGCTCTACATAAGTGTTGAACCACTTAATGATGAAACAATCTCGCTTATTCAGCAGGGAGCTATAACAGAGAACATGGATCCTAGAGAGGTAGCCAGGATCTTAAGAGACCAGGCTGGTTGGGACTATGATGAAGCGAAGAGAATCTGGGCTATAGACGAAGGTATAAACGTATTCGTTGATAAAACTACTGGTGTCCAGTATCTGAGAGAAATCAGAGACACTATTATTCAGGGCTTCAGATTAGCGATGGGTGAGGGTCCTCTCTGCATGGAGAGAGTCAGAGGAGTGAAGGTTATTCTTCATGATGCGGTAGTTCATGAAGACCCAGCACACAGAGGTCCAGCACAGATATTCCCGGCTGTCAGGAACCCGATATATGCTGGAATGTTGTTATCTAGACCAACACTCCTGGAGCCGATACAGAAGATAGATATTAGGGTACCGGTAGACTTAATGAGTTCAGCTATCTCGGTCATAACTAGGAAGAGAGGTAAAGTTCTTGACGTGATTACGTTAAGTAGTAACGCTGTTAGAGTTATAGCTGAGATACCTGTAGCTGAGTCGCTAGACTTAGCTAATGAGCTGAGGTCAGCGACCGCTGGCAGGGCTTTCTGGGGCACTGAATTCAGTAGGTGGGCACCAGTACCGGAGTCTCTGTTGTTGGATATCGTTACTAAGATAAGACAGAGGAAAGGTCTGAAGCCGGAGCCCCCGAGACCTGAAGACTTCATATCTCCTTTCTAAGCAGCAAGAGCAACATAGATTTTCAGGACTTCTCCTTAATCCACCTGATAGCTTCTCTCAGAGCTTCTTTTGAGGAAAGTTTGGGTCTCCACCCCAAGCTCATTAGCCTTCTAACATCAAGTAACATGAATTTAACGTCTCCTAACCACCCCCTACCATCATGTGTTGCTGGTTTGAACACGTACTCTACGTTGTTGAGACCCATTTCTTCGACAACCAAGTCAGCTATTTCCTTAACTGTTATCCAGTCAGTATTGCCTACGTTGTATACCTCATATCTAGTGCTTGATCTCCTTAAGTAATCTAACGCTACACGCATCCCGTCTATTAAGTCTCCCACGTGGAGATAAGACTTTTTCTGTGTTCCGTCACCTAGGATTTCAAGTTTTCTAGGATTTTTTCTTAATTTGTTGATGAAGTCTACTATAACGCCGTGTGTTTGCCTGGGACCTACTATGTTAGCGAATCTAAGAGTTAGTGCTTTCATGCCGTAAATATCGCTGTAGCCGGCAAGCAGGTTCTCAGACATTAGTTTAGAAACACCGTAAATTGATATAGGTCTAGTTGGGTGATCTTCCGGCGTAGGGAAAACTTGAGCATCACCATACACCGTTGAGGAACTTGCGAAAACTACCTCCTTAACGTCACTTAATCTGCAACCCTCGAGAACATTAAAAGTTACTAACACGTTTTCCTCGAAATGTGTGCGCGGTTCTGTTATCGAGACTCTTACTTCAGGGTTAGCTGCGAAATGATATACTGTGTCTGCCTCACTGAAAGCATTCCTTAACTCGCTATCGAAGATCTTTAAATCCTTAATTAAGAGCTTGACCCTCCCATTCTTAATTATGTGGTTAATGTTTTCCAGACTACCGGAACTCAGGTTATCTATAACCACTACCTCAAAATCGTTTAGGACCAGGTACTCAGTTACGTGCGAGCCTATGAAGCCCGCTCCACCAGTAACTACTGCCTTCATTTTAATAATCACTACGTCTTAGATGTTGAAGACAATAAAGGAGTTAAACCCGTCGCTATGGAGTCAGCTATGCTCAAGACAGCGTCTAGGGAACTCTTAGAAGGGTCTTTAAACTTGATTAATACGTGGTTGCCTTTCAGCGTTACATTAAGCTCGTCAGAGAGTTCTTTAGGAAGAGAAGATATTATGTTAACGAAACTAATTCTTCTAGAACCTAAACATATCTTTAGGGTATGCCCTAAGTCTGTCTCAAGAACTACCATCCCGATCCCGTCTTCTTTACATAACTTGATCAGTAACTCATTAACTAGAGGCTTCAGTAACTTGTAATTATCTCGGATTAATGGTTTCTCAAAGCTACGTGATATAACAGCTACTCTCAAGGGACCGTAATTTAATAGGTTGTCAGTCTTCAGTAATTCATCTATTAGTCTTAAAGCTTCGTCATATCTTGCTGCTCTCTCCTCTATCTCGGGACTTAACTTGTATGATTTAGTTCGTAGTACTTGCAGGAAGTATGCGTAGAGATTACTCAAAAAGTCTGGCGAACTACAACCTATTTTGATAGCCTTGACTAGAGCCTTACCTACCTTGCTGGCTTCAGTAGGTCTTCCGGTAGTGACGTGTATGATGTCCTTAATTAGTTGTTCCGGAGGATCTATTGAGGCGTTTAGTGTCTGAACATACTCTAACGCTACCTCAGTTAGAGTGTATGTCTCAGAGAGACTCATTAAGATCTCGCTTTTTCCGGCGTCATCGTATTTGGTAACAACACCTAATCTTTTTTCTGGGATTAGGTGGAAGCCTATCGAGCTATATATACCTATGTTTGAGGAGGGTGTTACTCCGACAACGTAGCTTCTAGTTATTTTAAGAGGGTTCTTAACTATTTGAGGGACGAACTCCACGTACGCTTTAATTCCCTTATTAACCAAAGCTGTTGAGAGTACGGCCGTCGCTAGGATCTCGTCAAGCCCTACCCTCGTGTATATGGACATATACTGGGTACTCAATGCTTCCTCATCACCTCAGTAGCCACCACCAATTATCTGGAGTCTATAGACCTCACTTATTAAACAAAATAAAGCTTTTAAGCATTAACTTATGTGTAGTATTCCGGGTGTGTGACGTGCATGCTGAGCTTGCGATCTTGGGTATTTCGGCGATAGCGATCGTTTATGCTTTGCTAACCTCTTATAAGATCATTAAAGAGCCAGCAGGATCAGGTAAGATGGTGGAGATTCATGAATACATAAAAGAGGGGGCTAGCGCTTATCTCAAGAAACAATACACAGTTATCTTCGGTATTGCTGCCGTAATAGTCGTTCTTCTAACGCTTCTCGGATGGTATAGGATGGCGGCTAGCTACGTGTTGGGTGCACTCTCTTCAGTAACTGCAGGTTTCGTCGGCATGAAGATAGCTGTGAATGCTAATGTACGAACAACTAACGTTGCTAAGGAGAAGGGTCTTAACAAAGCTCTCAGGCTAGCGTTTAATGGCGGTTTAGTTATGGGTTTAATGACTGTTGGTGTGGGATTATTGTTAATCGTTATTCAATACATTGTTTACGGCGAGACTCCTGAAGCCATAAATGATATAATTGGCTATAGTTTCGGGGCTTCCTCAGTAGCTTTGTTTGCTAGAGTCGGTGGAGGAATATACACTAAAGCTGCTGACATAGGTTCTGATCTAGTAGGTAAGGTTGAGGTAGGGATTCCTGAGGACGACCCTAGAAACCCTGGAGTAATAGCAGATAATGTTGGTGATAATGTTGGTGACGTGGCTGGGATGGGTGCTGATCTTTTCGAGTCTTATGTCGGAGCCATAATCTCCACCATGGTTATAGCATCCACGCAGCTGAGAGGTTTTGGTCTTTCTTGGAGTAGCTTTGCTCTAGTCCCGCTTCTCGTAGCTGCCACGGGTATCGTGGCATCAATACTATCCTCCTTTGTTGTGCGTACGAGGGAGGGCGGGGACCCGTCAAAGCCGTTAACTCTAGCTACTATAGTGGCTTCCATTCTAATAGCTCTTATGTCATTATTTGGAATTAATCAGCTGATTAGTGGTGAGTTAGGTATTAGAATATGGGTTGTAATAATTGCTGGTTTGATAGCGGGAGTGGCGATAGGACTAACTAGCGATTACTTCACTAACGCTAGGTACTCACCGGTGAAGAAGGTTGCTAGAATGTCTGAAGCAGGACCTGCTCTCACCATCTTGACGGGTTTCTCGTACGGTTTCTTGAGTGCTTTCATACCCGCAGTAATGATATCTATTGCTTCTTTGACGGCTTTCTTGGTTTTGTGGCTACCTACTCGAGAGTTCTGGTTAGGCATATATGGTGTGGCACTCTCCGCTGTCGGCATGTTATCTCTAACAGGGGTTGTAGTGAGTGCTGATGCATACGGACCTATAACTGATAACGCCGCCGGGATAGCTGAGCAGGCTGGTTTAGGAGAGGAGGTAAGAAGCATAACCGATAAGCTAGATGCAGCAGGAAATACCATGAAGTCTGTTAGTAAGGGTTTCGCGATAGGTTCAGCAGCTCTCACAGCACTTGCCTTCATAGGAGCTTACGCGTCAATACTCCAGTACTATACTGGCGCGGATTTAGGTAGCCTATTTCAATCATTAACAGTGCTGGACGCCAGACTAATCTCAGGGTTATTCGTAGGGGTAGTAATGCCTGCTCTCTTCACCTCAATAGTGATACTGGCAGTAAGTGATTCAGCGTTTGTTCTAATAGAAGAAATCAGGAGACAATTCAAAGAGAAACCAGGAATACTAGAATTCAAGGAGAAGCCCGACTACGGTAAAGCAGTAGCTATAGTGACTTCCTACGCTATAAAGAGACTAATACTTCCTGGAATAGTAGCTATAATGACTCCACTAATCGTGGGTTTCGTTATAGGACCTCACGGTCTTGCGGGCATGCTGCTTGCAGCAACTATTTCTGGGTTATTGCTCGGGCTTTTCCAGGGGAACGTAGGGAATACGTGGGACAACGCGAAGAAGTATATTGAGGCAGGACATCACGGAGGTAAGGGTAGTGAGGCTCATAAAGCCGCCGTAATAGGGGACACTGTCGGCGATCCTATGAAAGACGCGGCAGGACCCTCAATAAACATACTGATAAAATTAATGAGCATAGTATCTCTGGTTTTCGCGTACTACGTGATTAGATATAACCTCTATGAGTTGTTGGTACCTTAATGGATCGTAACTAGACGTCTAAGCCTTCAATGTTAGCAAAGCCTTTTTTATAGTAATGCTTGACTTCCCTCACTTCAGTGACTAAATCCGCAACATCTCTCACAGTCTTCGGCACGTATCTTCCCGTAATTATGGCGTGTTTTTCAGGATTACCCACGAATCTTCTCAGGATACTGAGCACGAGACCCTCCTCAATCAGTCCTATATGTGATGCTATACCTAACTCATCGAAAACAACCAACTTAGGACGTAATCCGCGCATTAAGGACGGATAAACTTCTTTGAAGAAGCCGTATATTAGAGCCATAGTTACCGAGGCCGCGTAATTGCTTAAGTCTTCCGGATTAATGAATTCCTCCACACCCACACTAATAACGTAGATTCTTTTTCTGTATGTTTGTGGCAAGCTCTTCAGGAAGTGTGTTTCACCGCTCGAGCCGCTCTTCATAAACTGAACTAACAACACTCTCCAACCCCTCCCCAGAGCTCGTAACACCGTGCCTAACGCTGCCGTAGTCTTGCCCTTGCCCTTACCGTAGTAAACCAGCAGCATAGAGATCACTACGTGAAGGTGCCTCTCAATAGTTCTATAGACTTCATTATTGTGTTGAAATCTTTCTCATCAATTCTAATCCCTAACTCAGCAACTAGAGACTTTCTTAGGTCACTTACGCTGAACCCGCAAGAAGAGTAGAGAATCGCTATGACGTAGGCTGTCACAGTCCATGAGGCTCTACTGAGAAACTTCTTTACCTCATCACGAATTTCAGGTTCCTTAATAGTTCTAAGGAGGTATTGAGGAGATGGATAACCGGCTAACTCTCTCGCGACCTTGCAGGTTCCTCGTTTCTCGTACAGGTTTTGACGTATTTCATATAAGGATGCCGGGAGACTAAAATACTCTGATTCTCTAGCAAAGCTTACGTAATGATTTGTCCTGGACTCATCAGGTTTGAAAGTTAACGCTGTTCTGAGTGCTGTAATCGCGATTCTTAGAGAGTTGACGGGGCTAAACTTATCGATAGAATCCAGGTTTGTGTGATAGAATTTGTCGGGCCAGTTAGTTAGTGAGAACGCTGGTATCCCGAAAACAACGTAAGCGTCGTGATCGCTCCCGGCTTCATAAGGCTTCAACTCAAATCTTAGTGGTGATTTTCTAGTGTTCGAGGTAGTTAATCCCCAACCAGCACCTAAGCTTACAGAGAAGTTCTTGAAAGCGTGTGCTTCAAACGTGTTTAGGAGCAACACTGGTGAGCGTATGAAATTCAGTACTGAGTTCGTTAATTTTTGCTTCTCTCCAATCATGTCTAGGTTAAGTACCCCCCAAATCTTGATGTTCTCCTCAAGTAGTTTTTTAACTATAGCTAGCGACCCGTAATGCTCAGGCACCCAAACAAATCTGACCTTAACACCTTGCAAACGATATGTCGTTTTAGTGAGTTGTCTGCTGAGTAATCTAGCTACGTATAGTAGTGTTGCAGCACCACTAACGTTGTCATTGACTGTTCCTTTAGGGTGGCAGTAATGTGCTGTTATGTGTATTTCCGTCTCACTATCACCGAACTCTGCCGTAACGACCCTAAATTCTCTTGGATCACTATATACTGACTTAACGAAGCCCTCAACAACTACTTTCTCGCCCCTACTAAGTAGGGTTTTTATTTTTTCTGCACTTCCTCTAGGAATACACAGTACTGGAGCCCTCATCTTGTAGGCCTCATCAGGTGTGGGGAAAAGCCCTATGTACGGGATGCCTCTCGGCGGCGCGTCTCTCTTGTACATTAAGATAGCCTTAGCTCCCTTCTCAACAGCTTTGAAGTACATATCTAAGCTCCTGTTGCTAGTTAATAACACCTCAACACCGTCGGGTATTAGGTCCTCACTCTCAGCATAACTAACTCTACCGGAGAACTCACCCGGCGGTGAGTGAGCAGCTACAGCTGTGAAGGCTTTCCTAACGGAAGAAAGCACTCCTTTTTCTGGGTACGTGATGCGTACTTCACCATCGATTAAGTCCCAACCAACCAAAGGACTTAACCACTTAGGGGGGTTCGCGTAGTTAAAAACATTAACGCTTACGTCATTACCTGATTCCTCCAGAGAAGCTCTTATGAAGTCGCTCGCTTCTATTAACTCACGCGAGCCTTGTATCCTGTGATAAGAAGACAACCTAGTAACTAATTCTATTAGTTCGTAAGTTCTTGCGTCAGACTTAATGTCTTTAAGTAGTGACGACACACTCATACTTCGAGACCTATTTTCTTCATGAAATCAAATACAGTTAGAGAAACTATCTTCCCTTCCTTAATCCTCACAACCACATTATTTTCTGTTAGTAAGGCTTCATCAGCTTCCTCGATATCGTAACCAAAGTTTATGTAGAGGATGTCTGTCTGCCTATCATACTCGAACCATACCTGATCAATATTCCTAACTACTAATTCTCTTTCTTTACCTCCTAACTCACTCATACTAACACCACGATTCTAGTAACGCGAAACTATAAAAACAATCAAACTAAGATTATGCTCTCATTATTATTTCTCGCAAAAAGACTAAGCTTACTAGACTTTCTCAATACCTAAAGCTCTAGCTACGTCATATATGATTGGTGGTTTCCAGTAGACCCTACTAGCTGACTTAACTATCCCTATGATCCACAAGACAAGCAGAGCAATCCATATAAGGGTGCTTATAATCCAGCCAATAAGGGGTATAATACCTAATATGAATGCTATGATACCACCAATAACAATCACTATAAAGAATGATAGGTTTAGGTAAGCCCAATACCTAACGTATTTATATCCTGGTCTTAAAACTAGAGCTAATATAGCACTTACTAGAGGTATTATCCAAGCTATAATCCCCCAAGTAACTTCATCTTGCTCGCTGGTTGTTCCCATTGTTTTGAAGTCACCTAATTAATAGCGATTCTTAAGAATTTAAATTTTATTAGTAGTAACTAGTATTAGAGTCGTAAAGTTCTATAGACTCTCGTTCAGATACTAGTTAAAACTTTATATAAGCCTTCTATTTAATTATTTTTATGTGGTGGGTGTGAGTAGTTTGAGTTCCTCCTTGATAATGATATGTGAAGATTTCTGTACTGAGTTTTGTGGATTGAAAGAAGATGAGGAGCTTGAATTATGTTTAAATTCGTGCATGAAATACTGTACTGCATCTAAAGACTGACTCAACATTCTTTAGTTTCTCTGCTGAAATTAAAAACGTGTTGTGTTATTAATTATGGTGGCTGTAAGAATGATTTACGTTAGCGGTTTATTGAGTATATGTGGGGGAGTACCTTGTTAGAGTTTCCTAGCTTGGTTTTCATGCTTGTTTACTGGGCTTTAATAGACTCTGTTGATCCGTGTATATTCGCTTTATTCGTGACCATACTGATTTCTGCTTCTTTAATTAGTGTTAAGCACGCAGTTAGGGTAGGTCTCGCATTCATATCATCAACGTTTCTCGGATACTTAGTTTTCGGTGCTTTGCTGAGATTTCTAGCTGGGGGGTTACCTAGGTGGTTGTTAGGTCTTGCTACACTATCTTATGGCCTAATAACACTAGCTCACAGTCTTAAGAATAAGGAAGTCAGTAATCAATTGTTTGTATGTAGGGAAGATAACATGCCTTGTAGAATAATCAACACCTTGAAGCTCTATAAGATCTCAAGACCTGAAATACTACCAACAGTGATGCTGGGGTTTATAGCTTCTTTCACATTACTTCCCTGTAGTGCAGGCCTCTACATATTGTTCAATATTATCATGACGGAATACGGCTTCTTAACTTGGTTACTATTATCCGTACTATACGTGGCGGTCTTCGAGACTCCTCTAATACTAATACTGCTATTTTTCGTAGGTTTTTCCAGAATTAAGAAAGTTAGTGAGGTATTGATGAGTAAGCAGAGGATAGTTAAGATAATAGGTTCTCTCACCATGATTGCGGTATCAATCTACATACTAGCGTCACAACAATCGTTTTAGGTTATTGCTCTGAAGTATGCCATCCTCCTACTCAGCTCGTAGCACCTGATCGTTTGCTCGGCAGTATTACGTATCCTGTAGTTCTGCTCAACACGTTTAACACAGTTTTCTCTTACTATATTTCCTAACGACCGATTTTCGCGAACTAGTTGTTTCAGACTCTCGTACGTTACGTACTCGACGCCCTTACCCGTCTCACTAATTAGTGTTAAGTATGATAAGTTCTGTATTGCTTCACTCAGCTCCAACTCATTTCCTGGCTGAACCTTGAAACCGCAACCATCATTCCTGAGTCTCAGATCCTCAATTATCTCGCTTAGCCCTCCCACATTGCTTGCTACTACTGGTGTGCCGACAGCCATTGCTTCAACAGCTACTATCCCGAAAGGCTCGTAAATTGATGGAACAACGAAAGTGTTAGCCACGTAATGTAGTAGCTTATACGTACGCTGGTCTATTTTTTCTGTAATTAAGACTGCCTTCCCGTTTAAGTCTTGCACTAGCTGACGTACGTATTCCTCATACCCTAGATCACCTACTGGGATCCCGAGAATAACTAGTCTCAGTCCTTCCGGCACCCTCCTAAAACTTCTGAGGAGGTATTCGAAGCCCTTCTGCGGTGTTAAGCGTCCAGTACTAAGTACTAGTGCGTCACCCTCAGTCAACCTACCTGTAGCGCCATACTTGCTGAGTAACTCCCTAACTAAAACCCACCTCAATTTAGCTCTATCGAGTTCTCCGTACCTACTTGATGCGTAGTCAACTACTTCCTTCAGGCTCCAGTCCGTCGAGTTATGTATGAAGCAAATCTTCTCCCGAATCCAGTCACCGTACTTACCTAGTAAGTCATCAATCATGCCGCGACTGACCGTAGCGACAGCGTCAGCTTCCGTAACAGCAAACGCTTCTAAGTTACCGTCAACAGACCTCCATAAATCATACGTACTCTCAAAACGATGACAACAAACCCTCCAAACACGGTGTGCCTCGATAGGTACACCACACCACTCAGGCGATACGTAATGCCATGAAAACCTAGGAGAACCTGGTAAGTGTATCTGGTGTAAGTACGGGAGTGCTAGACCCTTACGTTCAGCATATATCTTGAGCGTTACAGCAGCTAACGCGGAGTGCCAATCATTACTGTGAATAATGTCTGGGAAGCCCAGATACTCAGCCAAGCATACTAGAGCCCTGCAAAGCAAGCAAGCTTTCTCTTCAACCCTACCGTAAACATAAGGATCTTCCAAGACCGCGGACGTTCTGGAATCAACACCTCTAACCAGTATTAACTTAACTTTATCGTTGATGTCTAATGAATTAAACCCTATCTTGTAGGGGTAGGACCAGCGATCCTCCCCTATACGCACCCCACTACAAACAAGACCCTCTATAGGCTGACCTAGATCAACCCCGTGTGAAGGCATTATCACGTATACTTCGTAACCAAGATTACCTAAAGCTACTGATATGTTCTTAACTGCCTCACCTAAGCCACCGATCTTCTTAACGCCAGCATACTCGAAAGTAACAATCCATACTCTCCTTATTTGCGATGGCGCGACTATCAGAGAAGACCCCCCTCAGTACTGCTGCACGTAGTGCGGCTTAACAACGTAGTTTTCTATTGATGCGTTGCTTGATACTTGCTCGTGCGGCCATACCCTCACGTTAACTAACCTGACGTTATCTCCTACGACGGAATTATCTCCTATAACGCTATTTATTATGATGGAGTTACTGCCTATGAGTGCGTGCCTCCCAATAATTGAATCAACTACCCTGACTCTATCTCCCATCCTAACCCTATCCATAATAGCTGACCTAACTATCTCGCACCTATTCCCCACGACAACATAGTTATCTATTGTTGAATCTTCTATAAAGCACCTGCTACCTATAGATACGTGCCTCCCTATCAACGCCCTACCCACGAAGACGAGGTCATTTTTAAGGATTCTCTCACGTATAGTCTCGTGCAGGTTTATGGACATCTTAGACTTACCCATCCCTAAAACACCATCATAAATCTCCTTAGCTTCAAGATCCTCGGCTCTCAAGCTATAGAGTAGGTATATCATAGCCTTCAAATACCTCTCAGGAGTCCCTACATCAAACCAGTAACCACTTACTAAGTACCCGTAGACAGGAAAACCTAACCTTATCAGCTCAGGTATTACGTCATTCCCGAAATCCATCCTACCCTCTTCAAGCAGTTTCCTGCCCTCACCTTCACTAAAGAACTCAACTATCTCGGCGTTAATGACGTAGATCCCCGTATTAACTAACTTACTTGGGGCTTCCTCCGGTCTCGGCTTCTCAACGAATCTCTTTATTCTTAGTTCGTCACCTACCTCAGCAACCCCGAACCCTCTAACATCATCAACTTCCTTAAGCGCTATAGTCATGAATGCTTTCTTCCTCACATGATCTCTGAAAACTTCCTGGACGTCTAGGTCAAACAAGTTATCGCCCTGAATCACCGCAACAGGTTCTTTTATTTCGTAGTACTCCATAACCATCCTCACAGCATCAGCATTACCTGAAGTATCGTATCTCGGCATATACCGAATTCTTAAGTCTTCCTTGAGACCATACCTCTCCTTAAACCAGTAGCCTTCCCTGAAGTAATCGAACAGGTCTCTGTAGTTGTAGTAGCCTCTAACACCTAGATAGATCTCCTTAATACCTGACTTAGCTAACCTAAGTAACGCGAGTTCTAGGAGAGGCTTATTAAGAAATCTCACCATGCTTTTCGAAGTTTCTATGGTGAGAGGCCTTAACCTGACAGCCTCACCACCAACAGGCACTACAGCTACTCTTAACACTCCCCTAATCCCCTAAATCATATCGTAAAGTACCTAATTAAGTGAGGGTGACTCAAAGATCCTCAAGCTGGAACTCCGCAATAAAGAAAATAAGCTTAGCTCTTCAGAGTGAGGGCATATATGTTTATATGTGCTGATTAAGTATCCTACATTGGGTTAGAGATGTCGAGGAAGCTTAGAGACGCTAAAATACTTTGGAGTAATCTCTACAGGGACGTTAAGAATCTCTTCGTATCGTATGTTCCGTATAAAGACTCCTACATATCTTACAGGCTTCTAGCAACGCTCAGCAAGTATTACAATTACCTGGAAAATCTTAATAATCTAGATTTTGCTTATTACCTCAAGATTAGGTTGAGGTTACCGGTTAAGGAGAGCGATATTTCCTTCGCGTTAGTGCCGCTCTCACTCAACGTATTCTCTAAGGTAGTTTCTATGAAGAAGCATTACGGAATATTAGGGTTAGTCTTAAGTGGTTTCAAGAAAGCTGAACTACTTGCAGCTTCAGTTACTTTCACTGAGGGTAAGGAGATAGAGGGGTTAAGACCTGTCGTGATTTTAGTGTCTCCTGATGAGGAGGATGAAAAGATTAGGAGTAAAATCATGGACGTAGTGAATGGTTGCTGGGTGAGACTCGTAGAAGATTTGAGGAGGCAGAAAATAGACATAACTCCTTACGAGGTACTTCAGCCGATCTCAGTAATTAGTTTGAGGCCTGTCGAGTATAATGAGCTTCGAGTTATTGTGAGCGATGGGAATGAGTATAGAGATATAAGAATACCCATAAGAAAGCCTTCATGGAGTTTAAGTGATTTACCCCACAAGTTAATAGAAGAAATAAGGATAGTCTTGATTAACCCCATATTTAAGGGTCTTACCTTCTCAGCTAAGGGGGCCTTCGTAACGGGACCTCCAGGTGTTGGCAAGACGGTGTTAGCTGAAGCCCTAGCTTCGGCGCTCAACCTCAACATAATAGAGTTAAGACCCCAGAACTACAGGTCTATGTGGTACGGAGCTACTGAGAAAGCTCTTAACGCTATATTTCAGCAGATATTCAAGCAGAGAAATAAAGTTGCTTTAGTAATAGATGATGCGGAGTTCATATCTTCCAGGAAGTACACGATACATGAAGCACACGTAAGCGAGATCTCAACAATCCTGTACCATCTGCAAAAGCCTGATAGACCGTTCACTATACTCACAGCCAACAACCCGGACTTAATAGATCCAGCGCTCCTAAGACCCGGCAGAATAGATACCACGATAGTTTTAGGTTATCCTGACAAGGAGATGAGGAGGAAAGCTATCCTGAACAACGCCAGAAGATACTCGATAAAATTTGCTGAAGACTCTGTAGTAGACAGAATCGTAGAATTAAGTAGGTGGTTTTCCCTCGCGGAACTAGACGCTTTTTTAAGGCTTGCTGCTAGTAAAGGCGACGGGGTCGTGAGGAACGAAGAGATTGAGTGGGCAAAGAAGAAATTCATGATCAGCACTGAGGAGAGGAGATCTATCCAGGAGTACCTGAGATGGTGGGCTAGGAGATTTCAAGGGATACAGATATCCTACTTACCCTCAGAAACAGAGATTTAAGTCTCGAGCCAAGTCTTCTCACTTCTTCTCTACCAGGTAGATAATCCCGTCGTGAGAGCTTACCTTGCTCACGCAGCCGGTTATGTAGCAGAATGCAACCGCGGAAGCTATCAGAGCGTCTTCGACGTGCTTATTTAATTCTTGTAGGTTACCTAATTTCACGCCTATGAGGCCGAAAAGTTCTCTGAAATTATTAACGCCAGCGTGTTTTAAGACACTCCTAGGATGCGTCTCAATTACTGTGAAGCCTAAGCTATTGAGTTTGTTCATCAGTTCGTAGCCTCTTAGAGTGAGTTGCTTCATCCATTTAAAGCTAGGTGGGAAGACTCTTAAGCCGAGCTTTATCATTAGCTTATCTACTTCCCTCATCACGGGCTCACTAGTTAATGGCGCGTCGATAGCTATAACTGAAGGTCTTGAGTTAGAGGCGAAACTAATTATTTCATTATCTGTTTTTAAGCATTTCACACCCACGACTTCCCTACTGAATGAATCAATTGACGCTATGCCTGAACATCTGTCTTGCTTAGCTGCTAGATCCAGACCTATACCGTACCGCATCTTATCAGCCTAAAAACCATATCTTAAATGAAGGTTTAATTCTCGATAGTTCTCAAGATTTCTGCGTAGAATACGTGATTTCCTTAAGACGCTTAATCATATGCTCCATATAGGATATAGCTTCCTCCAGTTCTTTAACGCCTTCTTCAGTAGGTTTATAAACTCTCTCACCAGCTACTAAATCTTCCTTAATTAAGCCATTCTTCTTAAGCCTGTATATTACTGAGTAGAGAGTTATGGTCGTGGGGCTAAAACCGAAGAACTCGTTAATGAGTTTCCGCACATTGTACGCGTAAGTTGGTTTGACCATTAAGGAAGCAATTACATAAATCCATAAGTTCTCCGTAGTTAACTTCCTCTTAAGCCTAATCAAAGGCTTCGACAACCATCAGACACCTCAACATTACTAACTACTAAAGACTTACAGCTAAAGCAAAATAAGACTTCTCTATTATCAGACCCGAGCTTCTATCCCCCAATACTTACTTAGGTTTGTTTTCAGGAGATCTCTAACTCTTTTCCTAATCCCTGCAGGACTTGCCTTAACATCATTAGGGTGCTTACTACGTGTTAAGATTCCGTTCACGTAGTTTAGTAGCCCAGAAACTAGTCCTTCCCCGTAACCTCCCTCAATTACGGACACTAAACTTACTACCTCGTTCCTAGCTAGTAACTCACCGAAATACGCGCCAAAATTCCTGTAAGTAATTTTAGTTGCTGCTAGCGAGGTTAACGGGTCGTTTATGTGTGCGTCAAAACCTGCTGAGACTACAACAGCATCTGGCTTGAAAGTATTCGCTACCTTCTTCACGACTTCTTCAAGAACCCACACGTAGGTCTCATCCCCTGCTCCCGCAGACAGAGGTATATTAATGATTTTGCCTTCCCCGGCATTACTCCCAACATCTACTACATCACCTGTTCCTGGGTAAATACCTTCTTGATGAATGTCTATATGAACTACACGCCCGTCCTCCCAGAAAATATCTTGAGTTCCGTTACCGTGATGAGCATCGAAATCAATCATTAATACCTTCTTTACTTTCTTTAGGAGAGCTACTGAAGCTATGGCTGCGTAGTTAAAGATACAGAAACCAAGTGTTGGGGCCCCTAAAGCCCTGCCGGACCTACCAGCATGATGTCCTCCAGGTCTGGGAACAACTAAGACAGGTCTTTTACTCTCAAGTGACTCAAGTGCTGTGTAGTAGGTGGTAGTCATGTATGACGCTGATATAGTGTACGTGTGTTCGTTCACGTACGTGTCAGGATCTATGTAGTGGAAGCCTTTAGATGATTCTCTTTTCACGTACTCAACGTAATCAGCATCATGCACCAGAACTAAAACTTCCTCCTCAGGCTCTCGAACACCAACGAAACTTAATTGAGTAGAGAACTCAGACTTAACTAACGCTTCAATAACCCTGAGAGCTCTAGAAGGGTTCTCAGGATGCTTATACTGAGGATCTGCATGTAACCTATGTCTTGAGTCATAAACTATTAACATAGTCCCCCATTGAAGCATTTCTTAAAGCGATATTTAAAAATCAAGTTGCTAGAAGCTGTTTCGAGGATCGTCTTACTCGCAAATTAATACTAAAGCATACGATATATTTTATTTGGGTGATTGGGTGCTTGAGGTAAGGGAGGTTGACGTAGCGGTTAGTGGGAGGAGAATACTCACAAACATAAACATGGATATTAAGTCTAGGGAACTACACGTAGTGATAGGGCCTAACGGTTCTGGCAAGACTTCTCTCCTCAACGCGATAATGGGTCTTAAGCCTTATGAAGTGATTAAAGGCAGTATTACTTTTGAGGGTTCTAATATTACTCTAGAACCACCTTACGTTAAGGCTAAGAGAGGGATAGTAGTAGCTTACCAACTACCACCAACAATTAAGGGTTTAACGACTGGGAGGTTTGTTGAGGAGCTTATGAAGAGATTTAAGGTGGAGGGTAGTTACGCGGAAGTTCTTTCTGAGATTTTAGAAGTTAAGGATCTCTTTACCAGATACTTGTTTGATAAGATGAGTGGTGGGGAGAAGAAAAGACTTGAGACTTTCTTGACTCTACTTACTAAACCTAAGATAGCTTTGCTTGACGAGCCTGATAGTGGTGTAGATATAGAATCACTCAACAAGATGTCTGAGGCTCTGAAGGTGGTTTTAAACAGGGGTACCTCGATAGTGTTGGTTACTCACTCTCCACACATGCTTAAGCTCTTACGGGAACACATCACGGTTGTTCACGTACTTTATGGCGGGACAATCATGTATTCGGGACTCTATGACGAGGTAATACCCTACATAGAGAAGTATGGTTTTTCAGGAGCTTTATCACAGTTCGTTAGAGTGTGAGGTGATTTAATGGATCGTGAAGCACTTCTAAAAGCGCTTAGCAAGCCCTCACCTTACGGTCCCGACGTTGAATTAAGCCGATTTAATTTGGGGCCTGCTGAAAGAGAACGTATCGAGGAGAAAGAAGTTAATAGGATCTCAAGCAGGTTAGGTTTTGGTAAGGATCTCTTAAGAAAAGCTGATTATCTCCAAGTTAATGAGTCTATTCTCTCAAGATCTATGCGTGAGAAGCTTGCTGAACGTGGTGCGGTAGTCTTACCAACTAGTGAAGCATTAAAGAAGCTTGACTGGGTTAAAGAGTACTCGTGGAGGTTGGTGAGACCTGATACAGACAAGTATACTGCAGCGGCAAGCCTCTACAGTAACGAGTTAGGGTTTTTCATATACGTACCGCCAGGCACTAAAATTAAGGACCCTATATACACATGCCTCTTCATAACGAGGAGGGGGTATGCTCAACTACTACACAATATAGTAATAGTTGATGATGGTGCTGAACTAAACCTAATTACTGGTTGCGGGGTTCCTGACCAGCCTATAGGCTCCCTACACGTAGGTATCTCAGAGTACTACGTAGGGAGGAAAAGTAAGTTAACTTACACCATGATACATGCTTGGGCTCCTGACATGGTTGTGAGGCCTCGAACAGTTGTTAGGGTGGGGGAGGGTGGGGAGTACGTGAGTTACTACGTTATTTACTCGCCTGTAGAGTCATTACAAACCTACCCGAAAGTCTACCTAGGCGAGAATGCTAGAGCTACTCTAAACTCTATAGTAGTTGGTGAGAGTAGGGGGGTCTATGACGTGGGTTCAGCCATAGTACTAGAAGGTAGAGACTCTGCTGGCGAGATTCTCTCAAGGAACTTAGGTAGGGGGTCATCACTCATTTACGCTAGGTCAAGAATAGAAGGTCGTGCCGGTCCTTCCAGAGGACACATAGAGTGTTTAGGCCTAATAGACGACGATAACGCTACGATAGAGTCATTACCTGAAATAAGTTCCTCGAATCCTGAAGCTATCTTAACTCACGAAGCAGCCATAGGCAAGATAAGTGAGGACTTAATTAATTACCTACTAAGTAAAGGATTCTCTGAAGAAGAAGCACGCACAGCAATAATTAAAGGTTTCCTCAATATCGAGGAACCTAAACTACCTCAACAAATAAGAGAAGTAATTAAGAGAACTATCGAGTATATAGCTTCTAGAGCTACTGGTTAATAGTTAGTAGTGAAGTAGGCTTATAACCAGTGAAAACATATCTTAAGGTAACACGAGATGCGGAGAATACTAATAACACACACAGATCTTGATGGAGTTGCTTCTGGAGCGTTAATTCTGCGTAAGTATGGTAACATAGACAAGATATACTTTACTCAGCCGCACCACCTCCACACGAGACTTGCTGGAATACCTAACGGTAGCGTAGTCTACATAACAGACTTAGGCGTTAATAACTCTTCTCTCAACAAAATTAAGGAGAGTATCAAGAGGATCTTGAGCTCTGGTGGTGAGGTATTCTGGTTTGATCATCATGTCTGGGAGGAATCATGGATTACAGAACTTACTGAAATGGGAGTAGCACTCTACGTAGACAGAACAACCTGTAGTGCTGGAGTAGTCAGTAAGTATCTTGAGGTTGAGAACTCTGAAGAACTGGTTAAAGCGACCTGCTCTATTGATTTGTGGTTAATGAATGACTGGAGAGGAAACTTTCTATCAAGATACGTAGGTTGTGCGGGAGGAGCTTCCTGGAAAGAAAAAACTCTTAGGAAGTTAGCTAGTTTTGACGGTACTATAGATTCTGAGATAAGTGAAGCTGTTGAGAAAGCTGTTACTACGGAACTGAAGATCTACGGTAAAGCCTTAAAGAAAGCGAAGATAAGAGAATGCGGTAATATCAAAATAGTTTACTATTTAAAAGATCAGGAAGAACACCTAACCTCGTATATCGCGAATCTGCTGATGTCTAGGTATGGAGCCGACATAGCTGTTATATGTCGTAGAGGCTCTATTAGTTTGAGGTCTAGATCTATTGATGTGAGGGAAGTAGCTTTCTCGATGGGTGGAGGAGGTCATCCAAGAGCTGCTGGAGCCGGACTTAAACCAGACTTAATAAGAAGAATTCTGTACTTCCTAGGTCTTAAGAATCTCTACGCTGAGTGGTGTATTAATAAGGTGTTCCAGCAC
>CALIBI010000058.1 GCA_938045815.1 uncultured Sulfolobales archaeon | reverse complement strand
AAACTACGCTGTTGCTCAAAGAATCCACATAGATCCATTGATTAGGCTTAGCTTTACAGCACTAGCATTCATCCACGGGTTAGCGGGGACGATAGTTCTAGTAGAGAAGTACGTGAAGCATAGGCTAGTTAAGGAAGCAGCCGAGTCAATAGCTTTAATCACAGCAATACTGTTATTGACGACAATAATAGCCATAGATCTCTCAAACACACTCAGATAACCCTACCCTCCCCAACTTTCACCACGCTTTTTCACCAAGAACTTCACCTGATTTCACTTACGAACTCATTTACCCTCGTCATAAAACTACACTCTTTCAGTCTTTTCTTATTGCTTTACGATTATAAAGTGGGGTTTGGCGGCACCATTCAGCTATGCTATGAAACAGCTGAGGGGTATAGGGGTTCACATACCATGGTTACTGTTGTATGGGGAGAGCCTTACGGGTAAGACAACACGGCTATATCGTTAGGAGCTTGTGGGGCCTGCCTTTCGTTGCTAAGGCCGGGAGCAACATTGATACTATAGCTAGGTTTGGGGCTGTAGTCTTGGAGACAACTTTCCCCACGGTCGTTAACGAGGTCGTTGATGCTCTGAACAAAGAGGATATCCTTGAGGTTGTGAAGTCGAGCGTTGAGAGCCCAATCTTTCAGTCTTTTCTTATTGCTTCTCGATGCGATAAGAAACGCGTTTTCACCAATATTTGAGCCGTTGAGAATATTCTTTCAGTCTTTTCTTATTGCTTCCTTCAATCGCTGGAGGAGTAATGCTTGCAACCGTGTACTCTACTCCTGCCTTTCAGTCTTTTCTTATTGCTTCATTACATTGACTTGGTTGTGACTGGGACGCAAGTGCCTGGCTACCACCTGTCTTTCAGTCTTTTCTTATTGCTTTCTTATCTTCATCATTAGTTCGGAGCATAGGCGGCTTCCTTCTCTATATCTTTCAGTCTTTTCTTATTGCTTCGCCAGGCTTGTCGCAGAGATGCATGGGATTCCATACGAGTCGATTACTCTCTTTCAGTCTTTTCTTATTGCTTCGACTTGAATAAGTCCATCACAAGCCTTGGCTCAACGACTAGAGACGCAAACTTTCAGTCTTTTCTTATTGCTTCTCTCCTCCATTTACGTATTCCTCTGGGTGGGTGCACGGATCTGGAGGTAGCTCGACGTTGAGGAATGGGCCGAATCCCTTGACTCCTTTTATACGTATGTCTGTGTACTTTATGTTCTTCCTCGTTTCCTCACTTATCTTGAATGGGGCTATTACTTGTCTTCCATCATTGGTCATCGCTCTATATAGTTTGAATTGGTTTTTGCCGAGCTCTCGGATATGCGTGATGTATGGGTTCACTATGGTGTGTGGGATGTCTTCTCCTCTCAGGATGTTTCTTGAAGTACGCGTATGTATTAGTATGAATGTCCTTCTCTCTCCTCCCTTGCTTATGAATCCATACAGGTATGCTAGAACTTCTGCGGATGCTTTGCTCTCCTGGCTTCCAGGCGTTTTAATGGGCAGCACGAACTTAATTTCTGGGAATTCAGCGATGTACGCTTTCTCCCCGCTCTCCAAGTCCTCCACTACGTATAGGCCGAACCCAATTGATGGAAAGTACCTGTTGCTGTCTATTAAGCCCACTCTTATCCCTATTCTCTCACACATCTCGCGATTCATTAACAGATGCACCATTCCTCCCTTATCCAATAATGCTTCAACTACTTTCCTATAGAGCCCCTTCGGCACTCCCCTCCCCACTCCATTCAAGCCGTTGAAACGTTCATGTTTGCTTCACTGAGGTCCTCTACCTTGAATATCTTCTCGAGTATTTCATATAGCTTACGTACGTTTTCGCTAGCAGTGCCCTTCTCAACGTACGTGATTGGGTCTTTCACGAGGTCTATTGTGATCTTGAAGAAACCGATCGGTATCTCTATTACGTCAGGGTACCATAGATACCATAACACTTTATCTGGGCTTATTTTAAATGGCATGAGGTATGTGTTTTTCCTTTTGTATTTTCTTACGCGTATCCTGTAGAGCTTTGGGTTCTCTACTTCATATATCTTTACGCGCTTTGTCTCTGGTTCATATGTTCTTACAAGCATTCTCGGCCCTTCCCTACCAAGGTATCCGTAAAGCAATGCATCTAAGTCGGACGCCCCTCTTAGGGGTTCTGGTAGACCGTAGCCAATTGAAAAGTTGTAATACATATACCCAGTTGGGAATTCAACCAGGTATGCTTTCTCCCCGCTTTCCACGTCCTCTACTTCGAATACAGCGATGGAACGTGTTCCCGCAATCTTCTTTACTTTCAACCCAATCCTTTTGTAGAAGGGTTTTGTTCCCGATCGCATTACGAAGTCAGCATCAGCGATTAATTCCTTCACTTTCTCAAGCATGCTCAAGTATGTTGCTCCCCAGCTCCTCTGCACTACTCTCTTACTGTGTCTGCATTAGCATAAAAGCTTTCACGCTGTTGAAACGTTTAAGCCTATTTCACCGAGGTACGTTATCTTAAACATTCTCTCGAGTATCTTTTGTAGTCTGCGTATTTCTTCGCTAGCAGTGCCTTTCTCAAAGTACATGATTGGATCTTCTAAAAGTTGGATGAGAATTTCTAAGTTTTCAACAGGTATGACTATTTCTTTTTCCAGGGTTCCTATTACTTCATAGTGTTGTTTGTCCAGGCTTATCTTCAGCGGTATTAGGTATGTTTCCTCCTCTCCATCCTTCCTTACGCGTATCCTGTAGAGCTTCGGATCCTCCACTTCATATATCTTTACACGCTTTGGTATACGCATTCCTATAAACACTCTCGATCCTTCACTGTCTAGATATCCGCATAGCAATGCATATTGTTGGATTGATTCCCCCATGTATTCTGGCGGAATGTATTGAATTGAAAGAGCGTGTGGTGAAAACACAACTAGGTATGCTTTCTCCCCGCTCTTCATGTCCTCCAGTTCGTATGCATCTATTCCGCGTATGCTCGCAATACTCTTTACTTTCAACCCAATATCGTTGTAGTAGAGGGACACATAGGGGGGTAGGTGGTATAGCATTCTGAACTCGCGTTTGCTAGCAAAAATCCTCTTAATTAATTTCTTTGCTTTCCTAAGCATGCTCAAGTACGTTGCCCCAGCTTCTCTACACAACTATCTTCTCTGTATTTGCATAAAAGCTTTCCTCGGGGATAGGTTAAAATCTTTCAGTCTTTTCTTATTGCTTCGCGCAACAATCCCGTCCGCGAAAATGAATAAACTACTAATGAAGCTCATAATCAACTTTCAGTCTTTTCTTATTGCTTCAGTCGTATGCCCGTATTTTATCCTTATTGATTATGCATATGAACGAGTCTTTCAGTCTTTTCTTATTGCTTCGCTGAAGTTTAACGTGATGAGCAATGTTGGTGGCTGCTAAAGCATGCGCAAACTTTCAGTCTTTTCTTATTGCTTCGACTACCCTTTCTCCTAGCTTCAATCCAAGTTGCCTTTGCCCCGCATCTAGCTTTCAGTCTTTTCTTATTGCTTCTCGGTTGACACTCCATATACTTCTACTTCTATGTATGTTGCTTTGTTTAGCTTTCAGTCTTTTCTTATTGCTTCACTCTAGTGGAGTAGAGACAACGACAAAAGACTGGCAAGCCGCAGCCAACTTTCAGTCTTTTCTTATTGCTTCTTAGTAATGCCGATCGTGGGTATGGGTATGAGCATTGCCTTTCAGTCTTTTCTTATTGCTTCACTATTAAATTAGTTATTAAGAGCTCCCTCTCGCTCATTTCGCGAATTATCTTTCAGTCTTTTCTTATTGCTTCGATTCCGAGCGGTCACCATGCGTTAGCTAAATTACGTATATTACATGGAGACACTTTCAGTCTTTTCTTATTGCTTTCCATCCATCATGCGGAATTATCTGCGTAGCTCCATGGAGCAAGCGTAATTTCTTTCAGTCTTTTCTTATTGCTTCTCAGGTGATCACCTAGCCTTTGATAATTCTCTCATAGACTGCCATGAATCTTGCCTTTCAGTCTTTTCTTATTGCTTCGTGTAAAGCCGCAGCCATATCTGCGGAGGGACTTACTCCTCCTCCATCAGTCTTTCAGTCTTTTCTTATTGCTTCGAAGCCGAGCTTCCCACTGCTCTCCAAGTAGTCCGCTATGAGTAGGAATACCTTTCAGTCTTTTCTTATTGCTTCGGCTAGCGCTGTAAGCTCCATTGCTCCATTACCAATTACTCCGTCGGCTTTCGCCTTTCAGTCTTTTCTTATTGCTTCCGCGAGAAGAGTATTCGACGCAGTGAAAAGACTCCAGGCAAGGAAATACGTCTTTCAGTCTTTTCTTATTGCTTCACGTTGATAGCAAGGGCTGGGATAGCTGGGGCAAGGACTTCCACACGCCACTTTCAGTCTTTTCTTATTGCTTCTCTTCTCAAGTATTTCATATAGCTTGCGTAATCTACGCAGTTCTGCTTCCTTTCAGTCTTTTCTTATTGCTTCTAGTTGTTAGTTTATGTTGTTTTGTTTATAAAGTTTTCTTTTGTTTTCTGGAAAACCGTGGAGCATCGTTATCTGCCGGAAATCACGATGTAGGGTCGTATATGTAGGGTTTGTATTCTGTTCGCCTCATGATGGTTTCCTTAAATTTATTCGTTTCTCTTATGGGTAGTTGCCATATTGATTTTCTTTTGTATATTTTTTCTGTTTCTTTAGATAATCTGTAGTATAGGTGTTTAGTTAGAGTCTCTATAGTTTTAGGCTTCAGTAGTCGCGAGCCTCTGAACGTCTTTAACTTAGCCACGCGGCTTTCTTGAATTACTGAGTGAACGACTATTGGTTTAAATAATTCTGATAAATCGTATGTTAGTGAAATTCTCCCAGATCTTGATGTATGTATTAGCCCGCAGAAGGGATCTAGTCCATTAGATACTATTGCTTTAGTCACAATGCCGTATAGAATGGCGTATAGGAAGTCTATTGCCGAGTTTATTACATCACCTTTACGTGGCTCACGCCCAGTAAAACCGTAATCCCCCGGTATCAAGTTGACAGCTACGTTCCAGAAATACTTAGATCCTAAGGCTTCAAGAGCTCTCAACTCATCGATATCGCTAGCCTTCTCCACAGACTCCATGACTTCCAACAACTTAATCCTCACATCATCGTAATCCTTCATCAAGTCCTTATAATACTTGTATTCATACCTTAACGTATTGTATAGCCCCCTAATCTTGGAGAAAACTATGGATTTAGCATACCTAGCTCTACAGTAGCTATTTGAAAAACACGAGTATTGAACTTCACGTATGTTCGTCAACCCTACTTCAACAACGTCGTAGAGGACTCCATAGACGTCAAGCCTCCCCGAAACAAAGACTACAGGAATACCATTAGAGATCAGCGTTATTAGGGCTGACGATGTCACAAAAACTCTCTCACCAATAACAACGACGAGCTCTAAATCCGGTATAGATGCCTCTTCAGCATTCCCCTCTTTATCCGATACAGCGATGTTCCCCTCTCTTCTATAGACCTTCGCTGCCCCCTCAACTATTAGTATAGTCATTCCCACTCCCCATACTAATGTAGAAATGGACACGACCTCCTAATAGCTACGTCACAGCTAACGCAGACCTCGGGATTTGCATGCCTCGGCTCTCTCACGCCAAGCAGTAATTCGACAAGCCTTCGAATAGGCTTCTGAAGCTCTACTCCAGCTATCAGGTTCTTCACTACCATAATATACGCATCCCTCACTTCATTACTGCTATTCAGCAATAGAAGCACAGGTATTACTGGGAATCCGTATTCAGCGTAAATGCATGAAGCATAAGCAAGCAATCTATGTTTAACAGTACTTGCTGCACCACTGTACTGAGTTACTTCAAATAGGAAGACAAGCGGGGTTCCCTTAAATGAAGTAAATGCTAAGAGATCTACCCTCCCCCTCAACACTACGCTAACCCTACCACCTACATTAACTACCGCTGTTAATACAACGTCCTTCTCACGTACAGGGCCGTCAAATAGTGTTGTACCACCACGTTTCATCACAATATGCTTGAAGACATCCCATAGACTATTGAGTATGCTGGCCTCCGCCCTCTTCCCCTCCAGCTGAGCTAGCGTAGGATGTGCTTGAAGAACTAGCTGCCTCCTCAACTTTGCCCTCATCTCGCATATCGCTAAGTCGTCTAGGGCCTTCATTGGCAACACTCTGTCTGCGCACTCCATAGAAGACAATGACTGATGCCTTCCCACCGCGGATGGATACATTCCTTTTGGTAACCTCCACGAGAACCTCATATTGAAAGTCGTTGAGGAGGATAATTGATGCTCTATCTCCATCACTAAGCACTTTAGATAAGTGCGAAGCGATCCTTTCTGCAATTCTCCTAGAGCCTCTGCCAACGTAGACTGAGTACGTAAGCATAGTAAACGAATACTTTCTAAGTAAACGTCTGACTTTACTCCGGACCCCTTCATCCCTACAGTCATATGTCACCACCATGTACAAAGACTTCACCAATAATGCTATAGTATGAGAAAGTATGCGTAGGTAACACCACTGGATGCTAATCTAAGTGCATATCCGAAGGCGTGCAGGAGATCAAGTAATTCATGCTCTACAAATTGATATTCCTTATCCTTTACATAGACTACGTAGAATGGGGTATTATGTTGCTTGAAAATATCCACTACTTTTCCACTTACCTTAATTAAATCAAACGCTAGCCTACTGGATAGGATTACATGATCTAGTTCTTTCAACACATTGCTCATCGGGTGAACGAGCTCCAGCGATGTAACATCCACTATACTGCGTTTATGCGGCGACTTAACTATAATTCTTCCATCTACATCCACATTTATATTAAAGTTAGATAGCAGAGTTATTGGATTTGACTCTCCTACTGCATCAGGCTTGCCCTCACGGCAGTAAGGTACAGACGATGCTAGCCTAAATGACGCCAGTTCGATTAGCACAGCATAGTTCTTCGATACTTTATTTGAGAGCCATGTGAAGAACTCTTCATTAAACGCAAATGCATTTGCAATCCTCTTGAATTCATACAGCATTGGGGCAAGATCTCTCGGCTTATCCTTATGCCTGAACACAGTGCATATGGTGAATGAAGCTAGCGGAAGGTATATTCTCAGCTTGCCGAGGAGATATAGCCTGGCTTCTCTTACTTTTTCACGACCTTCATAAATTATTGCTCTACTGCCATATTCTTCAACAATCTGCTTGTCAGGCATTACTTGCTTTAGCGCTTCAATGAACTGCCTGTACTGTATCTCCTTAGACTGTATAGAGCTAAGCTTATTCATGCAGTGTCTCGGAATCAAAATAACTACCTTGGATGATATTCCACGTCCACTCCTACCCATTCTCTGCACTAACTCCCCTATGTTTGAGGCACTAATGATGCTATACCTGATATCCCTCAAGTCTACTCCTAATTCAACTGCGTAGTTGCCGAAAACATATAGCTTGCCGGACTCCTTCTTATCCCTCACCTCTTCCCCACCAGGGAAGCCTGGAGGAGGCTCAACGCCTGTAACTACGGATGGACGTATGCCGGTCTTATCATAGAACTTCTTGGCAGCCTCTTCAACAGCATAAACTCTTCTACCAAAGACTATGGCCCTACCGCTATCCCTTATCTCATCAGCCTTCTCAGCCACTACTTTAGGAAGAGCAGCATCTATTTCAAACCAGGACTTGTAGTCGCTTGCATAAGTGTCAATAGGGAATAGCTCTATACATGTCTCGCCCCTCACTAGATCAACGTGAGCATCTCTGCAGCAAATAGGATCTACTTCGATTGCCGCGAAGTCGTTGCCAGCAATTTTACCTAGGACATCTATCATGATCTTGTTTGGAGTAGCGGATGAAAACACTACCTTGTACGCTTCACTTCTATTCGATAGCAGCGACGTTAGTCTATGCATGAGCACTAGCGACACAGCTGTTGGGAGTTCGTAGAAGCTCCACGTGTGGAATTCATCGAAAAACAGTACTGGCGGCAATAATGAAGCCACTACGTTCGCTAACTCCCTCTCTGCAACTCTACTCCCCACTATTTTATGAAGTAATCTGCAAAGTCTACGGACCTGCTTACTCGCCTCGTCGGCATCTATAACTGATAGGAGTTTTAGCACCTGCCTATATACGGGCCGCCCGCTTGCAATGAATTCAAGAATCTTTGCAGCATCTTGACGGCTCCTGTATATGTGGGAGAGCATTAGGTATGGATACTCAGGTACGGACACAGTTACTAAGTACTTAACATCCTCCATTAGCAAGGCGTCGCGGACATACTCTAAAACGCTTCGTCCAGCGGCAGTGCCAAGTACCTCCTTAAGTTTATCAACGCTATTCCTCGTGAGTGCAACTAGGCCTATTCGCCCACTCCACGCGCGCTTAATACTGCCCTCTTCAACTTCTAAGGAAACATCGTATATGAATGCGGATTCACTAACTCGCTTTTCTGCGCCAAACTTATTGAGCACGGACTTCATTGACTCAAACTGGTCTATGGTAAGAGGCTTCGTCGGGTATATTCCTAGAACGCCGTCGTAGCTAGTTCCGTAGAGTATATTTGATAGAAGGGGGGAGAGCGTAGTGAATGTCTTGCCTGAGCCCGTAGGAGCAGATAGAAAAAGATAGGTTTTTGAAGAAGAAAAGAAACGTATTAATTCTTCCTGAAACCCACGTAGCTCTATCACGTCCCTACCTTTTACTCTTACCCTTCCCTTACTCACGCAAATCGGTTCAATAATTAATTGAGGCAAGTAATGGCACCCTGAAAGTTTTTTCACCCACCTTTAATACATCAATTACTTCTCTATCGAAGTACGCCTTAACGATAGTATTAGAGTATGGAACGTCTTTCCTAACAGTCTTAGTTTCCAGCAGTAATTTGTAGTAGCTTGGCTTCAATCCATACTTAAGCAAATCCCCAAGATTAACGGGATCTGTGAAACCACGCGTTCTACTCCTTTCCTCTACTTCACGACATTTAACCCTGAATACCCCCTGCCTCTTTACACCTACTCTAATGGTGGCTGGAATCCTGTAGTTCTCGTCCTTTACTAGAAGCACTGTTTCAAACAACGAACCTGGAGGGAAGCACATATGGCAGACATGCCATGGGTACACCGATTTTGGTTTTGGCTGAACTACGTCGACAGCGCCCTCGCCCCTAATGTTCAGCAACATCCTCTTAATGCTCACGCTTATAGGCCTAGCTGGATACACATACACTTTCTCCTCTATTTCATCAAGTAGGTTGTAGTCTATTTCTAAAACTCTTTTAGCGATCGATGCTAGAGATGCATGTAGCAAACCGCTGAAGCCATACATTAAGGCGTAGTTGTGGATGTATTGCTGCGGCTTATAGACCATATAAGTTACTCCACCTACGTTAGCGTAATCAGTTGTAGATGAAAACGTTAAGTAGTCGCAGAGCTTGAGTTCACAGATGTATGGCTTCAAAAGCTACCTCCTCAGACGTCATTCGCTTTTTATATAGCTATCGACTCCACTTACGTAGTCTTTAGCGTTTCTCCACAGCTCTTTTGCCAACTTCTCGTCGAGTACGTCTACTTTCCTTATCTCATTAATGATGTCTGCTGTGACTTCTATAGTTTGAGCTGCAGTAACGTACGACACTCCCCTTACGTAGTTCACTACTTTTTCACGGACTTTAGCTTCATCCTTTACACCAAAGGCTTCTTCAGCTGCCTCATAGGACGATCCGACTTCATATAGATCCGCAACTACTACAACGGGTGTAATGCTCAGTGAACCCCAGATCGACGTTCTTGCACCCACCCTTATCTGCCTAGTCAATAGCCACAGCGTATACAATAGTTCCGTTGGTGAAGGCATGAAAAGAACAGTCTTTCCGACAAACATTGTGCCAGGCTTAACAAAAGTCTCCGTGAATAGCGCTCCCGTTCTCTCCTCTTCTCTTTTCTCCTCTTCTCTCCTTTCCTCTTCTCTTCTCTCAGTTAACATTATAGTGGTGTACGTTACTTCGTCGACTGCATTGCTAGTCAGCCTCTCGTAGTCCGCTGATAAAGCGTAGAACGATTCACCAATTAATCTACTGCTTAAGTTATATGACGTTCCAGCACTTGTTGCACCCATTAATACGTCTACTGGGCACTTCATGCATCTACCATGCATCACGCCCCTACCTTCACCAGCTATCCCTGGAGATATGGAGCATTTATTGTAGAAGTCGTAGCTTTCATCACGATAGATCTCCTTTTTTATATTACTGCCATATCTTCCCCATATATTCCTCATTAACTCCATGAAGTTCCTTAGTATTACTGCTTTAAGCTTCCTAAATACTATTGTTGGAGAAGTTTCACCCTTAATTTGACTTAGTATTATGTCGTCCTCTCCCTCACTCCTTATTATTAGCCTATCCGTAGCTCTTGCCATCAAGTATATCGTTATGTTCTTAGCTACGGGTTTAATCGTGTTCGCTGTTCCATCGTATGCGTGCAGGTATTTACTTATGCTCTCCAGATTCTCCTTGCCTAATACTTCCTCTAATTTAGACATGGATACCGGGTACAGCTTCTTTATGGCTTCAGACATAGAGTCTCACCTCCCTTTACGATTGCTTCACTTCTTCAGCCTTCTTTTCCTCTAGAAGGCTTATTAAGTCACTAAATACTTTTACAGCCTCACGGACTGTGAATGCTACGGAGAGATTGCTTATAACCATACCTATCAACAATATTCGCAGGTTTCTTGCAGTCTTGAAAGCTCTCACGGGGTCTCTTGACTTCTCCATCGCAAGCCAGTCAAGTAGATCTATTACAGATTTAGTCACATTCTCTTTCTCTTCCTCGTTTACAAATCCGTAATGCCTTGCAAACACATCCATTACTTTCCCCAAGGCTATTGCTTTCTTTCCTTCACGTAGGAACTCCTCTATTGGTTCGAATATCCGCGCTATGTGGTGACGTGAAGGCTTACCTCCCCCACTCTTTTCCCTTATGTAGTTCGCTATCGTTTCAAGAGGCCTTATGTATCTTAGTTCCCCCGGATATACGAACACCTGGATTTTACTTGAGGTTTGGGACACGGGTTTCACCTCCATCCTTCAGTCTTTTCTTATTGCTTCCCTCTAACTACAAATGAGTAAACATCGAGTGCAGGGTTCAATGTTACGTACAGCCCACTCTTCAGGAAACTGAATTCACCTCCTTCAGTAACTCTTTCTCCTAGTGCATAAATGTACGTGAGTAACTGCCTGTACAGCGTTCTCCTAATGTACCTAAGCCTCCACCACTCAGACTTATCCTTAGCTACTTTCAACTCCCTCATGTATTGAGCCACCGATTCTTCAATGAAGACATCAGTTTTCTCCAATTCTATGGGGAGCTTACCCCAAGGTGGAGAAATACTAAAAGCATTTGTAGTTAACACCATGTTACCACCTAAGTAATACCAAAGATCTATCGCTCTCTCTAAGTCCTCCTTTCTAAGCCTACCCCTGTCATCAGAGGTCTTCACTATTATCTCGCTCGTTGCATAGCTCTGCATAACAATAGGTGTAAAGCCTCTGCTTGAAAACGTAATGTAATCCCTTGCTACTTCTCTAACAATGTCCAAGAAGTCTATGCTAATCGCCGGATAATACACTAAAATCATTGCCCACATGCCATCACTGAACTTCGCGCGTTTAAATATTGAGGCCTCATAATTGCATTCTTGACATACATACATTCTCTTAGCTGTACCCTCCATAGATTTTGTCTCAGGCTTGCCCTGTAGATCTGGGTGAAATACATCGCTTGTTATTACTCTTGTAACGCTACTTTTCCTTTCTAAGTACGTATTCAATGTGGTTACTGGTTCATTTATGCGGCTACGACAGATAGCGCATGCTTCCTTCCCCTCTTTGCCTTCAGCCTCCTCAGACATCGTGTGAAAGCCTATTTGAATGTATTCTCTAATAATGCTTTGAACTTCAATTCCACTAATCTCAGCCTCTATTTTGCCCTCAGCGATCGACATCATTTTTCTCATCAATGCATCTAACTCCTCTCCGCTCAACTTATTTAAGTGGTTGCCTAGGTTCAGCAGTACTTCATGCATTTCTTCTCCTTGTACTATGATTCCCAGCTCCAGCAGGAGGTCCTTCAGTTTTTTACCCATTTCCGGCTTCCTACTCCCAGCGGATTTCTCACTCTTTATGTAAGAAGTGGCTAAGTAAATGAGTAATTTACGCTTATCATCCAGCGAGCCGCTCTCAGCAACCCTCTTTACTTCAATTAGATCGCTCGCAGTAATTTTATGCAACGACTTCACATTTGAAAAGACTGCCGATAGTTTCTGCTTCTTGCCGCCCTCCGCAACTTGCTTAGCTGACTCAAGGATATTATCCACCAGCTTGAGGTTTACTGTAGTAGGCCTTCTAGCGCGCTTCTCTACACTCACTGAGATCTCCTTCAATTTACTACTTATATGCCTAGGTATTTCATACATCACTTTTTTCACGATATCCACATTCAATGGCTCTTTGGATAGGTAAACTGCTCCCGTTGGTGTTGTAACTAATGGAATTAATCCATTGCTGACGAGCAGATGGTTAAGCTTATCTGATATCATTGCTACAAGCAATCTCTGCCTTGTAGCTATAACTGGGACGACGTTCTCCTCCAGCCTTATGTTATCCAGACTCTTTATCAAAAGATCACATATGTTATCTATGTTCCAAAACTCCTCTCCACCAGTCAAATAGTCTCCTACTTCAACTAGGCGGGCAATTTTCTGAAGCCTTAGCGGTAGTCCGCCTGCTTCAAGCTTTGAAGCTATTTCGATTGCATCACTCCATACTCTACTTATGTCTTTTTCACCTACTACTTCTATTATTTCCTCATACAATTGTGAATGCCCAATGACTTCCTCGTGATTCTTCAGTTTCTCTCGAGTTAATCCGAGCTTCTCATAGTCATGGAGTAGTCCAGCAAGAAAGGCAATTACTCGGCACTTCTCATCCATACCTAGGAACTGCGCTAGCCTATATGACGCGAAGGCTGTTCCAATAAAGTGTTGAGAACCGGAGATAGGGTATGGCTTAGGATTGCATGGAAGAATAAATCTGTATATGCTTTTCTCCTCCCTCTTTCCAATCATATCACGTAAGTCATTAGCAATAGCATCTACTAATGGGTTAGCTTGCTCGTTTTTCTGCAACTTCTGTCTCCTAGTTAGTTTAAGAGGGGCAAACTTATAAACTTTATTTCTAAAATATAGAAATTGGTGAAAAATTGAGTAGAGCTTTGATAGTTACAATAGGGTTTGACGAAAGACTGCCGCTTAGAGCATTAATGAGGCATGGAGTTTTGGATGGAGACGTAATTGCACTCGTTTACTCTAAGACAGGTGGAGAATTTGAAGTAAGGAAAGTTGAGGCAGCTATTGAGTCTCTTAAGGACGTTGTTTCCAAAATTGGTGGAGGAGTAGTTGTTGAGGAAGTAACAGTGTCTGGCTCAGACTTCTATGGAGACGTTAAGGAAGTAATTAAGTGGTTAAAGAAGGCTGTAAAAATGCATTCAGTGAGGGAAGTAAAAGCATTGCTTGTAGGAGGCATGAGGTTCACAATACATTCAGTCCTACTAGCAGTCATGCTGTTCTCATTCTACACGAGCACTCCATCAATGGTTTACACTATGAGGGAGGATGGAGCATCTGAAGCAGCAATCTCCCACAATTACTTAGTGCCGCCGAAGATCAGTGATAGAGAGTCATCAATAATAAGGCTAATAGGACGTAGAGCTGTAAACCGCGCTGACTTCGTGAAATACGTTAGTGAAACCCAGGGTATATCGATATCAATGGTTTACAAAGTAATTGATGAACTTGAGAAGAAGGGAGTCGTACATGTGGAGAACAATGAAGTTAAGCTCACGCTCCTAGGAGAACTAATGTATGAGGCCTTGGGCTAATGCTCAGGCATCACCTCATTAAAGTTAGAGTACAGGTAAACTCTGAGTTTCGCGGAGCCCTGTTCACAGGCAAAGTCGTGAAGTCATTGTTAATAGATGGCAACCCTAGACTCAAGCAGTTCTTCGAGAAGTCTAGCTTGGCGCCTAAACTTATTCACGTTACACCACTCTACGTAGAGAATGAGCGTGGAGTGCGAGCCATCTATAGCTCAACAGCATCCGGCAGTAGTCAAAGAGTGGATGCTGCGTCGATATCGCTGAAGGGGAGGTACATGTTTTACGTAGGATTTGTGGAGGCTGAGCATGCTTTAAGCCCGAGGTTCGACGACGTCTATACTGCGTTAATAAATTTGTCCGGCAGGCATAAGTTCATGAATAGCATATTGGAAGTTGAATTGCTTGAATCAATGGGTATACAGCTCGAGGAATGCGCTAAGAAATCTGTTAAACACTTAGTGGAAGCAGGTAAGATTAAGATTGTCCTCAGTTCCCCCACTCTTCTCAGAGATCCATTTAGGAGAGCCAAGCACAAGTCACTAATACCTACAGTCATGAATTTATTCTCAACGCCTGTATATGTAAACCTGTACTTAAGGGGGTTATTTAAGAGTAGGAATTTTTTAAGAATACTGACAATACTGCATAGAGTATTGAATGAGCCGTGGTCCATACATAGAACAGTTAAGCTGAAATGGGTCAAGTACGAGCCTGGGAAAGAATCAATACCGACTTTAGTGGGTTACGTAAACCTCTACTTAAATAGAGACTACTACGAGAGGTATAGCCAAAGAGGAGCGAATGTAGAAGCACTACTGGAAGAGACGTTTTTAACAGCTCTCGCGCTCGGAATCGGAACATCGAGGGCGGCAGGATTTGGTCACATCACATTATCAGCGAGCCCCCAACGACGTCTCACCACTCCCTCAGCGAGCAGAAACTGAATAAAGCCATGCAAACCTTGACGCCACACCCTAGTTGGAGGAGTGCGTGTTTGAGTAAGAGGGCTTTTGAGACTAGGCTTAACGTTCTCGTCGGGCGTTTGCTTAGCGGAGAGCTGGGTTTAAGGGCTGTAAGTGACTTTTAGTCTTTTCTTATTGCTTCGCATTTATTGTAATGTGTAGGGTGCTCATGGTCTCACTCGCAAACCCACTCCAGTATTGCATCGGACTCGCCGTGGACTGCGTGCATTGCTATGCATTTATCGTAGTATGCCTTCAATACAGGTATTACGTAGTACCTTAGAGTCTTCACAGTGTACCCGCTTTCTAGCGCGAACTCGCTTAGCGTCATTTTCTTCCTCTCCTTTAGTTTCTCGACTGCGCTCCTAGTCTTCCGAATAGCTATGTGTTGCGTTGTTTTCCTATACATGTAGTTCCACCTCCGTCTTCCTCTTTCGCTTTCAGTCTTTTCTTATTGTTTCACTCCCTCACTTCCACACACCATATATGTGTATGGAGTGCCCCAGCTTAAAACGCTTTCAGTCTTTTACCCATCAAAGCTTTTAGTTCTTTGTTATTTCAAGCGTTGTTCCCCCAGCAATATATCTCGCCTTCCTTCTCGCCTGGATGGTCTTTTAGTTCTTTGTTATTTCAAGAGCTTGCTTAATGCATTAGTGTTCTTGAGTGACGTCTTTTAGTTCTTTGCTATTTCAAGGCGAAATACCTCTAACCATCAATAGGTGCGTTGTCGACATTATCTTTTAGTTCTTTGTTATTTCAAGAAGGATGCGTTTGAAGCACATGTAGAGGATCACACTTTTAGTTCTTTGTTATTTCAAGAGAGTCGATAGACCCAGCAACTGCATTAGATTCAAGCTTTTAGTTCTTTGTTATTTCAAGATGCAGCGAGCTTCGTTAAGAGGGTTGTTGAAGATGCTTTTAGTTCTTTGTTATTTCAAGCCAACACGAGGCTCCCTAGTGCCTTGAGTTTTCCTCTTTTAGTTCTTTGTTATTTCAAGATTACAGCTCCCTCCATCACCTTCATGAAGGTGGTGTAAACTTTTAGTTCTTTGTTATTTCAAGTCTCAGCGAAGGGCTGGGAGACTCCAGAAGCCTTTACTTTTAGTTCTTTGTTATTTCAAGAGTATGAGGATGGAATGCTGTACTGGGTCTGTGACTTTTAGTTCTTTGTTATTTCAAGTCGCCTAGCAGCCTAATGAAGCATTCACTTACTTGTCTTTTAGTTCTTTGTTATTTCAAGCTTAATCCACAGAATAGATGAATTAAACAGAGTACAGCTTTTAGTTCTTTGTTATTTCAAGAGGGGGTAAGCGGGCTAATTGAAGTCGTTGGAGCCTTTTAGTTCTTTGTTATTTCAAGAAGCTGGGAATAGTGCCGTGGTGAAGTAGTTGAGCGAGACTTTTAGTTCTTTGTTATTTCAAGTAGACCTAAATGAAGTGTTCAGGATTGTTAACAAAATATCTTTTAGTTCTTTGTTATTTCAAGCGATCACATTGGTTGCTCCTAGTATGTGTTACGTCTTCACGCTATTTAAATGTTACGTAGAGTGGTGATTAGATGGCTTTATGGTTGATTGGTTCTCCCCTCCTCTATGAGTGTTCTGGGTGAGGATCTGTGGGCTGATGGGGTTTCTCAATAAGGTTCTCACCGAAAAGCTTATATACTCTGCTTAAGCTTTGAGCTTAGGTATTTCTATGCTGCCGAAGCCGCTAGCTCTGCTTGCTCCTATGCCGAAGACTCTTGCTGCATACAGTACTTCATTTATTTGGTCTCTGCACTCGTTCTTAATTAACATGTACTTGGCGTTTGCTAGTAGCGCTGGCTCCCTCCTATTATCGTAGTTAATGAAGATAGTTCTCTGTTTAGTGGCATAGTGTTCTGCTAAGCATGACTCTAGAGTAGTTAAGGCTTTTACAGCGTTGTGCACGTTATGCGTGTACATTCCATTAGCTATGGCTAGCGGAACGTACAGCATTACGCCAGGGCTCGTAGTGAATCTCCTAACGTGTTGCGTGGGAGTCAGTGGACTGGGCAATAGAGCTGGGCTCACAGTCTTAACGAAGACTTTATTGCTTACATTTACTTCAGGCCTCACGACTTCCACATCATTAACTACGTACTTAATTAATGAATTCTCAAACCTCAATCTAGTCAAAACACCTCTAGATGACTTAAATGCTTCATACAACTTACTCACTACATCCTTAGTTGCCCCCACCTCTATCCTATACTCACCCGAGAACTTAACGGGCTTCAACTCCCACACTCTACTACTGCCATCTACTTTGAGAACATAAGTTGGTATAACTGACACCCCTCCCTCCCCTATTGGAGGACTAACTCTAAGGGGTTTGAAAAAGCCTTTCAAGGGCTTAAACGCGTACTCTAGCGATGGAACCTCAGTCAATATAATTGTTTTCGAGAGCTTACCAGTATAGTTAAATACGAAGCCTGAGCTATCAATATAGAGATGCAAGACCAGTACTTCTCCATGAAGCACTTCATTGTTTGACGCCATGCATTTCACGCTCAACTACTTAGAGCACTTAACGGCTGCTATAGCTTCTCCAAACTCCGTTAACTCGATCACGCCATCCTTTATAGCTATAAGTCCATCCCTCTCCATGCGTTCAAGCAATCTATAGAAGGCTGAGTGCCTGATGCCTAAAGCCTCCATAGATTTCTTAACTGCTTCATCTCTCCTAGTGAGGCCTTTGTGAAGCAAGCACAGTGCATCCAGCTTCCTCCGCCCTGCCACCACTCTAACTATGCTGAAATTAGCTGTAATGTCGTAAAGCCCGTCTTCGCGAGCTACGTGGACTACAACTTTTGCATCTCTCATAAATAGCTCTCTGTAGAGAAAGCAGGAGAATAGGAGGACGAACGCAAGGTACCTCATGCCACTTCCAAGCGATACGACTATGTGGGACGGCCTCATTTCTTTAAGGCAATCCACTATGGCTTTCACATCATCAGAGAACTTCACGGCGCCTATAGGTATTTCAATGACTTTAATCCCAGCTCCCTCAAGCACCTTCCTTAAATTCCTAACAGCATTCTTAACTTTTTCCCTCTCAAACTCCCCTGAAGTAGTTGCTCCATACGTTAAAACAACTAAGTCCTCTGGCTTAACTCCCACCTTTAAAACAGCTCTAATCACTAACTTCTCGTCAAATCCCACGCCAAAGAGGTGTACTACTTTCGGAATTCCTTCTTTGTTATTCAATTTAGCCTGCAATTAAGTCACCAGTATTCCCCATATCCTTTAAGATTTATAAACCAGACCCCTCTAAATATTTTACAGATAGAGTACAGTAGTTTACATAATAGAGGTGTATTGATGCAAAACATTGTAAAAATAATGAAAACAGCATATAAGCTGTTCCACCCATTTATAGGACTAGTTAGCTGGAAAAAGAGAGCTCCTGCATCTGCGCTTTACCACTCTCTCAGCGTTGCTGTGATGGCCGGTGACATTGCTGATTTGCTGGCTGAAGGAGATACTGATGAAGTAAATCTAGCTACTTACGGAGGGTTAGTACATGACTTCTACAGTAAGACTCCTAATATCAGCCCGAATCTAACCAAGGAGGTGAGCAAGAAAATCGTTTGCGAAGTTTTGAGTAGAGAAGGACTCAGTGAGGACTTAATTAAGGAAGTTCTAGAGCTTGCCAACTACAACGTCGCTGAAAACCCATACTACTGGGGCGTCAAACACCCTATTGCGTCTTTGAGCATACGACTAGCTGATATAATGACTAGCACTTCCTCTGCATCCAAGATACGTGACATGTTATTGTGTCAGCGCAAAAAACTAGCTAAGAAGCTTGACGATGAGCAGAGAAAGCCTCTGGAAGACTTAAGAGTTGATGTAATAACTTTAGCGATGCCGCAAATCGCCTTGAGGTCCATGATATACGAAGCAATAATTGATGATCTTAAGAGTCTTGAGAGCTATGGGGACATTCCAAAGTTCATTCCAATATTGGCTAACGGCGGGCTAGTGATAATGTATAGAAATCCTAACGATTTAAAGGAGATCTTTATAGATATAGATAATATCCTCAACCACTTTAAGGAGAAATACATAAAAATAGAAGATATTTGTAATGGAGTTGACAAAGAATCGAGAGAGAGTTGTCGTAGAAGGTTGAGTCCATTAGAGGGACCAAATATTGGTAATGTACTCTGTGATGAAGCATTTAAGGGCTTGATATTTGCTACACCTGGCATTAAACTAAATATATCGATAGGTAAATGTCGTAGAGAAACTAAGTTCAAGTGCATGTTTTGCGGCTTACCAGTTCATGATAAGCACCTTCATCCGAGCACTGTTGGATATATCCTTTACCGTAGGGCCGTAGTAGAGAGGTGGAGCCCGAGGTTACCGGCAATAAGTTATGGGGGTAAAAACTTGAATAAACTGATGAGCGATCAATCTAGGTACTGGGATAAGTTTGGTGTCGTAGCATGCCCTCTCTGTGTTTTTGACGCAATAGTTGTGCGTCAAGAGATGATCGACGATGAGTTGCAATCATCTAATTACTTCATTCAGTCGTACTTCACTTTCCCCACTCACTATTACCTTGCTCAATATATGGTTTTCATAGCGAGAAAGCTCCTGAGTAATAACTCCTGGAGGCCCAAAGATATTGCAAACTGGAAGGAACTCCGCTGCAGCATCAATAGCATCATCGATGAGTACTCCTCGTCCGGCAAAAAGACTTGGTTACTTGACGTGACCTGGAGCGTGCACCTTAAAGTCGTTGAGTCCGAAGAGACAGGAGAGGTAAAGCAATTCGCATACTACCTCCCATTAATGGCTGAAGCTATTTTGCTCACAGGCATTTACCCGCTGAAATTCACTAGAAAGCCGGATTTTCAGGTCGAAGATAGACTCATTATGCCCATCTATCCCTTATACGACTACAGCTTGACTGAGGAAGGCCTGAAGATGCGAACACCTCTGATCGTTATGGCTCTCTCGATAATAGATGAGCTTGATGGCGAGAACCTGAGTCAGAAAGATAGAGTTATAACGACAATAAAGTATATGAGATATCCCTTTGAGCTCCACGAAGACCTGCTCACTAAACACAAGGCAGGAAGACAGGTTCTCAAGATGTACAAAGAGTTTATCGAGTATCCCGAGAAGCTTTACAGTGACTCACTAGAGTAAGACCCTCCCGCCCACCACCGTCCTCTATATGGAGCGGTGGGGGTAAGGGGAGGATGTATGAGTAGTCCATGTGGGAAAGAATTTGAGGAAAGGAAAGAATTTGAGGAAAAAGTGAGAAAAGTATTAGAAGAAATTGAGGTAAAGAACTTGGAACACTTATCACGAGCAGAAGCCATTATGGCATTGGGTAGATTACTGTCAGTGAAGGTTAGGGAGGACTCATCAGTACACGAGGTAACTAAGGAAGTCAGGAGAGCCCTTGAGATGACGATCAGAAATCCGCTGAAAGAAAACGAAAGTAGTGTTATAGTGTTAACCATATATACTACTCCGCCATTTGAGAGTCAGATTCTGAATGAAGCCTATAGGCGACTACTAGAGAGACTGCTGTGGGAAACTGTGAAGTTAGTCAAAGTCATGAACCCTATGTGGAAGAAAAAGATAGTGAATTTAACGATAGAAAACATCTTCAATGTAGCAAGAGACGCCAGGAGGGAATATAAAGACAAAATATTCAGAGCTATAGGAGCTGAGAAACCCGAGGGTGAGAGTGCGTGATGCAGGTACCTACTAGGTCAAGTATTGGAGACCTCTTAAGGACCTTAAGCGACTACTTTAGATCACCTAAGGAGCCAGACAGAACGTTAGCTATGGGCAAGAAAATAGAAGTGGTCTATGCTATAGTATCGAAGGGAATTCCGCTCTTCAGGACTGAAGGTGTTGGAGATGTTAATCTTTTCCCCTTAAAAATATCTAAGTGCATCGTTTCAGTGCCCGTCATATTGCCCGAGAAGATCCAGGCTAAGCTGAGGAGGCAAATGCTTGAAATTCTGAGGGCTCACTTTGATGATACCGTAAAGAAGTTACTCCTTGAGAAATACAAGGCTAACAATTACAAAAAGTTAAAGGACGATGAACCTTGGAAGTGCTACATAGCTCCTCCTCTAGGTAATCGTGAAACCGATATAGGAATGTGCGGGTTCTGCCCAGTATGTAACATAATGGGAACAATAATAACGCGTAGTGAACTCGGAGTTGAAACGTCCCGTGGCATAAAGCCTATCACAACGACCTACGGCTTAAAAAGTAGAGTCGCTCACGACTCAGCTTATGCCTTAGTGGAGGAAAGGAAGGCTATAGTGGACATGTCTCACACGAAGGTAGGTGAAGGTATTAGCTACACAGGTAGAGCGCTATTCGAGGAGTCTCACGTGTTACCCGGCGTAGTATTTGTAGGTAAAATAGTGCTCTGTGATGTCACAGAACTCGAAGCAAAGCTCGTACTAGCTGGGCTCTCAAACATAAGGCGAATGGGTGCTGGAGAGACGAAGTACGGAGCTGTTCAAACCATAATACTTGGCATGAAAGGCGGCATGACTGAGACTATAAGTTCCTACGATATTGCTAGAAGAGTCCTTGATAGCTTCTCTAAGAAAGATATTGAGGGGCTACTGGATCCAGAGACGTACCTCAAGGAAGTTTTAGCTTACTTAGAGAAAAAGAACTTCTACAAAGTAATTGACCTAAAAGAGGAGAAAGTGGATGAAATAGGTGTCCAAGTAAGCATGACAAAAGAGGAGATAAATAGCCTATGGGAGATTGATAACTACTACTATGCGAAAGATGTAATAAAGTACATAAAGAAAGTTGAATTAGGATAGCTTAAAGCAAAGCACGGAAGAGCTAAGGGGAAATGATGGCGGCTAAATCGACTTACAGTCTTAAAGAGTTAAAATTCTATGTAGTGAAGTTAGTGTTACACAGCATCACCTGGTTCTCAAGCTTATCTCAGCCACATCCAGGTGGCTTCGTTCAAACACTACTTCGAGTAATTCATAACTATCCCCTTACCTTAGCTCTTGCGGGACGAATGGTAGAGGGAACATATGTATCAAGATACGGAGAATACAAAGACACTAGGAGCCCAGCCCAAAGATTTAGTGAACTAAAGGTATACGCTTACCCCTTAGCAATAGAGAGGACCTTTTACGAGAAGATTCTGATGAGCATGTCAGAGACTGATTACCTCTTCTACAAACCAGAAACCAGACTCATAGTACCCATACGAGCGTACCACAGTGCATTAGCTCCAGGAACGGAGGGGAGAACCGTAGTAATTACTACAAATACAGAAGACTTTAAGTTACCCAGCTATGTAAGGATGGGAGTTAAGCGCTACGGCATCTGGAAGTTGCAGGAAAGGATTAAGGTTGATCCAGTAGACGAGCAAGTCAAGCAAGGTGATATAAAACTCAACACTCCATTCAACGTGCTCGACACGCGTAATGAAGACATAACTGAGTATTTAATCAGCCTAAGTCATTACGCTGGCGACATCGCTTCTGAAGGCAGAGCTAAGAGAGCTCTCAAGTTCTGTATACATGGTAAAAAGGGTAAAGAGATTGAATGGAGACCTATACCCTCCTTCATTCAACTGTAAAATGAGTTTCTTTTGGTGATTTAATGAACGATAGTATTATTGTAGAGCTCTCTCCCATCTATATGCAGTCTTCGGGGGAGCTGCTTGGATCTGCAGTTCTTAGGAAGTTTCAAAAGGAGCTTGTCGACATAAAGAAAGGAGCTATTTTATTATCTGCTCCAACAGGTTCTGGTAAAACTGTAGCCTTACTGACAGATTCGGAAAGGAGAGCGGCTCTAGGTCTTTACCCTAACAACGAGCTTTTATGTAGTCAAGTGGCTGGTTTAGATAAGTTTGTACGAAACTACCTGAATATGCTTCCTCGTAAAAGCTCCCTTACAGAGCTCTGCAGGCATTTCGAAGGTTCTGATTTTGAAGATTTGCCTCTAAACATATATGATGCTCACGAACCCGTGGATCTCTTTGGTGAGAAAATACGTAGAGTACACATTGCAGGTTTTAGTGGCAAGGTAGTAAGAAGGTTAGATGAAATAGGAAAGCTCAATGTGTTAGACAGCGTTGTGAGTAGCATTCAAGAGGGACATAGTAAGCGAGATAGTTATGCTATTGTCCTAGCAACTCCTGACACGTTCTTCCTTTTGACGCTTTACTTATACCAGGATTTTAGAGTTCTAGGTAGGCTATTATCACTGCTGAAAGCAGGGTCCACTCATAAATTGGAAAAACTAAACAAGGAGCTCATGCGCATAGCTAAGAGGGATAGGCTTACAAAAATAGCCAAGGTTATCTCTCCTATTAAGGAATCAACACTTTTTATCGATGAATATCACCTTTACGACTTTTATGAGCTTGCTTCGCTTAAAGTACTCGTACACATACTCAAAAATATACACGATTGGGATGGGAGAATAGTTTTCTCTTCAGCAACGCCTAGGCGTGAGTTCGTGGAGGATATAGTTAAGGAGACGGGATTCAGTGAGAACGAGTTACAAGAGGTAAATGCATTAGAGCAGGTTAAGGAGAGCGGTGCAGATCATGAGCTCATCAGAGGGCCAATGAAGTTGGTCTTCTATGGGGTGAATACTAACGAGAGGAGCAGGATCGCGAAATTGTATCGATCTAGTGAGCTTGCATATGAGCTCCTCGAAGTCGATGAGTTCAAAGAGTTTATCAAACTGCATAGAAGAGACGGAGTCCGTGGAATAGCAATACTAGAGAAAGTCTCTCATGCCGAGCTCTTCGTTGAGAAGCTAAACTATGTGTACGGAGTGAATCCTGTTTGCCTTTACTCCATGCCAAGAAGCGACATATGTTTAACGCAAGAAGACAACGAGCACTACCTTATTGTCGGTACGGGGGCTAGAATAGGTCAGGGAGTTGAGTACGAAGGAGTGACGTTCGGCGTCATAGCTAGGATCACTGCGCCAGACTTCCTCCAGTCAATTAGTCGCATCGGCAGAAGATATCCCGGGGTGTCGACGGTATTAATCCCACTGGATAACGAGATCGTAGAAAGTCGTAAAGGTATGCTGGGCCTGAAAGGAAACACATCTTATAAGAAGCTGGCGGAATACGTTGAAAAGGCTGAACCCTTCTTGAAGGCAGTTCCGAAGGAATATGAGGGAATATATGAGGATCTCGTAAAGGCTAGGGAACCTGTATTGAAAGCCTTAGGCCATATCCTCCATTACAGGTTGTCAGGAACTCACTCGAGGGGAACAGAGTCTCAACTTAAGGACCTGGATTTAGTAATAATAGCACCACCTGACGAGCTTTACAGATTTCTCTTATTCAGAGCTGCTGGGCCAAACATAACCTACGCTAGAGATATTAACGGTAAGCTAGAATGTCAAGAGAACGATTTGGGAACAATCGTGAGAAATTACGAGATAGCAACACCTAAAGGTGAGGAACTCTGTGAAAACAATATGGTTCTCAATCGAAGGCCAGCACTCCTAGTTAAGTCCATAAAACCCGGCGGCTCTGGTAAAGTGGATATTGTCGTGAAATGCGAGAAAGGGGATGAATTGGTGCAGTTTGTTAAGGAATATGGAGGTAGGCTGGTAATCGAGTGGAGCTTCCTTGAGGATATCTTTAGGTGTAAGTGCGTGTTACGAGAGAGGGGTACTTCAGATCAGGAGTTAAAGGATCTTATGAGAGAGTTGAAAGGTCAGCTATTCTTAATCCCTAATCCTTGGGCCCTCGGCGATTATTTCGCAAACTACATATATAGAACTGGAAGGGGGCTTAAAGTGAAAATAGGTAATACTGCTGTTAGCTTAGTGTTCATATGAGGTAATTGAATGTATGTCATCGTTGCCTTCGACGTTTCAGAAGAACAGGTGCGAGGAAGTCTGCGAAGATACCTCAGATCTCTTGGATTGTCGATGGTTAATCGAAGCGTCTATGCCGGAGTCGGAGGGCAGAACGTTGCGGAGAGAATTAGGGAGAGAGTTAGAGAAATTATTGAAGGAAGCGATAATGTGTTTATCATTCTTGTGCAAGAACAGGAATACATGCGGGCAATTGTATGCACCTCCTCAGATTGCAAGAGAGTCGGAGACATCGCATATGAGATCTACTGAACATAACTTAGCGGCGACAACTCTCTCTTGGATGGCTAAATGCCCGTTAGCTAAGAACATTGTACTAACCTCGGGATGCGCTATATCTTACGCTACTCCTTTTACACTCGAAGAGCTTAGAAACAAACATGATGCATTCGCAAAAGAAGTGAACAACTATGTTGGCAGGCTTCTGGAAACGTCCTTTAACTTAGTTAAACTTAACCCGCAGAAGCTCTGTCTAAGCTTCAATTTCAACTCAAGTGAAAAGTACATAGTGTGTGGCCAACCCGATCTCGTTTACTTTATCTACAGGAAAAAATTCAAGACATCTCCTTTCATCCTAGTAAGTGAAGTAACTCTTTCACCTAGCATTAGACATATGGCTCGCGGAGAGCTGTTGTTCTACATGATGGCGTACTACATGCACTATGGAGTTCCTGCTGTAGGTCTAGTGGTAGGTAAGAAGTCTGTAGAGTACATTCTCCCCAAGTTGAAGATGTATAGGCAATTAAAGAAGCTTTTCACCAAGAAGAACTATAAATATGTGATCAGAGAAATAGAGAAAAGGAGACGCAAGAAGCCATGGATGTGTAGCCTCTGCGATCTTAAGCATTTATGTCCCTTAGGGGGAGAGGTCTGAGGGTCGTCTTCGTCAAGAACGTCAGTCTTATTAGCAGAAAGAGTAGGTCCAGTATCCTAATATGTTATGATCCAAATAAATGTAGAGAGACTAACGTTAGAGACATAGAGGCCTTAGTAATGTTAGGTTCTGAGATAAACGTCAAGTCTGGAGTAATATCTCTTCTCTCGTCATTTAACGTGCCAGTTGTTGTGATATCTAAGCTCGGCACTGCTATCTTTTCTGCTCCCGTGGTTACTCTCTACAATGAGGTTAGGAGGCGGCAGTACATCATGACTGATGAGGAGAGGGAGGAGATAATGTTGAATGTATTGTTTGCTAAGTTTAGAGGCTTTGCCAACGTGTTGAGGTATTATGGCTTTATCCCTCCGGAAATAGTGGAGCTCCGCGGCCAAGGAGTCAGCGTACTCCAATGGGAGGCTGTGAATAGTAGGGTTTTTTGGAGCGAGATCTTAAAGCTATTGCCGCCGAACGTTCTCGAGGAGCTAAAGCTAAAGTACGGCTTTGAAGGTAGGAGGCCTAGAGCAGTAGATCCCTTTAATAAGAGCGTATCCCTCCTCTACGCTCTCCTATATGCTATATGCTTAAGGGCTTTACTGGCCTCCGGCCTAGATCCGACGTACGGACTTCACCATAAGACTAGGTACTCCACTCCCTTAGTCTACGATTACTCAGAAATGTTTAAGCCTCTTGCAGTGCATGCAGTCATAAAGGCTTTTAAAGCGAGAAAGATCTTGGAAGTAGGTGAAGATGGAGAACTAACTAAGGAATCCGTGAACGCTATAGCTGAGGAATTCTTCAAACTAATTAAAGCTAGAATCCAAGGAACTAGATACACAATCCAAAGGCTTATATACATAAATGCATTTAGGCTAGCAGACAGAATTAAAGGAAACGCAAACACAAACTACACCTTCACCTATAACCCCAAGAAGCTGAAGATCCCGCAATAAAAGCAGTTTTAAGTTTTTCGGTGAAACCCTGTTTAAGCTCCCAAATGCTGTGCAAGAGCTCTCACCCGTCCAAATATATAAATTCGGGGAGAACTGAAAAGTGTATTAGAGAACGCAATCAGAACAACATGAAGTCAAAGAAAGATCAAGACACGTGATCGGTCAAAATAACAAAGAACTAAAAGAAGTATACACTGTTGTACCCCGTGAGCCATGCGGTCATGTCAAAATAACAAAGAACTAAAAGCTCTATGTCTGAAAAAAGTGCGTTCGCACGAAAACAGTCAAAATAACAAAGAACTAAAAGACGTAAATGTATTTCGCAGGGCCGAGGTAGCACTTCTGTCAAAATAACAAAGAACTAAAAGCAGGGTTCTTCCACCCATTCCACAACTACACAGTAGGTCAAAATAACAAAGAACTAAAAGAGAAACGTGCTCGAGATGGTGATCATAGAGAAGGGTCAAAATAACAAAGAACTAAAAGACTAGTAGGGCTAGGCAAAGGCTTTTAGCAGAAGAAAGTCCTGGCTGTACAAAGAGTTACAATCCTAGTGGCACGTAAGTATGAAGTGCACGAACTCAGCGAATCAGAAGCGCGGG
>CALIBI010000057.1 GCA_938045815.1 uncultured Sulfolobales archaeon | reverse complement strand
GAATATTTTTACTAATTTTCATAAAAACATATAAACCCCGAAACATAAAAATATGATGGTGAGTTAGTATGTACCGGGTCATGACCATAGGAAAAGGTGAAATCATAAAGCTGCAGGAGATTGGGATAGTCAATGATAAGGTAGATGTTTCAATAACCCCACAGCTATTAGCTAAAATTCACAGTATAACTGATGGTCAAATATACTATAGCACGTTGTATAAGCGATTTGACAAACTTAACTATATATATCATGATGTTTTAGAAGAGGTTAATCGTGCTATTCGCATGGCGGCAGTTAAAAGAATTGAGCGAGAATATGCTGATAATTTAGTACCTGTTGGAGTTGTTATTGATGTTGAGGACGTTGACTTAAGTAGTGTTGTTGAGGCACTTGAAAAAGTTAAGAGGGAGGAAAAGTTAGAGGGACAAAGATATGCTTTGAAAAAAGTTATGCCCGATGATATTGACTACATATGTGAATGTGTTAGTACTAAAGAATGTGAGCGACTCGTAGAAATTCAAGAAAAAATAAGTAATACGATCTTAAGCAAAAAAGAGCTTAATGAGTTATTAGCTGAAGTCAAAGAGATATATGATTACTATAATAAGAATAGAGAGATATGTAGAATGAGAAAAGAGAATGAGTGGTTAGTAGATCAGCTTAGAGAACTTGATGAATCAGTTAGAGAACTTATAGATGAAAACGCTAAGCTTAAACGTATAATTGCTAAGTATGTTGACAAAAACAAACTACCAGAAGAACTTACTGAAAAAGAGATTGAGGAAATCAAAATACTTGAAAGAGTGTTAAAAGAAAGTAGTCATTAACTTAAACTTAAAACCAAAATTCTTTTTTATTTCATTTTTATTACTTTCATTTATGTTTTATTATTATATTAATTCATTATATTATTTTTTAGTATTATTAAATACCCCAGGGGGTATATAGAGTATATTTACTGATTTTCATAAAAATATATAAACCCCGAAACATAAAAATATGTGAAGGTGAAAAAATGAGTTACCGGGCTTTCACAATCGGTAAAGGTTCGGTCAGAAGATTACAAAGCTATGGGGTTATTAATGAGGATATTGACGTTCTAATAACTCCGCAGCTATTGAGCACTATTTACAATCTAACCAATGGCAAAGTATATTATGATGTAGCGCGGAATAGGTTAGATTACGTGAGTGAGTATTTTAGAGAGGATGATGTAGTTACAAGCGTTTTAACGAATGCAGCTGTCAGTAAGCTTGAGAAACAGGTGGCAGCTGGTCAACAGATTGGCAAAAGCATTACCCTCGACGTAGCTGAAGTTGATGTTAATAAAATGAGTGAGTTGCTTGAAAACGTTAAGAAAGAAAAGAGATTACAACGGCAGAGAAATATGTTAGAAAATGTTACTGCTCGTGAAACTTCAGATGTGATTTGTCGCTATGTTAGTAAAGAGGAATGTGAAATACTAAACAACATTGTAAATAAGATAGAGACTGAAGTACTTGACAAAGAAACATTAGAAAGCCTACTTAATGAAGTTAAAAAGATAGTTGAAGTTTATAAAAAAGAGAAAAGAACTAAAGACCTTGAAGATAGCGTTAAATCATTAGAGCGAGATAAGGAAGAACTTAAAAAAGAGAAAGAGAAATTAAAAAGAGAAAATGAAATACTAAGGAGGATTGTTACTAAGTACGTAGATGAGAAAAAGATGCCAACCGTACCAGATGAGGAAGAAATTGAGGAAGTTGAACTATATAAAGAGATTATTGAAGAAAGCGATTGATAAGCTTAAATAAACTTAAAACCAAATTCTTTTTTTTATTTTTATATTTTAACTTTAACTTTGTTATTGTTGTTTTATCTCATTACTTATTACTTATTTATTATTGTTTTATTTTTATTTTATATTAATTCCTTGATTTATATTTATATATAACTGATACCCCCGGGGGGATAGATGTGTTTTACCTACTTATTTTCATAAAGATTTATAAGTTACGAAACTACTAGTGATGTGGGGGTATAATGGTTAAAACGCAAGTTTCAAGTACTATGAACTTAAGCCCAACCACAATGCCCTACGTGACCCCAGCCCACGTGGGTAGTGGAGTAAGTGCTGGGGATTCTAGAGAGGTGAGATAGATGGTAGAAGAATTGAAAGAAATTATTAAGAGACTTGAAAGAGGGGAAACACTATACGCAGTTATCGCACCATTTGAATCATACTACAGCTCAAAAGCCGAGGGCGACACGCATCATTATCTCTTAACACTTGATTCCCAACCAGTGTTTAGCATTGACTTTGATGAAAACAAAGCAGCAGGATTCATTAAGGAAATACCTAAAGAAAGTGTTATATATAAGAGAACTGTGGTGACGAAAAGGTATAGTATACCTTACTACGAGGGAGGACATGTCATTTACATAACTACAGAACCGTTCAAGCTCTGGGTAAGACATAAGGGATATACAGGAAACCGCAGTGATAGTTATAATAAGATTTTGAACTGTGAGAAAATTGAAAACATAGAAGCTTTGAGAGCGTTATTTAAGAGAGCAGGTACTGAGGAATGAGTAATGGCCGAGCAGGAATGCTGGGTACCTTACACAAATGATAGTAGATACTTTGACGATCCAGAACCACTAATTAATGAAGGACGTCTGATTATATTAGACGTTGATAAGCTGTACTTAGCTGGAATTGCTGAATCAATACTGCTGACGGAAGCTATTGCTGAAGCTTTGGAAAGAAATAGTAATGAAGTGGTGGTTTATGTTGACGACGGGTATTTAAGGAAAAAGAGAGACGGAGTATGGGTTATTATAAACGCTTCAGAGAAGGTTACCGAATGGGAATTAGAAAGGCTAGGAATTAAGTACGAAGATGGACTGATAAGATATCTACCAGAAGAGTACAAAGCTATTGAAATATATGACGGAGATGTTGCTGAGCTCATAATATTTAAGTCAAATCAAAGATTAGAGCAGAAGACATGCTGGGTACGTGAAGTAAGCGAAAGTAAAATGTTTGATAGTGAGTTAGCTAAGCAGTTAATTGAAAATGAAAGACTTGTAATGTTTGATGTTGATGAATTGATTGATGGTATTGGTTCATTAGCATTATCATATGCAATAGCTGAACGTCTAGACCTGAAAGGTTACAAAGTATTTACAATTATTAAAGGCTTAGGTTTCGGTGAAAAAATAGATGACCTATGGGTTATGACATGTTACGCACATAAATTATGTATGGAGGATTTAGGATTTAAGCTTAACGATAATGAGCTAATAACATATGCACCAGACTTTAACATGATAGAAATTCAAGGTCAGTTCACTGAGTTAATAGCATATAGACCAAAGAAAAATCAAACAACTAAGATAAAACTCGCAGATGGGGAGAAAATTATCAAACGTTACATGACGTTTATCAGAGATGAAAAATTAGGACTGCTTAACCCTGTGTGGGTCTACGAAATCAAAGGTAAGGATGGGAAAATTAGAGTTGAAATGCACGACGCCGAGTTAAGAACATTTAAGTCATCAACCGATTAACCTAAAACTGAATTCTTTTTTATTTTTATTACTTTCATTCTTAAGTTTGTCTTATCATACTACTCTTTATTGTTTTTCTTATTTTTATATGCTAAAGTTTATAAACTTTGATACATATACATACTAGGTGGTAGGTATGTCTGAGGGTGTACCACCTAATAAAAGGTGGATTAGAACTACATATGCAGTTGATGTTGATACGTATATTAAGATGAACATACTTAAGATTAAAACAGATCTTACAATTAATGATATAGTTGAGTATGCTGTTCAGAAGTTAATTAATAGTCCCACAGCTGAGGAGGAATTAATGAATTATGCAAAAACAAAGAATAGAGGTTAAGTGCCCACGCTGCGGTTCTAACGGTTATTTGTTTAAGAAGCCTTATAGAGGTGTGCCATACTACTACGTATATCACTACGACCCTGAAACACGTAGTGCTAGCTATCACTACGTAGGGAGTGGTGAGGGTATGTACTACGAGGGTAGGTACCGTAGGCTATCTAAATTGAGTGAACGTGAGATAAAGTACTTAAAGGTAATGGTATTTAGACTTATGGACATGTATACCTCAGAACCTGAAGATGTTAAAAAACTAATACTAGATGTGCTAAACGACGTGTATGTAACCATAGGTAATTTCTTAGAGAACGTTAAACGTCACTCATAGCAGACAACCCTTAACTCATTACCTATCGATATCATTGAAGACCTACAGCTAACTAACACTCGGTCATCATGCCTATCAATAGATGTAGATATAACCCTAACCCTACCTACCCTCACATCAACTACGTATTGATTACCGTAGATAACTACGTTACCGTAGATGTCAATGATGTATTCATTTGATACCCTATCAATACTTCTAACTCCGTTTACATATATTAACACGTTGTTAAGTATTAGGTATGAGGGCATACCCAATATACTTATGCTTACTGAGTTTATATTTTTATTTCATTTCATAAAAATTTATAAATCCTAAAACATATATATACTAGGTGTGTGTATGTCTAGGGTTAACACAACAATAGCAGTAGATCCTGACATATGGCTTAAGGCTAAAGTTATTGCTAAGATGGAAGATAAGACCATTACAGACCTACTTACAGATGCCTTCATATATGAATTAGATTTAATTAAGAACGGTAAGGAGGACTTCCCACAACTACCTAACGTGAAACGTGTTAGACGTGCTGTTAGAGTAGAAACTGATGTTTGGAAACCGTTAATAATTGAAGCAATAACTAGAGGTTTTGAGTATCAGTACATAGCTGAGTTAGCGTTAAGAAGGTACTTAGAGCGTTTAGGTGGTTAAGCCTCGTTGGCTAACCACATCTTCAACGCCTCTTCTAAGGCCTTGGAAAGTGACCCCCTCCTAAGACCATACTTTCTAGCCGCCTTATCCCTAACCATAATATCTAACTCTTGGGAAATCCACCCCTCAATCTTAACGTATTTTTTAACTTTTTCCACCTGTATCACCAGTTAATAATATGTTTAGAGGTTTATAATACTTTCTATCTACCTATATTACATAATTTGATTTTCATATAAATATATAAATAACATTATTCATAAATGAATGGTGCTCTTATGTCAAAACATAACGAATATGGTAAGCTTTTAGGGGTTGATAACCATTGAATATTAGGTTAGCTATGACTAACCTTAACTCAAATCTTAGAGAATTTAGAAGTGAACTTGAGAATTTAATGGAAGCTGAAGAACTTGACTACCCAGCAGTCCCAGTCTTCGGTCCATATAGACCGTATTTAAAACATGCTATAGCACATCCAGCTAAGGCTAACATCTACCTCATAGAGTTCTTAGTCAGGAATTATACAAGCCCAGGTGACCTAATATTAGACCCTACCGCTGGGACGGGCTCAACATGTGTAGTGTCAGCTTTACACGGCAGAGATGCGATATGCATAGATATCGAGCCTAAGTTCTATGAATGGATGGAAAAAGCAAGGGAGAAAGTTGAGAAAGCTAAGACACTAGCCCCAAAAGGTAGAATGATAACAATTCTAGGAGATGCTAGGAAACTAACGGAGTTATTGAAATCTAAGACAGACATTATAATTACAAGCCCACCATATGGGATTTTCAGTCATGGAGAGTACCCTACTAAGAGGTTAGCAGAAGTTGGAATTAAGTACCCTTCAAACCCTGGTAATATTGATAATAGACCATATGAAGGTGAAGGTGAGACATACATAACTGCTATGATTAGGGTCTACAGCGGAATGTTTAAGGTGTTAAAACCCGGTGGCTTAGCTATAGTCATCGTTAAACCATTTATACGTAATAAGAAAGTAGTAGACCTACCATACATAACGTGGAGGTTATTGGATAACGTTGGCTTCAAACTAATTAAACTATATAAACTCAGACTACATATCATGAACTTCTGGAGAGTTTTATACTATAAGAAATTCCCCGATGTCCCACTAATAGCCCACGAATACGTTATTGTCTGTGCTAAGAACGATGGGGTTGAAGCTAGAAGCATATCCCCTAACACAGTTCAGAATAAGTAAACGTATCAACCAATCATATACTTATATATTTTTAATGTTTTCACTTTACCTATATTTTATGGTATTGATTTTCATATAAATATATAAACCACATTACTGATAATTATACGGTGTTCCTATGTCTGATCCGTGTAATTTAGGAGAACCTCAGGAGTACTACGTAGGTATGCCCGGTAGATCGTTGACATTTAAGGGTTGGAGGTTGTTCAGGGTTGGGGATTGGCGTGTGGTTTACGATGAGTTTCTAACACTGTATCTCACTGAGGATCGTAGGTATGTGTTGAGGTATGATTTAGTATCTTATGATAGAATGTGGGCTAAGAGTAAGTGTTGGTTTAGGGTTTGCAGTAGTTATGATGAGTTGGTGAGGGAGTTAGTTAGGTTTGGTAGGAAGAAGGGGATCGATGGTTTGATGAGGGAGTTTCTGAATAAGTTGGATGGTGTTAGGTGTGGATAGAGATCTAGCTCTAACTATAGGTAGGATATATGCTGTGTTAAATGAGTTGATCGATGAGATTGAGAGCGTTAGGGATGGTGTTGAAAGTCTTAGGGAGTTGTTGAGTAGGTTAGCTGATCAGTGTGGTGGTCATGATGGATAGCTTTAAAGAGTTTGTTGAGTACGTAGTTACTTATAGGCTTGCAGGTCATTACCTATTAGATGTTCTAAACCTATACATTAGGCATAACTACAGACCTACTGATATAAGTTATGAGTTGAAGGTCAACAAGTACTTAGTTAGGAATAGCTTATGCGGTGTTAGGAGGATTGCCGGTAATTGGATTAGGTGTGGTAAGTACTTCAACTCAGTGTATGATTTAGTTATTGGTATTAAACCAATAGTCTACGGTAACTACTGTACTGTATGTGGTAAACGTGTTAGGGATGGTGTGGTTCATGTTAGGTCTCAACACCATGACTTAGTTGATGGTTTTGTAGGTAAGGTGTTAGGCTATGCGTGTAGTCACGTTTAAACTAAGTGATGAGGTATTAGAGAGTCTCGATAGGTTAGCTAGTAGGTTAGGTGTTAGTAGGTCTGAGTTGATTAGAACTGCTATTAGGCTTATGCTAACATCTAGTAGTAGTGGTTCTGGTGTTAGGGTTAGGGAGGTAAGGCTTAGATGAGTGATAGGTCAAGCATAGAATTACTAGGTAGTTTACTAGGTCTTGATGGGGAAATTGTTAGGCTTGCTAAGGACTACTTAGCTAGGTATTCAGCTATTACTGGTAGACGTGTTAGCCTACCAATAATTTCTGCAGCTCTTTACTACTCGTTAATTAATAACGTGGTTACCGATTTAGACCTACGTGATTTCGTTGATATGGTTAACATGTGTTACCCTATTAACGTTGTTAATTATAGGGGTGTTAAGAATGTTTGTAAGGAATTCTCAAGGGTTTTCGGGGGTAAGTGGAGACCAACCATCAGGGATATAGCTATCATCGCTGGTAGGAGGTTAAAGCTGAGAGATGATGAGATTGAGGAAATAATTAGGATTGCTGAAGGTTTGAAGGCTAAACTACCTGAGAGAACTCACAGAGTTCTAGTGGCTTACGCTATCAGAGTTAAGACTAAATACTCACTACTAAAAATAGCTAGGACCGTAGGCCTACCACTCCAATCGCTAAGCAATATAACCTCAACAATTAGGAAAAATCTATCTGGACCTATCTGAAGCCTATGAAGTATAAATTAGTTCAATGCCCGAGATGTGGTAATAAAGTAGTTACTACATCTGATAAGAGAGCTAGATGTCATTACTGCGGTAGATATCTAACTGTGAGGAAGTACTTACTGAAAGAGAGCGATAGAGCTGAACAACTGATTCAGCAATGCAATAGAATTGAGATAGTGCGAAGAAGAAAACGCATCTACAAAACAGACTAGCTCTTTTTATATATCTCATATATATAAATTATATATACAGAAGTGATTACCGAGTTATCCCTCTCACATATATACATTTATATATATATCTATATAAATTAGAGAGTTAGTTTTACTAGTTTTTTCTAGTTGATTTAATTCTAATATAAGAGATTCTCTTATATTAGAACATTATACAAAAATATGCGTAACTAAATGAACTGCAAATTTTCTAACTTAGTTTTCTCTATTATTTATATAGATATATATAAATGTATAAATGTGAGACGCGTGTTTTCATTTATAAGATTTATATATAAGATTTATATATAATTTATATGAGATTTATATGGGAGTTTCGGTATGGGTAATCCTAGGAGGTCTGCAATCGATCAAGCTGTCAACATTATTGTTAGCGCTGTTAAGCAGCTGGGTACTCTAAGTGTTGCTGAGGCTTCGAGAATGACTAATTTGAGCGCTGGCTACATAGCTGGCTATGTTAAGACAGTTGTTCTAGAAAGAGAACCGTGCATAGACTACAGTAACTACACGTTTAGATGGGTATGTGATAAAAGTACTGTAGTCGAGGAAGTTAAGACAGCTCCGCAGACTCAGACTCCACTAACTCAGGTGAATCAGGTGAAGGAGGTTTCCGTAGTTCAAACTCAGAGTGCTGACTTGATTAAGAAGTTAGATGAGGTGTTAGTGGATATTAAATCTGATATATTGTCTGATTTGAATGTTAGGTTGGATGTGCTTGAGTCTAAGTTGAATGAAGCTTTGTATCTGATTAATCAGGTGTATTCATTAGTTGGTGGTAGGAGGGAAGTGCCGACATATGAGGAGGTTGAGGAGGTTGTTGGTGAGGAGGTTAAGGAGGTGGGTGTTGAGAGAGTTGTTGCTACTTTAATCGCTGAGTTAGCTGCGAGGAACTGCGTATATGAGTCAAAGCTGTATGAGGACTTAAAAAAACAGTTGAAAGTAGCTGATGAGTTAATTGATGAAGCATTAGACCAATTGTTGAAGAAGAAGATGATTGCTTACTACGCAGATGAACGTAAGTACTGTAAAACCTAAATTCTTTTTACCATATAATATTTTTCAACTTGAAATCTAAAGCTTACATCATCTAAGTTCGTGTTGGTTAAGTAGATGAAGAATAATAATGTGATAGAGTTTTAATATAAAAAAATATTTTTAATTTGAATATGTTGTTATAGTTTTTAGTGCTGTTATACCTTTCCGTATTCTTCTCTCATTGAGTCAACTACACATTCAAGTAAATCCCAACCGCTCTTACCCTTACACTTTGCTAGCGCTCTCTTATGTTTCTCAACCACTTCTCTGCCAGTGAACTTAGCCATTAAATCACCGTGTTTGTCTATCATTAAGAATATTTATGTTTTTGTCTGACATATCTTGAAAGTCCTTTTAACAGCTTCCTCAACTGACTTAGCCATACCATCACTGTATGGTGTGTATGATAACACTACGTTTGTGAAGTTTATGCAGAACTTAACGCATTCAGATATGTTGTTAGTTTTAAGCCTCCTTCTTAGCTCATCCAACGTAGATATGTGTTCATCACTTAACCTTACTGTAACTCTCTTACCCTTCATTTAATCCCTCTAAGTTTGTTGATCAACTTATTTATGTCATCATCTGTAATTCCCTTAGACTCACCTAACTTCCTAACTCTAACATATAGTTCATTAGCTGATATCTTACCGTTCTTAAACTGATCTAGTAGGTCCCAGCACTCACTACCTATCATATTACATAGTTCTTCGAAGAACTTCCTAGGATTTATTAAACACGTTATACATGGTTCTTCAGAAGGTTTAGGTTTCTTAATCATCTCACCAACACGCTCAGTAATATAATCTAATGCACCAATATTTTTAAGTTTCTCAACTGATTCTAAAACATCTTCATGCTTATCTGATAGTAGGCCACGTATTAGCTTTAACGCCTCATTAATATCAATTGAGTACTTCTCAGATAGCTCACTAGCTAATGAGTAGTAATTAGACTTACCGTACTTTAAGTCATATAACTCAGAAGCCTTCCTAGTTAAGTCAACTAAGTAATCAACACGTCTAATAGCCTCTCTAAGCTTATTTAAGTCATCCTCAACTGTTAGCAAACCCTCAGACCAAACCCACTTTCTAAACTCCCTCTGCTTAGCCTTAATCTCATCAATAATCCTAGCAAGTTCAGGATCTCTAACAGGTGCTTTCAAATCCTCTTCAGATGTGACTATCTCCTTTAAAGCAGCTTCAATACGTTTCCTAGCCTCAGGAGTTATAACACCTTTATTAATGCTAAACCTCTCAGCTTCTTCAAGCAGACCTAAAGCCTTAATGTGATGACGGCTTAAACAGTTATGTAGAGCTCCATGTATTGTTAGGTAGCTTTCATCTTCATCAACATGGATGTTATATACTACCCCACTAAACTCCTCAAAGCTAACACTCCTTATAGGTATGAATACGTAGTTCTCCTCAACCCAACCGTAGTTGAAGCCAGCACTCCTACCACCACTATACTCATACACATAACTAATACCGATATTCTCAAGTAGTTTCATAGCAGACCCACCTGTAATCCTTATATGGTATGCATCTCTTACCTTCACATCCCTACCTTCAATAACACCTCTCCCACCTCTAACAACCATTATACTGTTGAGTATTCCAAGCCTGAATAGTAGTAGTCTAAGCCTATATGCTAGATTCATAGAAACTGTAGCAGCGTTAATAACTACAACACTACTTTTCTTCCCTTTCTTCATATTCCTCACATATCCATCCCCTCCGAAATACCCTTTCAGGAATGCATACTGCTTCTTCTCAGGTAGGTATAGGAACCATGTAGGTATGTCCTTATCCTCAGCTCTAATACCAAACTGCTCAAATAACGGTGCGTAGTACTTACTTGAAATAGTTATCCTAACAGAAGAGCCCTTCTCAGTTACCGATGGGCTTGAACCAAAAACCCTCTCTATCAATCCTATAACCCTCTCTATCCTATCCTTCTCATGACGTCCTAGACTGAACGTTACGTTCAAACCCCTCTTATTCTTAGTTAAACATCCCTCAGCAACATACCATCCAAACAGTTCTGCAAGACCTTCACTGACAAGCTCTAGATCCCTAACCTCCTTAATCCTAGGGAATGCCATGAAGTCACTAACAGTTAGGTCTTTAGCTGGGACCCACTCAACCCTACTTTCATCAACTCCCCTATCCTGCCACTCACTACCAGGTTTCCTAACGTTTCTAACGGCTAGGACTGGATGCTCTGGAGTTATCTTCAAAGGTATGTTAGTATAGTATTGCTTTATAACTACTATAGGGCCAGAGTATTCCCTTGAGAAGAACTTAATGGGAGTCATACCCCTACCCTTATGCGTTAAAACCCTAGCCCTAACTCCATATTCAATAGCTCTTAACTTCTCTATCCTATATAATCCATGGTTACCATATATTATCGTTCCAGCTGGGAGGCATTCAAGGCAGTAGTCTATTGGTGACTGACCTGGGTAGCTAGGTGACATTACGAATTCTTCTGATTCAGATTTAATTATGCTTTCAGGTATACTACCAAGTAACTTACTGTCTACTGACTTAAGAGCTATGTCTAAGTTCTTAATGTTCTTATCTAACATCTTAGTAAGCTTATCTACGTTCTCAACTATGTTGTTAGCTGATTCTACTATAATTTCTAATATGTTCTTAACGTTCTTACTCACTCAACCACCTTAGGTTTTACTTTAGCAGCAGCTCTTATTAATTCATCTTCATATTTGAGTATTTCCTCAGCTTTATCTAACTTACTAAGTATTTCCTCAGCTTTCTTATTCCTCTCCTCAACACCCATCTTTACCTCAGGTTTCCACTCATTAGTAGTTGTAGGTATCTTACTTATTATCTGAGCAGCTCTTTGATCTATCCTCTCAAACAGTGAGTTAAGTAGGTCTGCAGTTGTACGTCCAGTCTTCTGAAATCCTAATTCCTCAGCTATTTCATGGTAATGCCTAAGTTCTTCTATGAATGAAGGCCTATTCCTAACTTCCTCAAGTTCTTTCCTAAGTATTTCTAACTCAATTTTATGCCTAGCCTCCCTCTCCTCATCAAGCTTCCTCTTAAGCTCTTCAACACTATCTGAATCACCTATACTTATAAGGTATAGAGGTGCTAGTGATTCAGGTACCTGAATCTGAACCTCCTTATCACCAATCCTAATAGGTATAGGTACCCTATTCTCATTATCCTCAGACATCTTCTTAATCTCAGCTTCAAGCTTCTTCATCATAAGCTCATGCTCCTTCTTCCTCATCTCATGTTCCTCCCTCTCCTTAAGATATTTCTGCCAAGCCATATAACCAGCTTCATCAGTCTCAATTTCCTGACCATCAACAACTATCTTATAAACTCTATGAGGTCTTACTGGGTATGTAGGTTGGTGTGGAGGGTAGTATTGAGGGTAATATGGAGGGTAGTAAGTTGGTTGATACGTATATGGGTACTGATACGTCTGAAACGGATATACCTGATATTGCTGTACACGCATACTAGAAAGCAGTTTATCAACACATTCAGCTAGGTTTGGAAACTTAGAGTATAGAGGTCCTATAACAAACGTAGATATGTGTGAGTCATAAGCCCTAGGAGCTATTGACTTAATGAATGCATGTAACGTATTAGCATCCCTAATAGGTGCTGG
>CALIBI010000056.1 GCA_938045815.1 uncultured Sulfolobales archaeon | reverse complement strand
GTGTCTCTTATAGTTATTACGTCACGCGTCATGATCTGAGAAATCGGTGCTGGTGACTTAATTAATGCTTCAGCAATATCCCACTTAGTTAGTAACGCGGTAATCGTTTCCTCGTCTTTTACTGGAAGACTACTTATGTTTTTATCAATCATCATCCTAGCAGCTTTAGAGAGAGGCATATCCTTCTTCACGGTTATTAAAGGATAACTCATTACTGAGGAAGCGTGAAGCGCTGATACTGGGTATCTCCTAGTCCTACTCATAGCAACCTTAGTTATTATGTCTTTCTTAGTTACTATGCCTTCAGGAGTCTCATCACGATAAATAAGAGCTCTATCAGTATTCTTCTTACGCATTTCTTTTATTAAGTTTATTAGAGACTCATTCTTGCTTACCCTAAGAAAATTCTTAGAAGCAACCTCACTAACTAGAACTAGAGAATCCATGATCACACCTGCCGTAGAGCGTTCAGTATGTCTTGCTTACTTAGCAGACCTACTAGATTGCCATCATCATCAACTACCGGTAAAGTACCTATCCTATTCTTTGTCATCACGTCAGCCGCTATCGCGAGATCTTCCGTAGGCTTGACTGTTATAGGGTTAGGAGTCATCACGTCACCAGCTATAGGGAGTGAGTATATACGTACAACGCTCTCAAACCCTCGACCACTAATACCTCGTTTCTTAACGAACTTAACCTTACCAACACTTAAGAGCCCCTCAATATTCAAGAACATAACATCAGACTTAGTTATCACGCCGACTGGTTTTCCTTTCTCCACTACAACTACTTTACCAATACCTGTCTCACTCATTAAGTCTATAACGTAGAATATGGAGTGAGACAGCGAGACTGTCGGCGGATTTCTGTTCATGAAATCACCTACATCGTATATTCCGTGGTATTTCTCGGCATAAGCTCTCACTAAGTCGGCTTTAGTCACTATACCTATTAGCTTCTGGTCTTTATCCAGGACTAGGAGGGAGCCTATGCCTCTCTTAATCATTATTTGAGCTACCGCCTTAATAGTTCTATTATCTCTAACAGCTAGGACAGGAGTAGTAGCGATTTCGTAAGCGAATAACATATCAAGAGGCTTTATGTATTTCTTGCGGTTGTAGAGAATCCTCACGAAGTCGCTCTTGCTTATTATCCCGTATATGGTCTCCCCATCCTCCTCCGTTATAACTACCTTACCTATCTTATGCCTAATCATTAGGTTCCTTATGTGAGCTAAGTTATCGTTCTTCTTAGCTGTTATGACTGGGGAACTCATATACGAGGTTACTCTGGGAGGCACCTAACTCACCACCAACCCATAAATAACGTCTCTCTCAGTTATTATACCTACCACAACACCCCCCTCCACTACCAGGAGTGATGAAGTAGCTGTTCTCGATATCGCGGAAGCAACCTCCCCCAAATCCGCGTAAGGACTCACTACATCAACGTTCGTGCTCATCACGTCAGAAACTCTTAAGGACTTAAACTCTCTCAATAAGCCGTACCTGAGCACCTCATAAATCTTGTGCGTACCTACCAAGTCTATGATGTCTTTCCAAGTCAACATACCCTTAATCTGATCATCATCTATGACGGGCAGTCTCCTAACCCCCAACGATATCATCATCCACATAGCTTCCTCTAGGGAAGCGCCGGAATTAATTGAGAGAACCTCCCTACTCATGACTTTATGTACGGGTACCCCCACATACTTAACCGAGAGATACTTCATTATCTCAAGCTCTGTCAGCACCCCCACGTAAGAATCTTCCTTAGTTACGGGCACCGCGCCCAGACCGTAGTTAACCATTAACTCAAGCACTCTGTAGAGAGGCGTGTTGATATCGATGAGGATCGGGTTCTCATTCATTATTTTCCCAATACTTAAGTTGAGAACTTCGTGTATGGTTTCAAAACCTGAGACACTCACTAAGCCGTGCTTAGACCCACCCCCAAGATAATCCACTATATCCATAGCCGTAACAACCCCAATCACTCCCCCCTTACCTGAGGTAATAGCTATTAAGCGCGTGTTATGGGAACTCATGAGTTCGCAAGCTCTTAGTACTGTAGCTAACGTATTGATTGACGGTACGTCCCTTCTCACCAGAGGACCTAACTCAGGTTCTCTGGAGTATAGCCTGTCTTTAAAGTTTGGCTTACCATCACTTCTCAGCCACCTATTCTTCTCGCGTAATCTACGAGGCGTGTATGTTTTAACCAGATTTACCACCTCCTAAATAACACCTACATAAATCACTCCTATCTACTATGCCTACAAGAACGTTAGAATCATTAACTATCGGTATCCTCCCGAAGTCGTTCCTAACCATCAGGTTGAGAGCGTCGCGAACCTTATTATAAGGTTTTAAGGTTACGGCAGGAGTAGTCATAGCTTCCCTGACTCGAGGACCTAGCTTAGGTCCTGACTCAGACTCCAGCTCTATCCTAGTATAACCCTTCTTAAGTAGGTCGTGCTGCGTTATTATGCCGACCAACACTAAATCCTTCTCCCTGACTACAGGGAAACCAGCATACTTGAAAGTTATCATTTTTCTCCAAACCCTACTAACGTAGTCTTCCGGAACAACATACTCAACCCTAGTAGTCATTATCTCGGAAATTTGCTTCTCATGTGCTTTAACGTTCTTCGCGAGCACCGCACGCAAGAAAGAATCGATTGACAGAATACCTACGTATTTCCCAGTATCCTCATTGATTACGGGCACGTACCACTCATCAAACTCAAGCATAATCTCGAAAGCTTTGTGCGCGTCCTCCCCCACCTTAAAAACAACGGGCGGGTTCTCCACGACTTGTGAGACCGTGATGTCGGACTTAGTAGAGGATATGCTTAATACGTGCTCTCTACGCAGAATACCTTCAAGAAAATCACCCTCCCTAACTACCGGGAGTAACCTAAGACTTAAGTCACGCATAATTGCTCTAGCTCGTGTAAGCAGGGTGTCAGAAGATATTTTAGGGTAATTAACTTGAGTGAATGATCTAACTTTCAAACTCACACCAAGTAATATACGTATTGCAGAGTAATATATCTTACTGACACCAACTAATTAAGGTTGACGTAACTCTAATCAACCACGACCTTCTCAGTAATGTTTGAGGAGCCAGGTATGTACTTAATAACGTCATCTACCCTGAGGTCTCTCACTAAGTACTTGGTTTTCTGTAATAACTCAATAAATTCTTTCGCTACGGTTTCAGGTTTTGTTTCACCAGGCTCTAAAGTCATTAGTACTTGGCACCTACTCTTCAGGAGTTCAGGAGGTCCGGAAACCAACTCGTAGTACTTGTTATCACGGACCTGAATACCTACTGAGATCTCTAGCTTGACGTTCTTGATGTAGTTTTTCTTGCCGTACACCATGAAAGACCCTCTAGGTAAGTACTGACCCGCTGGTGCCGCAACACTTACTTGAGAACCGTACATCCAGAAAACATCCACTGCCGGTAACCCCTCTTTCCAGGCTCTACTATAGGAAGCTGCTAAAACAGCTACGTCAATTAAGTCTTCCTCCGGCACCTCACGCCCCTCAGTAAACACGAGGAATACTGGAGCTCCGTGTAGGTCAGCATGCATGAATACGTCTTTATCCCTCATGAACTTCCTCACGATTTTTTCGTTTTGTCCCGCGTCCCTACCACCTATAGCTAGAAAACCGTTCCTCGTAATTACCCAGTAATACGTGTGATACCACTGAAAAGACCTTGATACAGGAATTCTCCGTGATTTCTCTTTGATGGAAGAATCTATCGCGCGTAATCTTTCCTCCAGGCTCTTAAGAACTTCCTCAGTTCTCTTAATCTTGTCATCAAGACTCCTCAATCTTCTTACTAAATCAAAATATTGTGACTTGAAGTCTTTAAGTATACTGAAATTAAGTGTTCTGCCGTGAAGAACTACCTCGTAAGTTCCTGAAGCTTTATTGTATTTCGTAATACCGCACGAAACTACTGATTCCCACCCACTACTCTTGACCTTACTTAATACGCAGCCCCAAATACTCTCTAAAAGTTCGTAGTTTTCCTGGATCAGCTTAATTAATTCAGTTAAGTCTTCCTGAGTCTTAATCATTTTATCGTATTCTTCTCTAGCTTTACTCAACATAAGGCTGGTCTTATCCCTCTCCTCAACCTCCTCAGCAGATTCCACAACCTTACTCTTGAGAGTTTGGAAGAACTCATCAACAGCTTCATTAAATAACCTGAAGGAACTCGTCTTACATGTGCTCTCGAGTTTTCTTGGCTGGAAGGGGTGAAACGAAATATAATTGCCGTCGCACACAACAATAACAGGCTCAGGCTTCTCTACGACCCCCTCAATAAAAGTCTTGATTAAGTCGTGAATACGTATTAATTCCTCCTCACTTAACGAGGGTGGGGGAGCTTTCCTAAACGACTCATCCAGTACTTCGTTAATGATTTCCGGGGGCACTCCGAAAACTTTAACCAAAGCTTTACCTACTTCCCCCTCCCTACGTAGTGAATTAATAAACTCTTCTCTACTAACCCTCCTCACGTCCGGGAGGACTGGAGGGAAGACGTAAGGCTGTCCTGGTCTCACACTCCTGTCCTTAGTGCTGAGATCCTTAGTACTCACTAGCACTCTACCTTCTGAATTAATCAAAGCTATTATGCCACGCGGTAATAACTCAGCTACGAGTCTGAGATTCTCAGCTCCTTTAATCTCGAATATCACTATCCTCTCAAACATGTATTGGGTGATACCTGAAATAATTCCTTCCCTCAAGTAACGCCTGAAAAGCGGGGTCCTGCCTGACGCATCACCCACGCCGGGATGTGTGGTTAAGGATACCCTACTACCCCCCTCAATAATAAGGTGCGTATGCTTCCCTTCCCTAAGAACTAGCTTAAGAAGTAGTGAGTTATCACTCACCCGGAAAACATTATCTATTCTGGAATTAACGATTAGTTCGCTTAACTCCTTAACTATTACCGCGACATCAAGAGAACTCAAGGCTTTCTTAATTCTCGCGTACCCTGAGCTCACCCTCAACCCCTCAAGTTAAGCTAAAACAAGTAGTCATGACTTAGTAACACATAATATCTCTCTTTGACTTACTGTGAAAACAGCTTCACATAAATCTAAGACACCCTCTAAGATTTGGGAGGATTCAGAGCAGAGGACTGTACAGCAAAGTAAGCCGTTGCTTTTCAGTAGGTTCCTGAAGTTAAGGATTGTTTCTCTTAGAGAGTCTCTGCAAGTCAGTACAGTAATTGAGAGGATAGTGTTTGCTGCTCTATCTCTGAATGGTGGCCTGAAAATATCTCCCGCTACTACATCTCCTAATAATCCTGCACGATCTATCTGTTCTCTGCTTAGGAAACACATTGAGGGACTTAAGTCTAGACCTACGTAGTAGGAGGACATAACAGTAGGGAATTCGTTACGTATGAACCTGATTAAGCCGCCCACGCCGCAACCTAAGTCAAGGATTACCTGATTCTCACTCGTTAGGCGATCTCTCAACGACAACTCCTTAAAGACTTGAGTATACTTGAGTGATTGTTCATCACCGTAGAGTTCCTCATAACCACTACTAAGTTCGTCGTACCACTCCAGCACGTCCGCACTACCCTCACTAACTTCTATGAGCATTCTCTTCACCAGCTAATTCCCTCTATCAAGGTTTAAAGCACGCGTGCTGTCCTAGTTAGTTGTGTTGTTTTTCTCACGTAGTTTTGAGGTAGTATCTCCATAAGTCTCTGTACTTAGATACTCTGGAATCATTTCTTAGTAGTGTGAGTTGCTGACTACTTAACTTGAGTGAGACTAAGTACGTTCTCTCGCCTTCTTGAGACATAGTGGCTCTTATCCCTTCCTTAATACTAACTAACCCAATCTCACTCAGCTTATTAACAGCTTTCTTCACCTCATCTTCTGAGGCCGGCGTATCACCCAGAGCTTCAACAAACACCCTATACTCACTCATTAACTCACTCAACCATAACGAACCCATGCAGATATAGAGAACCCTAAGCACGTCAGCCATCACGCTCTCAAGACCTTCAGTAGCCTTAAGTAGTTCCTCCACTAGCTAACCACCCGCAAACACTTAATTAAAGTAACTATCATGCTCCTGCATCCTCACATAATCTACTTGTTTCTAGGATTAATATTCTTGAAAGCAGTCGCTCGTGCTACTAGCTGAGTCAGCCTAAATTACATGTTCTTAAGAAAACACTACCTACTCAAGCACTTCCTATGAAAGCTTCCTAACTATGTATAAGGATCTGAACTTATCAACTACTCTTATTTCTTTTCTCGTACTCAGCTCCTTTATGAGTTTCCTAGCGAGTGACATCCTGACACCCAGAGTTGTAGCTAACTGATGCGTGGTCACGACGTCAGATGACTTTATAGTAGATAATGCTTTGTTTAGGAGGGACTCATCTATTTCGGTGAGTCCTGCAGGTGAAGACTTCTCTTTCTTCTCAGGCTTCTTAACCTCCTTAGCTTCTTCTTTTTTCTGAGCTTTCTCAGCAGCAGTTATGGTTTTCTTCTTTTTACCCCCACCCAAACTACTCCCCACAGTCTCTATAGCTTAGACTAATAAAAATTTAGTTCATGAAACAGCTACTCACGACGAATAGGTGCTTGGAGATATTTTGGGTGTGGAACGTAGAGTAAAGCTTAATAAAAATAATTGCGTTAACTGAATCAGTGTAGGGGGTAGTTGCTTGGATAAGAATGCTGTGTGGTCTGAGCTAGTTTTAGAGATTTCTAGTTGTAGGAAGTGTAGACTAGCAGAAAACAGAACCAGAGCTGTTCCTGGGGAGGGGTCTCTCGACACTAAAATTATGTTTATTGGTGAGGCTCCTGGGAGAAGCGAGGATGAGGCTGGCAGACCATTCGTTGGTGCTGCCGGGAAACTTCTTAGTGAGCTCCTACAGAGCATCAACTTAAGAAGAGAAAACGTATTCATAACTAACGTTGTGAAGTGTAGGCCTCCTGAGAATAGGGATCCCTTAGAGGACGAAATACGTAGTTGCTCATACTTTACGAACTCAATAATTCAGCTAATCCAGCCGAGCCTCATAGTTACTTTAGGTAATCATGCAGGCAGGTACGTTATCGAGGTTTTAGGTGGGATACGCTGGTATGGCGTCTCAAGAATGAGAGGTAACGTGTATGAGGTCACATTATTCGGGAGAAAGACTCTAGTCATACCTACGTATCACCCGGCAGCAGCTCTCTACAACCCAGCACCCAAGAAAGCTCTTGAAGAAGATTTTAAGCTTATAGCCACGAGATACAAAGAATTAACAGAGAATGAAGTAAAAGCGAAAGAACGTAGGAAAACACTCTTAGACTTTATGAGGTGAGTCTTGTTGGGTGAGACTTCTAAACCAGGTGATGAGGAACTAAAGAATTACGTGAGGAAGAAGATAGAAGAGCTGAGGAGCGAGCTCCAGTATCTTGAGGAGTTGCTGAAGATTCTTGAGGAGGGAAGGGGTGTTGAGGCTTCAGTACTTCAAGCATCAAGAGTTGATGTCATAGCTGTTGGGGATAGTGTCGTAGCTAACGTCATAGTCTCGCAGGATGGTCTTAGGGTAATACTCACGGAGGCTCTGCCGGCTAACCACCCACTCATAACATCATTCCTCGTAAGGATTCTTGAGGAACAAAGAGAGAGGGGGGTTGTTGAGACCTACAGAATAAACGAGAAGAGAGGCTATGTTTACGATATAGAAATCAAGGGCCGAATAAACAACCTAGTATACAGGGAGATTGAGGCAGCAATCTCATACGTTTGGTCTAGTTTCCGAGAGAAGAGCTCTACATGATCCCAGCGTACTCAGCGTAACACTGAGAAGGCATCAATACCTTCTTGCCGGGTTCTCATCATCAATCAATAAGTACGTATTGGGATTATTAAATCCGGAACACAGTCAGTATAGGTTTTACTTATTTAAGTCTTGATAAGTATTGTGTTTTGGGTGTGAAGTAACGGAGTTTAGGTTAGTTGTTGAAGCTCTAGATAAAATAGAGAAAACATCGTCCAGGAATATGAAGACTACTTTACTCGCTAACCTGCTTAGGTCTACCCCTAAGGAAGTCATAGACAAGGTTATCTACTTCATACTAGGCAGGATATGGCCTGAGTGGATGGGGATGCCTGAGATAGGGGTTGATGAGGAGTTGTTAGTCAAGATAATATCTAGAGCAACAGGGATTAGAGAGACCGTGATTGAGCAAAAGTTTAGGGAGTTGGGGGACCCGGGATTAGTGATCGAGGATATAAAGAAGAGCGAGAAAACAACAACAAGAGACTTAACTAAATTCATGGGTAGAGGTGCGGGTTCAGGTACTTTAAGCATTGAGAGAGTGTATGATGTTTTCTCTAAGGTAGCTCTAGCTACTGGTGAGGGTAGTAGGACACTCAAAATAAATTTGTTGGTCGGCTTATTTAAGGAAGCCTCACCACTTGAGGCCAGGTATATAGCGAGGTTCGTAACAGGGGATATGAGGACCGGAATTCAGGACATGACTGTTATTGATGCCTTAGCTATAGTGTTCGGTGGTGACGAAAGGTATGAGAAACCGATAGAGAAAGCGTACTACGTTAGAGCGGGTGACCTAGGATTAATAGCTAAGATGTTGGCTGAGCAAGGGATGAGAGCTATAGAGAACATCAAACCTGAGGTTGGGACGCCCATAAAACCCATGCTAGCTAACAGGGAGAGCGATCCTAAAGAAATACTGAAGCAGGTTGGCGGTAAGGCTATAGTAGAGTATAAGTATGACGGCGAGAGAGGACAGATACACAAGAAAGGAGATATGGTTAAGATATTCTCGAGGAATCTGGAAAACATCACTCACCAGTACCCGGACGTGGTAGAGCTAGCTAAGTCGAACATACTTAGTAATGAAGCAATAGTTGAGGGGGAGATCGTTGCTGTAGACCCGGAGACAGGGTTCCTTATGCCTTTCCAAGAACTAATGCATAGGAAGAGAAAACACGAAATTCTCGAAGCTGTTAAGGGGATCCCAGTAAGTGTTTTCTTGTTTGATGTGATGTATAATGAGGGTGAGGACCTACTAGATAAGCCACTACCATACAGGAGGGAAGTCCTCAAGAAAATAATTAAAGAAACAGACAACTTCAGAATAGCTCATAACGTAATCACTGATAATCCTCAAGAACTCGAGAGTTTCTTCCTTAAAGCTATTGAGGACGGTGCTGAGGGGGTTATGGTTAAAGCAATACATAATGACTCAATATATCAGGCTGGTGCTAGAGGGTGGTTGTGGGTGAAGTATAAGCGTGACTATAAGAGCGAAATGATTGATACTGTGGATTTAGTAGTCATAGGTGCTTTCGCCGGGAGAGGTAAGAGGAGCGGTAGGTTCGGGGCGTTGCTAATGGGTGCTTACGACGAAGACACAGACACTTTTAAGAGTGTCTGTAAGGTCGGCACAGGATTCACGGATAAAGATCTTGAAGAAATGACTGAAATGCTTAAGCCTTACGTAGTTAACTACAAGCCAGCCAACGTAGACTCAGAAATGATCCCGGATGTCTGGATACTTCCTCATCACGTAGCTGAGATAATAGGAGCTGAACTCACGCTGTCTCCAGCACACACGTGCTGTAAAGACTTAATAAAGAAAGGTGCCGGCATCTCAATAAGATTCCCTAGGTTTATTAGGTGGCGCTCAGACAAGACACCAAGAGACGCCACGACCACTAAAGAAATACTAGAGATGTACAAGAAGCAGTTAAAGAAGATAGAAGAAACGAAAATTTAATCACTACTCATCATAAACTCTTGGGATGAAGAGTGTGGCGGACTCTGAATGGTGAGGACTTAGGAGCCCCCTGACCGCACGAAGAATTTATTTCACTTAATATTTCGGGTTCTCGAGCAGACGAAGTAATACTGAAATCTTTTAAGACCTACCTAAATTAAGTAATTATAGGAGGTTAAGGATGTCTTCGAAAATCCGGATGCAGTTAGGGACTGGCGTGATACTAGGTTATGGTTTCGGTAACAGAGAACAGAATCCTAACCAGGTACTCATAAAGATTCTTTCAACAATACTTAAGAACCCGCATAATTTGGTTGGTGCTAAAGTATTAGTAAGAGACGATTACGGAAACACTTACTACGGTAAGATAGTTAGGGTTCACGGGAGCGGTAAGAATAGAGTAGTTGTAGCTAGATTCAACAAGAATTTGCCTGGTCAGGTAATAGGTTCCAGAACAGATATATTCAAGCTTAGAAGTTCCTGATTAATAAGTTAGTTTTAAATGTTTTGTAGGATATAATGCGTGTGTGGCTATCGTGAAGTTCGTTGCGGATACTATGCTGGGGAATCTAGCACGCTGGTTGAGACTACTTGGCTACGATACCCTATACTCTAGTTCTTTCGAGGACTGGAGACTCCTGCGTATTGCGGAGGAGGAGGGGAGAACCCTTCTCACCAGAGACGAGTCACTTTTCAGGAGGGCTAGAGCGAGAGGCTTAAGTGTTGTCTTAATTACGTATGACGATATCGCGGAGATGCTCGCGTGCGTGGCTGCTAAGACAGGCATAGAACTTTCTTTCAATCCCTCAAGGACTAGGTGCCCTGAATGCAACACGTTATTAATGAAGATAAGCAGGGCTGAAGCACTCTCCTTACTAGGGAATAACGTAGCTACTAAGTATGATGAATTCTGGAGATGCGGGAAATGCGGTAAGATTTACTGGCAAGGCAATCACTGGAAAACAATAAACCTAATACTCGAGAAAGCAAATGACTTAATTAATAAGCTCTAACTAATTAGAATTAGGTTAAGTGTATGTGTAGCTCATATGTTGATCCGGAAGACCTAACAATAGAGGAAGGAGCTTTCCTAGTGAAGCTAGCTAGGAGAGCTGTCGAGAATTACGTTACTAGGGGCGTAGTTATTGAGTTACCTGAGAACACGCCGCAAAAATTAAGGGGTCTGGGAGCCTCATTCGTTACTCTACTTAAGATTAGCGGGGCTGAAGCACGAGAGTTGAGGGGGTGTATAGGTTACATAAAACCTGTTGAGCCTCTGGCTCTGAACGTGATTCACGCATCCATAGCTGCCGCTACGGAAGACCCTAGATTTCTACCTTTAGAACCTGAGGAATTGAAAGAAGTGATTTTCGAGGTTTCTGTGCTTTCTAAGATGGTAGAGATTTCAAGAGATCCTAAGAAGAGACCGAGTGAGTTTTTGATTGGGAGAGACGGCTTAATGATGGAATACAGCTTTTACAGCGGTCTACTACTTCCTGAAGTCCCTGTAGAGTATTGCTGGGATAACGAGACGTTCTTAGCTGAGACATGTTTTAAGGCTGGGTTAAGCCCTGATTGCTGGCTCAACGAGAAAGTCAAAGTATTCCGGTTTAGTGCGAAAACGTTTAGGGAAGTAAGGCCTGGCGAGGACGTAGTAATCAGAGACTTCATGAAGGAATACTTAATTAATTGCGGGAAAGATACTGCGAGGCCGCGGTGACGATCTTGCGTGTTAAGTTAGTTGCGTGGACTGGAGGACACCTAGAAGATCTGAGAAGACTCATAGTGTTGGCGGTGAAGACTTCGGCCGGCAAACTAGGGTTGAAAGACGCTGAGTACTATCTGAAGGAGTATAAGGAAGAGAACGTAGAAAAGCACGTCATGGAGTCGTTCAAGTATCCTTCAGTTCTAGAACACGTTGTTTTCACTTTCCTCATCGAAGGGATTTCTAGAGTAGCTTCACATCAGTTAGTTAGGCATAGAATAGCCTCATACACTCAAGAGAGTCAAAGATACTCAGCAGTTGAGAGAGATTACATCATTCCAGCTTCAGTGATTAAGGCAGGGTTTGAGGATGAGTTTAAGAGACTCATGATGGAAGCCTACAAGCTCTACGATGAAATGATTAAGGCGGGCGTACCTTACGAGGACGCTAGGTACGTAATACCTCAAGCCGTCACAACAAGACTATTAATGACTGTCAATTTAAGAGAGCTCATACACATAGCATGCTTAAGACTATCACCACACGCGCAATGGGAATTAAGAGAGTTAGTTAGGTTAATGATCGAGGAAACTAAGACACTCATACCTGAATTACCTTATCTCCTGCAAAACATGTGTGAGGAGACCTAGTAGGTTATGACGTAGTAATCTTTTTAATACCGTGTTTACCTGTATTCCTTAAGAAGAACCCTCAATTCTCTCAAGTCTTTAATTACGTGTCGTGGTTTAGTGGTTAAGTTCCTACACTCACTCCTACAAACAAGTACTGAGACAGCTCCTATTAGATTAGCAGGTATGATATCGTATTCAGTATCACCCACGATGAAGGACTCGTGAGGTCTCACACCAATTCTGTTGAGTGCTTCTACGAACATGTCTGGTTCTGGTTTACCTTTATCAACTACGTCGCTACCTACGAAGGAGTCGAAGAAGTCTATAATGTTCCCTGTCTTAAGCACAGCAACTATGGTTTCTACGTTGGTTGAGGAAGCTACTGCTAATCTTAATCCGTAAACACGCTTAAGCTCCTCTAAAACTTCAGGAACTTCGGGGAAGAGCTTTACTTCGTTAACTCTAGCTAAGTAAATTTTCCTCTTAAGTCTAGCTAGTCTTAAAGCCTTATTATAGTCGCTTACTAGCTTCTTAGCGATATCTTCAGCTGAAAGACCTACTAATCCTCTAACGTAGGTCTCACTCACCTCCACACCTAACTCACGACACGCCTCAACCCAGGTCATTACGTGTAGGTCTACCGTATCAACTAGCGTACCATCCAAATCAAAGACGACTCCTCTTATCATTCTTCTTAACCTCCATCTGCTTAAGCTATCAACAATACTTAGCTGCTTTAATTAGTCTTCCACATACCTACTCTCCTAGCTAACCAAATAACGCATTATGACTTCATACGTAGTTATCCACATTATGAAGGAAACAGAATAGACTATAGAGACTCCCTTAGGTCTGCTTAACCCCAACAAAACCTTATGTATTGCGGCGTATATTGGGTAACACATGAAGTACGTAATGACTAGTACGTAGTCCGAGAACATGCTAGTTTGCGGTACGACGGCCCTTAACACGTAGGAGAGTACCCCCAAAAATACTCCGAATAAGAAGCTGTAAGTGAAGGCTCTCCCAAACCATGACTTAAGAAACTTCATTCAGACACCACTCAAGCATTTCTCTAGTTCACACATTATACTCAACAACTTTCTTATTAAGCTATCGTCGCATGAAATAACTTGCCTCAAACTACTCGAAGCTAAGAAGTAACCCCCACCAGTAACCGGGTATGCTCTTATCTTAAGACTGTAGGGCGTAACCAGAGTCTCAAGTAGTAAGTTAATACTTTCCGCACGTCTCTCACACAAAACCTTATTACCCATAGTAACGCACCCAGTAGCGCAAGACTTAACTACGGCTAACCCTCTACTAGTGTCTCCTAAAATACGTAGACTATCAACATACGTGATTAAGCACCTGCACGAAGCAATTAAGTCTTTTGATTCTTTCAGAAACCTAACCACGTTATTAATGAATTCATTATTGCAGGGCTCTCCTCGAAACTTTAATCTAGTGAAATTCGATATCGTGTCAGAATACGTTACGCTACCTTTAAGTTCCTTAACGAGTCTGAGAAACCCTACTAAGTCTTTTCTCACTACAACCACGAACTCGTTAGTTACGGTGCCCATCCGCTACCTACTCACCCTACCTACTCGGGATTCATAACTAGAATTTAGGTAATGTGACTCCTCTCTGACCTTGATACCTGCCTCGGTAAGGTCTTGATACAGGGTTAAGAGTCTTTGAGAATATTACGTGCGCGAATCTCTGACCCCTATACAACTTGATTGGGAAAACAGATCCGTGGACTTCTAAGGTCACGTTACCCTCAAAACCCGCATCTATTATTGTTGGAGGTATTGTGAGCCCTAGTCTAGCGAAAGAAGACCTAAGCTCAACAAAACCCATTATGTCGTTAGGTAATTTTACGTATTCTAGTGTTGTTAGGAGAACCCTCTCATTTGGGTAGATCACGAACTCCTCCCCACTCAAGATCTCGTAGAATTCACCTATCTGCTCATCAGCAATATTCTTGGTATCGAAAACCCTATTCAAGGGTTTCAGCTTAGCTATCTCGCTACCAATTCTTAAATCTATACCATTCTCCCTAACTATCTCTTCGTCATAAGGCTCGATTACTAGCCTACCCGACTTAAGATACCAAATCAAATCAAAGTCTGAGAGTATCATTACGCACACCATAGTAAAAAACAAAGCTAAAGGAATTTAAAGCAATCTCGAAGAAATAATTCAGTCTACACACAGCTACTCCTTCCTCTAAGGAAGCAAAACATAATTCCTCTCTTCCCTAGTTACGGGATTAATTATGGATAAAAAGAAGCTCTATTCCGTAGGGAAACTCACGTTTAAGACTTCTATATACGCTTAACGCGCTCCTGCGAAATTGAATACGAAATCTAAGACAATAGTTTTTCCTTTAAAGTATGCTTTAAAGTCTTCGAAGATATGAGCAGGCACTACTATTTCCTTCGATTCTCCTGGCATGATTATCTCCCTAGAAATACTCACACCCCCTACTACGGTCCCCGACCACACGATACCGACTCCCTGCAGGACTAACGGCACATCCCCGGTGTTAGTGATAGCTAGCTCTCTCCCGTTCTACTCCCAGACTTTTCCTCCCCAATTTTATGGACTCGTGAAGCTGCCTCCACGAACCTCCAGGCATGACCGTAGGGTGTTTTCTTTAATCCTAATGTGGCCCCAGTCTGGAGGGGGTCTTGAGTTTTATAGAGAACACCTGATGGGTGTGCCGGGCCCTACTAATATTTTAACATGTCACTTCATGAGTGTTGTGGGTGACATGTAAACATATCGGTAGTGTGTGCTCCTAGTTTGATATCTAACACTCGGCCCGCGCGCTAACACGATCAAGACCTTGAGTGTTAGATACCACTGATATACCTTGAACTTAGCTCCCATTTTTGAACACTTTCGCTCAAAACATGCCTCAAACCCTCGAGCATGCTAATAGTTCTCCTGAGGGGGCATTCTATCGAGCCTACCCCCTATTTGAGGTATTCTTCTAGAGTCCTCTGTTTAGGTCTCCTCACACCCTTAACTTTACCTTTCCTACCCTTAAGCTCCACATGGGAAGGCTCACCTTTAATAGCTGAAGTCTTAGCTTCCCCAGCTCTGGAGAGCCTGCGCTTGACGAGCTCTATAACCATTGACCTAACATAGTCGACAATATGCTCTAACCCCAATACTCTAGCTATTTCATAGTCAATCTCCCTTATCACAGTATTGAATAGTCCTTCAACGCCCCCAGTAACATCCCTCCCCGTAAGCTCTCCGGCTAGCTGGGGACCGAAAACATTCTCAGCTGTATCCGCGCCCCCAAGCCTCCTAGCTTCAGCCTCAAGCTTATCAAATAGTTTGGAGAGCCCCTCAACAACATCCCTTGGTAAGCTCTTAACATCTATAACTAGGAATTCGCTTAAAGGTTTAACGTCAAGCTCTAATAATGCCACGCCGCCCGCAGTTCTACCTTTCACTTCAGCCTGCAACTGGCCGAACGAGGAGTTTAGGAATGCCAGTAAAGCCTTCAACTCAACCTCATCAAACTCTACCCCCTCCCTAGGTATTAAAGCAAGGATCCTATGGTCTAGGACACAGTTAAATTTGGAGAGAACAAACCTCAACCAATACCGAGCGCCATAAGTAACATATATTGGGGCGTCAATAACGCCTCCAAGATCATACCAGTCACAGAAGTACCGTTTGAGTTTGTGTCTTTCATCTGCAGCCCTAGACCTCGATACTGGCTGCCCTTTATAGATGCCTTTTCTGAGGGCTATTATGGTTTCACCGAGCTTGATATAGTTGAGGACTTGCTGTGGCAGCTGAGTTCTCGGCTTATGAGCCATAAATATATAACATTTACCTTCATTGCTCTTAATATCCTTCCAGTCGTCTTCTCTGAAAACGAAGAACTTCATGTATCTCGATGATGGTATTAGCGGATGTAGAAACTCTCTGGGTATACCATGTTTTCGAGCTTCATCTTCAGTTAAATAAAAGAAGTCTTGCCCCCCTATACCAGCATGCCTCGTCTTAACTATGCGCCTCGTATAAAGTACAGTATATAGCGTGTTCCCATATGTTGGCTCAAAATATTTTCCCAGTATTGTGACATTCGGGCTTGTCTTAAAGTTTTCGATGATCTCGTTAGCGTCCTCGAATAGGAGCCCAATCCACTTATCATCATATTCTTTAATGTCCCCCTGCCTATAAACTTTAACTATGACCTTGGAGCCGTTGAATTCATACACTCCAGCCCTTTTACCCTCTATTATCTCTAGGATCTTATCAACGTTTATACCCTCGGATTTAACGTTTAATAGTGCGAAAACGACATTATTTGAGTCGCGCTCTTCAGGGTTCCGTGATCGTTCTAGGAGAATGATGCAATTGGCTACTAACGGGGTCCGGAATACTCTCGGAGACAGGTCTATTATTGCGTGTATCTTAAAGTGGTCTAGGAGGAACTTGCCGAACCTGACCCCATAATCTGCTTGAAGCCACGAGTCTGATACTATCATTCCGAGTCTACCGGGCTCTTTCAAGAACTCAGTTGCATGCATGATCCAGAAAACGACCATATTATATTCAGCCCCCCTACGGCTAGCCATAGGGTGAAGTTCGTAGTTTTGCAGTTTGGAGCCTATCCTATTAGATATATTAGATTTAATGTTTTCCGGTAACTCTCCCCAGCGAGTGTATGGTGGGTTGCCTACGACGGCATCGAAATCTTTTGAATTCCGCCGCCGGGATTATGTTAAAGAAGTCCTCGTTAGTCACTTTTATGTCTATAGTTGGGGTCTTGGGGTTCCTCATAGCCAGGTTCATCGAGGTTAGGTGTACTGGGAACTCGTTTATGTCTATGCCGTAGAGCTGGGAGA
>CALIBI010000055.1 GCA_938045815.1 uncultured Sulfolobales archaeon | reverse complement strand
GTTTTAATTCTCTGAGTACCCTAAGTACTCTGTACTCGAATCTCTTCATGTATAAAGCGAATATCGTTATGAGTAGTGATATGAGTCCAACACCACCAGTAGTTACCCCGATCACCGCCCACACGTGGTGCTTGATCCCGTAGAAGAGGAACTCATAAGCTACGTAACCAATTATGGCGACACCAGGTATTAGTGCTAGTGACGAGATTAGGAAGAGGAGAGAAACCGGGTTGTACTTCAGCATGAGTTTTAGTGCCGTAACCACTATTTGTAGTCCGTGAATCTTCTTAAGCTTTGACTTACCTATCCTCTTCCTATAACTAATCTCAACCTCACCGATCCTGCCGCCAGTAGAAGCTACGTGCGCAGCAACCTCAACCTCAAGACTAAACCCCCTACCCTCAAAATCTACCTCCCTAGCCACGTCAGTCCTCAGAACGTAGAGACCTGAACAAACATCCCTAAGCCTAGTACCGAAGATTAAGTTGAAGAGCCTAGTTATGACGTAATTACCGAGTCTGTGGAGTCTCGGTATCTCACTCCTATCCCTAACCCCTATAACCTCGTCATAATCTCTCAACCTCTCAAGAAGCCTCACCACATCTCTCGGGTCGTAGGTGTAGTCACCGTCAATAACCACCACGTACGGAGTCTCAACATACTTTAGAGCAGTCTTTATTGCGTCAGTCTTCCCCCTACCCTCCTGATAAATTACCTTAACACCCTTACTCCTAGCAACCTCGACAGTACCATCCGTAGAATGACCATCCACCACGAGAATGTTTTCGTAACCTTCTTTCTTAAGCTCATCAATAACTAAGCCTATGGCTTCCTCTTCATTCAGTGTCGGGACGATCACAGTCACTGAGTCTTTAGTTACGGACATCCAGAGTGACCTAACCCAGGAACCTGAAGAGTGGTGGGTTACTGAGATAAGATATACCGAGATACAGCAAGAACTTCAGAGACCTAAGTACTTCAAGCAAACCACTCCTCAAAGCTACTAAGACTCCGTAGAAGAGTGCTCTACCTCTAAACGTGTTGAGTTCTATCTCAACGTAAATCTCCTCAAGAATCTTTATGAGAACCGGTGACTTAACCCTACCAACCCACCTCCTCAACACGAGAATCAACGCTCTCTTCTCCGGCTCTAGAAAACCCCACAACCCAAGTCTGAGAGCTTTCCTAAACATGCTATCAATAACTTCTGGGGTGAAACCCGCAGGCAGTAACTCATCCAGCATAGCTTGCTTAACTACGCGTAACGCGTGTGAGGAATCACTGAATGAATCTCCTGCCTGCGGGTACGTAGTAAGGATTATCCAACATCACCAAAAATACTTAAATACCTCCCCCTTAAAAGCGTTGTTTAGGTCCTCGGAAATTCATTAAAGTGATTAAATCACTTCCACCGTATCTTGGTTTTAATGCTTTTGTCTATTTCGTTACCTATCTCTACCGACCTTATGTATGAGGTCTCGACAACATCCATCAAGCCTGCTTTAATTCCTTTACTCTCAAGAATCTTTAACCCTCTTATCGTGGTTCCTGCAGGTGTTGTTACTTCGTCTCTGATCTCGACTGGATGTATCCTTAACTCCTTAAGTAGCTTAATAGTTCCTTCAATCATGTCTAGCACAGCTCTGTAGGCGATATCTCTAGACATTCCTGAAGCAACAGCACCTAAAACAAGTCCGTCTATTATTTCAGTCATGAATGCCGGGCCACTGCCTACGAGGCTTGTCCAAGCATCCAGGTATTCCTCAGGAACCCAGTAAACACTACCTAAACACTGGAAAACTTCCTCAACGAAGATCTTCCCGGAGGTGGTGTCGTTGTTAGTAGCTATGGCTGTAGCTGACCTACCAACTAAAGCGTTTATGTTCGGCATAGCTCTGAAGATTTCAGCACCCTCAAGAACTTTACTTAAGGTACTAAGCTTAACGCCAGCCATTATCGAGACTACGGTCTTGCCTGACCACAACTCACTCGGGACTTGATTATAGAGCTCCGGGAAGTGGTGGGGCTTAACACTTATTATTACTAGCTCGGAACTACTTACTACGTACGCGTTATCCTTACTGACTAACGCACCTAATTCTGAAGCTTTCTGGATTGTCTCGTCTCTCCTCCCGCTAGCGTATATCTTGACTTCAGGCATGCACGTCTTGAGTGCCTTAATGATTGCTGACCCTATCCTACCAGCACCTAAAACACCAATACTTGACTTACTCACCAGCCCCACCGCGTTACTAGTTAAGTGGTGAACTACGAACATATAAACTTCTTACGTCGTTGAGTCATTCAAGCAGTGTGAGTAAAGTCTTTCCGACTACTAAGCATAAACTTAAAATATTTTGGGTTGGCTTTATTTAGTGGTGTGAGACGTGAGTCAATCACCCTTGAGGAGTGTGAGTATTGAGGGTGGTGTTGTGGTTAACGTGCTTAGCGAGAAACATAATAAGGTTGTGGGCAGGATCGAGTTATTTGGTGAAGTAATTCACTTAGGTGGGGGCACGCCACGCAGGAGTTCTCTGAAGGAAGCAATAGCTAAACTCTACGGGAGGAGTCCTGAACTCGTTGTTGTGAAGTATATTAGGAGTGAGTACGGGGCCCATAGATCAGTATTCAGAGTAAACGTATATGATGACCTCAGAAGACTAGAGTTTTTCGAGCCTGAACACCTGATTAAGAGGGGTTAAGCTTGGCTGAGAGACACAAGCTCTACGAGATAGACCTGAAAGCAGGCAAGGCAAAACTCAAGAATAGGTTATGCCCTAAGTGCGGTAGAGTGATGGGTTACTACCGAAACCCAGCCCCTAGATGGTACTGCGGGTACTGCCACCACGTAGAGTACGTGAAGTAGCGGGAAAACAAGAAAATGATCGTGTTAGGTATTGAGTCATCAGCACACACGTTCGGGGTCGGTATAGTTAGTGACGAACCCCCACACATCCTGGCTGACGTGAGGTTTGTTTATAAACCCAAGACCGGCGGGATACACCCTAAGGAAGCCTCACAGTACTTCGTGAGTAACGCTTCAGAAGCGTTGAGGAAAGCTCTCAGCGATGCTGGAGTAAGGATTAGTGACCTAGACGGGGTTGCCGTAGCTTTAGGTCCTGGAATAGGTCCTTGCTTGAGGGTTGGAGCAACACTAGCTAGAGCTATCGCTTCATACTACAGCAAACCTCTAGCACCAGTTAATCACGCGCTAGCACACATCGAGATAGGTAGGCTGCTATTCTCTTTCAGGAACCCCTTAGTGGTTTACTTGTCCGGCGGTAACACACTAATAGCTTCGTTCTCTGAAGGTAGGTACAGAATATTCGGTGAGACTCTAGACATACCTCTAGGTAACTTCCTGGACACACTAGCTCGTGAAGCAGGGATCGCGCCACCGTACGTGGTTTCAGGACTACACCAGATAGACCGGTGTGCCGAGGAGGGTGGGAGGTTCGTTGAGCTCCCCTACGTTGTTAAGGGTCAGGACGTTTCTTTCTCAGGACTACTCACAGCTGCTCTAAAACTAATTAAGGAATCTAGAGCAAGACTAAACGACGTGTGCTACAGTGCTCGAGAAATCGCTTACTCAGCTATAGTTGAGGTTAGTGAGAGAGCTCTCGCACACACAGGTAATAAGGAAGTACTAGTTGTTGGTGGTGTTGCTTCCTCCCCCGTCTTGAGGAGGAAGTTCGAGGTTATGAGTAGCTTGAGGGGTGTTAAGCTGGGCGTCGTACCTCCTCAGTACGCTGTAGATAACGGTGTAATGATAGCTTGGGCTGGTGTGCTTCTCCTGAAACACGGTATTCAGGTTAAGCCTGAGGAAGCGTTCGTTAAGCAGAGGTGGAAGCTTGACCAGGTTGACGTGCCCTGGCTCCCCTGAAGTAGTTGCTTTAGGTGCTGAAGCAGTCTTAATTAAGGCTTGTTTTGAGGGTCTCCCAGCAATATATAAGGTTAGGGTTAGGAAGCCCTACAGAGATAACGAGCTAGATTCCCTCCTTATTAGGGGGAGGAGTGAGGTCGAGGCTAAGATCCTGGCTGACCTCAGGTTGAGGGGACTTAACGTCCCGGCAATCTACTACGTAGACTTGGGTGCTGGCTTAATAGTTATGGAGTTTGTTGAGGGGGTTTTGCTGAGGGACTTAATACGTGCGGATCCTGACGAAGCACTCAAACACATCGAGAGTTTGGGTGAGTTGGTTGCGAGGATTCATGAGGCCGGGGTTGTTCACGGGGATATAACGACATCTAACGTCGTGGTTAAGGGTGGTGATGTCTACTTGATTGATTTTGGTTTAGCTAGGTATTCAAGGAGGTTGGAAGACCTAGCTACTGATCTCCACCTACTCATAAGGTCTGTTGAGAGTACTCACTACGGTCTTAAGGAATTACTGCTGAGAAACTTCGTTAGAGGTTACGCGAGAGTTCTGGGTAGGGAGTTCGTGGATTCCCTACTATTAAAGGTTAAGGAGATTAGGATGCGGGGTAGGTATGTTGAGGAGAGGAGAGTGCGGGGAGGTACTTAAGGTCTTCTTAGTCTCCAGGAACGAAGGCAAGATCAGGGAGTTCAGAGAGTTAGGTGTTAGGGAGTGTGTTGATGTTGTTCCGGTTAGTGTGGATAAGGTTGAGATACAGTCTGACGACTTAACACAGATAGCTCTCTACAGTGCTGCTCAAGCATCACTCCACTTAAGGAATGAGTTATTCTTCGTTGAGGACGCCGGACTCTACATAAAACCCCTAAAAGGGTTCCCGGGACCTTTCAGTAGCTACGTATACAGAACCATAGGTGTGAGCGGAGTGCTGAAGCTCTTGTCAGGCTTTAGTGAGAGGAGTGCTTACTTCGAGTCAGTCATAGTTCTGCATCAACCTACCCAAGGCTTCAGAGTTTTCAGAGGCTTTGTGACCGGCACGATATCTCTTGAGGCTAGGGGATCGGGCGGGTTTGGTTTCGACCCTATATTCATTCCTGAAGGTCACGAGAAAACGTTCGCTGAGATGGACCTAGAAACCAAGAATTCATTATCGCATAGAGGTAAGGCTTTCAGAGCTATGGTTGATTGGTTGAGAACTGCTTATAAATCCCGAGCACGTGAGATTTAGTAGGTGCTGGAATGAGGAAGAAGAAAGAGAAGGGTAAGTCACACTCAACAAGACCCCCAACACTAGTTACTCCTAAGTGGCTCCAGTACACTCCGGAGGAGGTAGAATCAATAATTATTGAGTTAGCTAGGAAGGGCTACCCACCATCAATGATCGGGGTAATCCTGAGAGACCAGTACGGGGTTCCTCTAGCGAAGGCAGTCCTCAACGCCAAGATTACTGAGGTTTTAGGGAGGTATGGCTTAAGTCCCGTAATACCTGAAGACCTCTACAACCTAATAAGGAAAGCAGTTAATCTGAGGAGACACTTAAGTGAGTATCCTAAAGACAAACACTCACTGAGGGGGTTGATAAGTGTTGAGTCGAAAATACATAGACTAGTCAAGTACTACAAGAGGGTTGGTAAGCTACCTCCAGACTGGAAGTACGATCCTGAGGAAGCCAAAATACTTACTCAGAGACCGCTAATCCCCTACACCGAGAGTAAGTAATCCACACCCCTAATCTTAATTAAGGGGTCACCGGAAAAATTAGTTGGGTGTATTTTTGGTTCAGGGGAGTATCTCAGACGTTGACGCTTTCCACGAGTTTCTAGATAACGTTAAGAAGAGTGGGGCTTTAGTCAGGATAGTGTCTTGCTTCGACGCGGAATCACTAACAGCAGGTAGTTTGTTGTTTAAGGTTTTCAGGTCTATGGATATTAATGCCGAGATACTGCCGGACTACGTGCCATCAACGACGGAGTTAGGTGTTAGGGTTTTAGGTATTAACATACCTCCCGCGGAGTGTGATGAGTGTGTTGTTTTTCAGTCATCGAGTGAGACTCAAGTATCGCGGGTGAAGAACAAAACAATAATTAGGTACTCCTCACTACTCCCGGAACTGATTAATTTGTTGGTGGAGTTCACGCCGGTTAGTAGGGAGTTAAAGTATGTGGCTGCTTCAGCGACGTACGCTAAGTACTTACCGAGAATTAAGGAGCTAAAGATGAGTACGGAGGATAAGAACTTCCTGAGTTCCTTAGTTAATGAGGGTCTTCTAGAAGTTGCTGAAGCACCAGTAACACCTTACTTCACCACACCAACCCAAACAATAGCTATGGGGATAGATCTCTACGTGCCTTCAAGCATGGTTAGAGAGAGTTTGAGTGATACGCTTAAGCTCCTGCCCGACCTATATAAGGTTCCTCAAGACAAGATGAGGCTGAAGACTTACGTGATTAAGCATGCGTGGTTCGTGAAAGACTTAACAACTCTAGCGTACTTCATCACTTGGTTACTAGACGTCAGAGGTTTTGAGGGATTCATAGCGTCCACCATAAACACGAACTACATGAGGAATTACTACCTACACTACGTGAGGAGTATTAAGAGCATGAAGGAACACGTAGATAAGCTAATCAGCGAGAAAACAAACACCACCAAGGCTAAGAACCTTATTATTAGTGGTGACCCCAGCAACATATCCGCAACGATCTTGAGTAAGGTGTTGTGGGGTCTCAACATACTGGATCCTTCCAAAACCCAAGTAGTTATTGAGTACGACAAGAAGTACTACGTGAGTATGGCTTCACTCACGCAGAAAGACAGGAGAACACTCACCACCAAGAATCCCACACACGGTGGTTACGTAGTCTTGAGCGGGGTTTCTGTGTAGAGGTGCTTATTCCTGAGGATGATCGTTAAGATTCGCTTAAGGAGTAGTGACTCAAGACTTCTTGAAGCTCTCCACAAAGCAACACTACCCGATGATGCTCACCCACCGAGAAACTTCACCATAACTCACGAGGTCGGGGGTGGTGAGGCAGTATTCACGATAATTTATGAGGGCCCGCCAACACCTGAAGCTGTCAGGACAGCTACCTCAACGTCTGAGGAGATACTTAGGCTCTATAAGATGTTACTAGAAACTATTACTTGATACTCACGCGCTGACGCGGCGAACCCGGCAACACCTAGTAAGTTTTATAAGCCTTAACTAGAAGTAGGTATAGGTCACGAAGATGTCGAGAGCACCACCAGTAAAAGATAAGTGGAAGTTGAAGAAGTGGTTTAGGGTCTTGACGCCAGAGTTTTTCGGCAGCGTTGATATAGCTACGACTCCGGCTGACGACACCTCCAAGATTTTGGGGAGGACTTTCGAGGTTTCTCTATTCGATCTTACTGGGGACTACAGTAAGCACCACATAATACTTAAGTTCCAGGTGGTTGGTGTTGACGAGGACGTCGCACGCACGTGGTTTAAGGGGCATGAGTTAGCTAGAGACTACATGAGGTCTCTCATAAGGAGGAAGTCTAGTAAGGTAGCAGCTATATGTGACGTAACCACTAACGATGGTTATGTCTTGAGGGTTACGGCTGTCTCACTAACTACCTACAGGTGTAAGACTAGTCAGAGACACGCGATTAGGAAGGAAATGATGAGGGTATTGAGTGAGAGAGCATCGCAATTAAGTCTAGCAGAACTCGTGAAGAGCATGGTTTTCGGTACCCTGGCTGCTGAGATTTTCGAGTCTTGCAAGAAGATATACCCGATCAGGAAAGTAGAGATATATAAGTCGAAACTACTCTACGCCAAAACACGTGAGGGACTGGAGAGTCGTTCCTCAGCAAGCAGCTACGCGAGCCAGGAAACCACAACCTCTTAATTTCTTGCTTCACCTTAATTGATTAGGTGTGTGCGGAAGACTTTAAATACTGAGTTCCTTATCTTGTTAGTGGGTCTGTTATGGAGGCTTTACTACTAGCTGCTGGTTATGGGAGGGGTTTAGAGCCTCTAACTCATACTAGGAATAAAGTAATGATCCCCGTAATCAGTAAGTTGTTGCTGGACCACCACGTAGAGAATCTCGCTAGAGCCGGGATTAACAAGATAGTTGTTGTGGTTAGTTACCTGAAAGATCAGGTAGTGGAGAGAGCGCGACTACTAGCTGAGAAGTTTTCCTGTGATGTGAGGGTAGTTGATCAAGGGAAGCCTCTCGGCACGGGAGACGCTGTGAGGAGAGGTCTTGAAGAGATTAGTTCTGACTACTTCCTGGTTGTTTACGGAGATATTTACGTGGGGTACGATGATGTTGGTAAGCTCGTTAAGGCGGGTAAGAATCTTATCGGGGCTTACGAGGTGAGTGATCCTAGGAGGTACGGTGTCTTAGTAGTTGACGAGAACCTGGTTTTGAGGGACATTATCGAGAAGCCTGAGGTAGCGCGTTCTAGTCTCATCAACGCAGGTATCTACGTACTGAGTAGCAAGATAAGGAGGTATCTCGAAGAGCTTCAGCCGAGTCCTAGAGGCGAGTACGAGTTAACAGACGCTGTCGTTAAGCTTGGTAGGGAGGAGAGAGTGCACGTGGTTAAGCTAAGTTACTGGAGAGATTTGGGGAGGCCTTGGAACCTGCTCGAGCTAAACAAAGACTTAATGTCTTCCTGGAGAGAACCAGTGATTAAGGGTAGGGTTGAGTCCGGTGCCGTGATAAAGGATGCTGTCTACGTGGATGAGGGTGCTGAAATCCTCTCCGGAACTTACGTGGTGGGTCCTGCCTACGTGGGGCGTAACGCGGTAGTAGGTCCTAACTCCTACATCAGACCATACACAGTAATTCTTGACGGAGCTAAGGTAGGGTTTAGTGTTGAGGTTAAGGAGAGCATCATAATGAGCAAGACACACGTGTCTCACCTTGCTTACGTGGGGGACTCAATAGTGGGTGAGAACTGCAACCTAGGTGCCGGCACGATAACCGCTAACCTAAGATTTGATGAGAAGCCAGTAAGCTACGTTGTTAAGGGGGTGAAAGAATCAACCGACAGGATTAAGTTCGGAGCTGTTTTCGGTGATCACGTGAGGACTGGTGTGGACGTATCCACCATGCCTGGAGTGAAGGTAGGTGCTTACTCCTGGATTTATCCGGGAGCTGTAGTAACTCGCGACGTACCTCCATGCAGCGTGTACGTGAGTGAGGAAGACATAAGAGTATTGAGGGGTGAGTGCGGAGTAGACAAGAGTCTGTGGGTTGGTTAGTGAGCCCCCACATATTAGGTGTCTTAAGTATTTACATTGTGGTGAGGTGTTTTAGCTGCCTCCAACACCACCCCTCATAGGAGTTGTGGGTAAGACTAACGTAGGTAAGTCAACGTTCTTCGCGGCAGCTACCTTAATAGATGTCAAGATAGAGAACAGACCTTTCGTAACTATAGAACCTAACGTAGGTATAGCTTACGTTAGGACTAAATGCGTTCACACAGAGTTAGGACTGAGTAAATGTGATCCGAAGAACTCCGTGTGTTTAGATGGGTTTAGGATGATACCGGTGAAGTTGATGGATGTTGCGGGCCTGATAAAAGGCTCACATACTGGTAGGGGTCTAGGGAATAAGTTCATGGATGACTTAAGACAAGCTGACGTACTTATTCACGTAGTAGATGTTTCCGGGTCTACGGACGAGGAGGGGAGACCAGTACCTCCCGGTACCTACGACCCGGTAGAGGAGGTTCTGAGTATAGAGAGTGAGGTTAATGAGTGGTTTTACGGGATACTGAGTAGAGATTGGGTCAGGTTTGCTAGAGGTCTTGATAATCTCCCCTGGGATCAAGTAGTGGATGCCTTAACTAAGAGAGTTTCAGGTCTTTCGATAAGGCGTGAACACGTGGTTACTGCTCTGAAACTAAGTAGTCTTGAGTTAACTAAGCCTAGTTCTTGGCGTGATGAGGAATTAAGGAGTTTCGTATTCAAGCTACGTGAGGTCGCGAAACCAACAGTCATAGTTGGTAATAAGGCTGACGTGCCTGAAGCACTCGATAACGTCAACAAAATACTCAAGACTCTCAAGAACAGGGTTTTCATACCTACCAGCTCCCTCTACGAGCTAGCCCTAAGGAAAGCTTCCAGGTCTGGACTAATTAAGTATCTTCCAGGAGACAGTGACTTCACGATAATTGATGAAAGCAAACTCAACCCTAAACAGAAGGCAGCTCTAGACAAGATAAGAGAATTCATGAGGAAGTTTGGAGGGACTGGTGTTCAGCAAGCACTAAACACAGCTGTTTTCGATGTCTTGAACTACATCGTAGTTTACCCGGTTGAGGACCCGCACAAGTTTACTGATAGCAGCGGTAATATACTCCCAGACGCTTACTTAGTCAGGAAAGGAACCACAACACAAGAACTCGCATACCTAGTTCACACAGACTTAGGTAAGGGGTTCCTCTACGCTATACTAGCTAAAGAAAACAAGAGGATTGGTGGTACGTACGAGCTACGAAATAATGACGTAATTAAGGTTGTCTCAACAAAATAATAAACGTAAGAACCTAGAACACCATAGAACTTACGATAGCTTAGTTCTGAAGGATTGCTTCAAATTCAATTAAAGAATACTATCGAGGTATTTATGCGTGTAGTGAATCTAGTATGCATACGTCACGATTCCTTCCTCATCACGTAAGCTCCTACTTACCCACCAACCCGCACCCCAACTAAAATACGTAATTTCTCCTAGTAATGTTTCCTAACTATGTCGAGCTTACTCGAGAGACTACCTACATCCTCATACTTGGGTCTCACCTTAACCTCCACGACATAAGCACTCTAGTCGCTCTCAATCATTAGGTTTATATTAAGTTCGTCAGATCTAGCATTCCTAAACTTCTTTAGCGTGCGTTCACTCCTAAAAGGGGTCTCTCGAGCTATATCTTCGTACACATACCTAGTAACTAAGGCTTCAGCCAGAACACTAGTAACCTGCTCTAGAGCAGAAACTCTCTTAACCAACTCAGCAACAATATTAGTTAGTTCTTCTAATCTTTTACTAATGTTCTTCCAGTCTTTGGTCGTGTTCTTAATGATTTCTCTATCGCTCCCGCGATAACGTGTCTGAATTCCAGGCACTGCTGAGGTTCTCATCATATTTTTGGTTGTTCCCCGCACGCTGCGTAGACTCAGATTTAAGGTTGTTATCAGTCAGGAGAAGGTCTTTTAAACCCTTGTAGCATCTATTTGAGGGAGTGGGAGTAGGATGGTGAAATCTGTGTACGACTATATTGCTGAGGCGTGGAGAGATCTTGATTCCAGCCCTATGAAGGAGTTGATGAGGGAGCGCTACATAGAGTGGAGGAGAGCTCCCACGGTAGTAAGGATTGAGAAGCCTACGAGACTCGATAGAGCTAGAGCCATAGGTTATGAAGCTAAGCAAGGTTTTGTTGTTGCGAGGGTTAGGGTTAAGAAGGGGGGTTTAAGCAAGCCTAGACCTAACTCAGGACGTAGACCTAAGAGGATGGGTGTTTACGGTTACGCGCCGGAGAAACCGCAACAACTGATTGCTGAGGAGAAAGCTGCTAGGAAGTTCCGCAACCTAGAAGTTCTTGGTTCTTACTGGGTTGGTGATGACGGAGTCTACGAGTATTTTGAGGTTATACTGGTAGACCCTAACCACCCAGCAATAATCTCAGACCCAGACATAAACTGGGTAACGTCTCGGTCGCAGAGAGGTAGAGTGTTTAGAGGGAAGACGATGGCTGGGAGGAGGATGAGAGGTCTTTTAGGTAATAGAGGTGTTAGAGGAACCCACCACTGGAAGTGGAAGAAGAAAGCGAAAGAGAGGAAGTTGAGGAAGAGGCACGAGGCTTCAAGAGGTGCTAGGTTAATACTACCTCAAGACAAAGCTAAGGAGTTAGGTCTTGAGAAGTAATCATGAGTAAGCAGCGAGTAGCAAGCAACATTGTTTTAAGTGTTTTCGCGCACAGTACTGAAGACTTAGGTAGGGTTAGGCAGGCAGTACTGAATGTTCTCCCCCAGCAACTGAGAGAGAAAGCGTTGATGGAGGAGCAAGTGGTTCAGGGGCATTACGGGAACCCCATAACACTAATCAATGTGAGGTTTAAGGACAGAAGAGATGAGGACAGCGTGTTTAGGCATATCTTGTGCTCACTAAACGTTACGGATAGGTCTCTCCTCACCGCTACGTTAGGGAGGCGTGTCGGCTCAAAAAACTCCATAATTTACTTGAGGCTTAGTAAGCAGGACGCTTTCTCAGGGAAGATCATGCTGATGGACGGGGATGACGTGATTAAGGTCTCAGCTACTTTGGTTGGGGTTAGGAGTTTGAGAGACTTACACGAATGCTTGATGAGGGTGTTTGAGGAGTGCGGCTTAAGTACGTAGACGTTAGTAGTAAGGTCCCTCACTTTATGCTTAATCAGTTAGTCGAGAAAGCACGTGCTTACGCGTACTCCACCATAGTCTTGCGAGACCTACCTACCACCGAAACACTGAGTAACGTTAGGTTGATTCCTAGCACACTCGTAGATTCCGGGAGCGGTTATCATGTAGTTAAGAGTAAGTCCCTCAAGGTGTTTTTGGCGAGAACTCCTGAAGAACTCAAGCTGAGTAATCAGGTTTTAAGGATCCTGAACGCTGTGGAGATTGGGGGTAAGTTACTGACTGATAGTAGGTCTAGGAAGAGTTTCGTGAAGTTGGTTAACGTGAGGAAGCCCGTAATACTTAACGCGTCAGAGATAATGGACCTCATAATTTCGGGGAAGGATATTTCAGGACTCCAAGCACTCCTGAGTTTCTATGAGAGAGGTCGAATCACGGTAGCTTTAGGTAGTGGAGCGCGTAACTTGAGTGAGGTTCACCACCCACTCACATACTACGCGCTCCTGCTAGAGTTAGGTCTTTCTGAAGCTAAAGCTTTATCAGCGCTTACCGCGAACCCCGCATCAATACTTAGGGGGGCTGGTTTCGATGGAGTTACTTGAGGTATTCTTCATCGTAATCGCTACGTCAGCTCTAGTTCTCGCTATAGTCACCCTACACCAGTTAGTACTTCTTAGGCGTAAGGTCAAGAACGCGTTAATCAGTCTAGACTCAAGAATCTTGAAGCAAGTTGTTAAGAGTATTGAGAGACGTAGGAAGCACAAAAACAGGTATCTGGTAGTAAGACTAGTTACTCAGGGGAACACAAGCCTTAATGAGCTGCAGGAACAACTCAGTGAAGCATTCATAGAACTTTACGGCAAGAAGAACTACTCAGAAGCCTCCCCTAAAATCCTGTACTTCAGCGAGAAAACATCGAAAGCAATAATCAGAGTTAGGAGTCATTACAGGTGGGGCGTGCTGCTGGCTCTAGCATACCTGGAGAGGAAGAACGTACTTAATCAAGTATGTCCTGAGAGAATCACAGGAACATACAGGAAAGCCAGGAAGTACGCTGAAACCATATAAAGTAGCTGAGCTGCTGAGTTAAGTTAATAAGGTCGTAACGTATATTCAATTGATGATGTAGCCGCTCCAGACTGAGTGATGAGGATCTCGCGACGAACTGAATAATTTTTAAGAACGCTGAACACCTACTACGGGTATGGGGAGTAAGAATAATCAACAATTAGTTTCCGCGGTATTGTTTGTAGGGTGGTCGAGATACCGGTAACAGAGTATGGTGGCTGGCGGGAACTCAGTAAGCGTTTAGTGGTTAAGGTTCTCTCAAGAACACTATACAACGTAATTAATTACAGAGTTTCCGTTGATGTCGCTTTCAAGAGAGCGTGCAAGAACATCTGTAAGCTGAGCTTAGATGAGAGGGAAGCTCTATACGTTATGGCGAGGGATTTTATTTCTGATTACGTGAGAGTGAGGTGTTTCTTAGGTTCTGGGAAGAGCTACAGTAGTTACGTTAGGGCGTGGGTTGATGGGAGCGTAAGTGATGAGAACCTCCCTGAGTGGTGCAAGTACGGTGTTAGTCGCTGGTTCTACGAGAAACTCTCTAAACTAGTTGGTGAGGAGGTGCACGAGCTCCTACGTTCTCTCGGTAGGAGGGTTTTGTGGGCTAGAATAAACACTTTAAGAGCTTCTGAGGAGAAAGTACTCAGATCTTTGAGTCAGGAAGGTGTTGACTACGTTATTGATCCTGACTACCCATACTTGATCCAGATAATCAAGAGTCCTAAACCAGTGAGACTACTCAACGCTGTGAGAAACTACGAATTAGTACTACAAGATAAAGCATCCGTAGCGGTGGTGGAAGCCTTAAACCCGCGGCCGGGGGACAGCATCCTTGATATGGCTTTCGCGCCGGGGATGAAGACTTCCTTAATAATGAGCTTAACAGACAATAAAGCTAAGGTAGTAGCTCTTGATATTAGCTACAAGAGGTCTTTACTAGGGCGTCAGCTCCTAGAGAAGTTAGGAGTTGATTTAAGTAGGGTTCAAGTAGTTGTTAGTGACTCAAGAAATATTCAGTTGAGGGGTTCTTTTGATAAGGTTCTTCTGGACGCGCCGTGCAGCAATAGTGGCGCGATACCTAAAGACCCAGGTCTCAAAATAACTCTTACTGAATCTAAGGTAGCGTACTACTCCGCTATCCAGAAGGAATTGATTATTAAGTCTACAAAGCTGGGTAAAACCATAGTTTACTCAACATGTTCTTTAATGCCTGAGGAGGGTGAGGAAGTAGCTAACACTGTTTCCGAGAGCGTCAGGTTTTACAGACCTATTCGGTGGGCGGCTGAAGGCTATAAGTCTTACGACCACTACAGTGATTTTATGCGTTTATACCCGCACAAACACCTAACTGAAGGCTTCTTCATATGTTGTATGGTGAGCAAAGATCTTTAGAGGCGTTAACACGTTCTCAAGAAGAATTACGTAGCGACATGTTCAGGGATTCCCTCAACCCAAATAACGAGGCTTCACCTTAGCTTGTTTGAGGATCTTAGTAGGAACCCTAACACTCGAGAAATTATGGGTCGTCTCTTAGAAGTAGTTTAGTGTTTTCAGTATTTTATTTTTAAGGAAATAATTCTTTTTTATTATTTGGGGATTTAAATGTCCTTGTCGGCGGCTGAAGTCACGGCTCAAGTAAGGAGTACTAGGAGGAAGGTTCTTGTTTCTAAGCTCGGTTTAGACGGGCATGACCGCGGTGCTAAAGTTATTGCTAGAGCTTTAAGGGATGCTGGTTTCGAGGTTGTTTATTTGGGTGTTCATAAAACACCTGAAGACGTTGCTGAGGCCGCTGTAGAAGAGGATGTTACAGCAATAGGTATTTCTATACTTTCCGGCTCGCATCTAGAGCTCGTTAACGATCTGATTAAGTTGTTGAGGGAGCGCGGGATTAACGTGCCGGTCGTAGTGGGTGGTGTAATACCTCCTGAAGATGTTGAGGAGCTTAAGAAGTTAGGGGTTTTCGAGGTTTTAACCCCGGGCACTCCACTCAAGAAAGTGACTGAGGTTTTTGAGAGAGCTTGTGAGGTGGGGAGTGCATGAAGCTAGACCACATAGGTATTGCTGTCAAGAACTTGGAGGAAGCTGTGAGGTTCTATAAGGACGTGTTAGGTCTCGAGCTTGAGGGTATTGAGGAAGTACCTGAGGAGAACGTTAGGGTAGCTATGTTTAAGGTTGGTGATACGCACATCGAGTTACTGCAAGGAACTACTCAAGACTCAGCGATAAGCAAGTTTATCGAGAAGAAGGGTGAGGGGATACACCACATAGCTGTGAGAGTTGATGATGTGGATAAGTCTGTTGAGACCCTTAAGAGTAGGGGTGCTGTACTAGTTTACGAGAAATCAAAACTAGTCTCGAGAGGTTCCAGAAAAATAAACTTTGTTCACCCGAAATCGACCGGCGGGGTTTTGCTTGAGTTGGTTGAGAGGGTGAAGCACGAATGAGTGATTTAGAGAAGCTTAGAGAGAAGTTTAATGAGTGGGTTAACGAGGTTCTTCAACCAACCATCAAGAAAGCTCCGGAAATCAAGCCACGCTTCTTCTCTGAAGAAGGTCTAGAGATTAAGGGTCTCTACACCCCCCTAGATACTGAGGGGGTTGGGTGGGACTACTTAGGTAGGTTAGGATTCCCGGGAACCTACCCCTTCACTAGGGGGGTTTACCCAACAATGTATAGGGGTCGTGCGTGGACTATAAGACAGTATGCTGGGTTCGGGTCTGCTGAGGACACGAACTCCCGCTATAAGTATCTCTTAAGTATTGGTCAGACAGGACTTAGCATGGCTTTCGACCTACCTACCCAGCTAGGCTTAGATCCTGATAATAAGCTAGCTTGGTATGAGGTCGGTAAGGTTGGTGTTTCTATGTCTTCAGTTAACGAGATGGATTTAGTGTTTCATGAAATACCTATGGATAAGATCTCTACCTCCATGACGATAAACGCTACAGCTATTGAGATCCTCTCGATGTATGTTGCTGTTGCGGAGTCTAGAGGGATTAGTAAGTCGTTGCTTAGAGGAACTGTTCAGAACGACATACTTAAGGAATACATAGCTAGGAATAACTACATATACCCGCCTAAACCCTCTATGAGGTACGCGACAGACCTCATAATCTACGCAGCTAAGAATATACCTAAGTGGAACTCAATCAGTATCTCAGGTTATCACTTCGAGGAGGCTGGCGCGACCCCAGCTATGGAGGTAGCGTTCACGCTTGCTGACGCTATAGAGTACGTTAATTGGGTTCTTGAGAGAGGGATGAGTGTGGATGAGTTTGCTGGTCAGTTGTCTTTCTTCTTCGCTGCACGAACAAACATATTTGAGCAGGTAGCTAAGTTCAGAGCTGCTAGGAGGATGTGGGCTAAGATCATGAGGGATAGATTCAACGCTAAAGACCCTAGGTCAATGATGCTCAGATTCCACACTCAGACTGCCGGTGTGTTACTTACTGCTCAGCAACCACTAGTTAACTTGATCAGGACTACGTTGCAGGCGCTAGCAGCTGTTTTGGGTGGTACGCAATCACTACACGTTAACTCCTACGACGAAGCACTCTCACTACCTACTGAAGAGTCTGTCAAGCTTTCTGTCAGGGTTCAGCAAGTACTACTCTATGAGTCCGGTGTTATCGATACTGTAGACCCTCTAGGAGGTTCCTACTACGTCGAGTGGCTCACTGACCAGATAGAGGAGAAAGCATGGAAGATGATAGACGAGATTGATAGGTTGGGAGGGATGATTAGAGCTATTGAGCTCGGCTATCCGCAGAGAGAAATAGCTAGAGCAGCGTATGAGTGGCAGCTAAGAGTTGAGAAAGGCGATATTCCCATAATAGGTGTTAACACACTCATAGAGGAAGAGACCCCGAGCATCAAGATACTCAGAGTAGACCCGAAAGTTAGGGAAAGAGTCATACTTAGGTTAGAGCAACTAAGGAAGGAGAGAGACCCTATGAAGGTTAGGGACTCCCTAAACGAGCTTAGGAAAGCTGCTGAGAAAGAGGACGTAAACATATTCCCGTACATCTACGAAGCAGTAAAGAATAAAGCAACGCTGGGCGAGATCTCCAAGACCTTGAGAGAAGTGTGGGGAGAGTGGAGAGCTCCAGAAGTATATTGAGTGAACACACAAAGAACCAGAACCTACTAACCAGTTTTTCAGGAAACACGAAATACCTCGCGGAGTTAGACGTAGTGAGTTTTAGGGGGCACCCCAACATAAGAGCAACACACAAAACAACTTTCGAGATAACTAGGGAGACATACTTGAGTCCTAGAGGAGACTGCATAATAGGAGTTGATGCTGATAAGGGGTTAGCGGACTTAAGTCAGGAGCTAAAACGCGTCGTAAGGAGTAAGGACTCAGTTATTCTCGTGTTGCTGGTTGATGAGTTAGGCGAGTATGACTTGGTTTTAGGTAGGGGTGATCCCCGCCTCGAGTTAAGTGATGAGAAGAGAATTATTGTGAGGAGATCCACGCACGTCAGCCAAAACACTCTAGCGATATTATCGAGTAAGTCGGCTGCAGACCTGAAGAGGAGCTTGATCGAGAACTTGAGGAAGGGGGTTAACGCGAGAGCATACATAATAGGTCTTGCAACCACTCAGAACACGTAAACTAGTGTGTGTCTCTCTCGAGTTTCCGACCGGATCCCCTGCAGTGAAAGCTTATTTACTAGCATATAAGAAATTATCAGCGAGTAGGTGAGTAAAGTAATGCCTGAGTTTAAGGTGGTGGTTTCGGACCCTGAAGCTGTGAATCCAGAACCTTTATTAGTTAAGGTGGTGGGTTCAAGCGACTTAAGTTATGGTGACGAACACAAAAACAACAGAGTCTTGGCTGTGTGTAGGGTTAACCCGGAGACTAAGAAACTCATTAATTCGCCTTTAGGTGTAGCTACGCTTAGGATATGGAAAAACAAAGCTAATAAGGAGAGAGTTAATTTAACTGTGAAGTTAGTTGATGATTCTTCAGTCCCGCCCGGCACTGCTGTGGTTCCTTCAGCGTTCCTCTCAGAGAAGGTTGGTGTAGAGGAAACCTTAGGAGAGATTTTCAGAGCTACTTCATTTCAGGTAGCTGTGACCGGGGATAGAGCTAACGCGTTCATCGGTAAGAAAATAGGTGATACGGTTCCCGCCTCAGTTGTTGGGTTGCCGGCTGAGTGGAAGTTATTAATAACTGGTGGTTCAGACAGTTCAGGCTTCCCTATGATATACTCCCTACAGGGCGGCGTCAAGAAAGCTCTGTTGTTGTCGGAGCCTCCGGGCTTCCACCCGCAGAACGAGGGCGAGAGAAGAAGGAAATTCGTTAGAGGTAACACAATAACTGACGATATAGTGCAGATAAACACTAAGTTAATCCGCTAGCATAGCTTCAACCAAAACCATAGCTTCTTTAGAGACTCTGCAATTAACTTTCTCCTTAACACTCACAACCTTGACTGGCACGTCATTCTTGAGGTACTCGGTATTGCAGAAGATGCGGTAAGGACACTTAACCTCACCACACTCAATCGGCTTGTAAGTGAATTTAAGACCTTCTAGCGCTAACCTCTTAGGTATTACTAGCAGTACAGGTTTTTCCTCAACCTCCACAGTTACTACGTACTCGTAGAGCTTACAAGAATTCTTGATGTTAGTGACTTTAGTTACCTCATACAGGTGGTTAGGCTTAAGCTTATCTAAGCAAACAGGCCTTAATCTACACCTTAAGCATTCTTCGGAAGGCTGCCCCTGAATAAACCTAAACCCTTTTCTAGCGACCATGTGGTTGAGTAGCGTGATTATCGGCACCCTCTAGCTCACCCTCATACAGTTTTTGCGGAGCCTTATTAGTTTGTTATTGAGGGTTGGGTAGCGTGAGGCGATCCTCATCCATCGTGCCATAAGTCTTTTTTGAACCCGTACTCACCTACGAGAGGAACGAAAACACACGGTACTGAATCCTCCACGTGTAGTGTGCCTCCTCTCTTCTCGATAATCTTGAGAATCTGAACGTACATATCGCCGATAGGTATTACTATCCGTCCACCCTCCCTGAGTTGAGATATGAGTGGTTTAGGTACTTCAGGTGCTGCAGCAGTAACTATTATTCTGTCGTATGGTGCTGCTTCCTCATACCCTCTACTCCCATCACCAATTATGACGGACACGTAGTCCGAGTAACCTGTTCTCCTTAGGTTTTCTTCCGCGAACTTAGCTAGTTCTGGCACTATCTCAATAGTCCACACGTGACCTTCAGGCTTAACTATCTCAGCAATGATTGCTGCTTGATAACCGCTTCCAGTCCCGATTTCTAGTACTTTATTACCTCGAGAAACTTTGAGAGCTTCAGTCATTATAGCGACCATGTGGGGAGCGCTGATGGTTTGACCGTAACCTATTGAGAGGGGGGTGTCCAGGTACGCTAGCTCCCTATACCTCGGCGGAACAAACTCTTCTCTAGGAACAGATAACATAGCTCTAATAACTTCCTCACTCTTAAGGATACCTTCCTCTACTAACGACTTAACGAGCTTCTCTCTCCTAGCCCTAAACACCTCATCACTACCTACAAACTCAATCATCATAATGAATATTCCTAAATAACTTAAATACTGCAGTTACTTCTTTAGTGTTTCCTGAGTTCCTTACTCGGTTTCTATTTCTGGGTCTGGTTAATCAATAACTTCAGTTTCTTTTGCTAGTTTCTCCGCAGCTTCGTATGTTAGGCCGCTCTCGCCCAGGATCGTATACCTCTCTGTTCTTATCTTGTGAGCCATCGTTAAGGCGTTTATCACGTCAACGTCCTTAACTCCTAATTCTTTAGCGGTGGTAGGTAAGCCTATCCTCCTCAAGACTCTTTTTATTCTTCGCCACTCCATCCCGTGGAGGTATGACATCATTATTGTGCCGACCCCCACCTGCTCACCATGTAGTGCTGGGTAGTTAGCTATGAAGTCTAGTGCGTGACTAAATAAATGCTCGGAACCACTCGCAGGTCTGGAACTACCCGCAATACACATAGCTACTGAGGAGCTTATGAGGCCTTCCACTATGACGCGCACCCCCTCCACAGACAGCTTAGATATTAGGTCTGAAGAATTCACGACGTGTTTTGCTGAGAGTAGTGCTAGTTGTGCTGAGTAATCCCCGTAATACTCACCCTTAAGTCTGTGAGCGAGTCTCCAGTCCAGAACCGCTGTGAACTTAGCTATTAGGTCGCCGGCACCAGCCTTAATAACCCTACTAGGTGCTAACGCTATTATGTTTAAGTCTGCTATGATAGCTACGGGGGGCTTAGCTGGCACTGAAGTGATCTTGCCACCACCTCTGAGTGAGGCGAAGGGGGACGCTACCCCGTCATGCGAGGATGTTGTAGGGACGCTCACGAATGGGATTCCGGACGACGCTGAGAGGTACTTAGCAATATCTATTGGTTTACCACCACCCAAACCAATTATTACGTCAGGTAGGAATTTATTCAGGACCTCATGAAGTGCTTCAGCCTCACTCAAAGTAGGTCTAGAAACCTTACTCACCTCATAAATCACGTTACTTGAAGACATCATCTCCTCGACAGTATTTCCTACTAAGCCCCAGACGTTAGGTCCCGTGATTATGAGGACTTTCTTACCTAGCCTGAGCTCCTGAATAACTTTAGGGATCTCCCACAGAACATTCATCCCCACGATTATTTTCTTAGGTAAGTCTATAACATGAGGTTCTCTCCTCAAACACTCACACCTAAAGTTAAACTTATTATTACTGTAAAATATATTTCTATGAGGTAAGGGTCCGTAATCTACTTAAAAGATTACGACCTAAGGAAATTAGGTGATGGTGTGTGAGTGTTTTGCACGGGACAACAACAGTTGGGTTGAAGTTGAGAGATTCCGTAGTGGTGGCTGCAGATAAGAGAGCTAGTCAGGGTTACTTCATAGCTCATAAGAGGGTGAGGAAGATCATCAAGATAGATGACCATATAGTGATGTCTATAGCTGGGTTAGTAGCTGACGCTCAGATACTTGCTTCACAACTCCAGTATCTGGCTAGGAGGTACAAGTACGAGGAGGGAGTTCAAGTACCTGTCAGGACTTTAGTCTCGTATTTAGGGCTCCTACTCAACACTTACAAGTACTTCCCATTTGAGGTTCAGCTAATAATAGGTGGTTACGACACTGAACCAAGACTATACGCTGTTCAGTGGTTCGGTGACTACACTGAAGAAAACTACGCAGTGACTGGTTCCGGCAGTCCAGTAGCTATAGGCTTGATAGAGAGTAGGTACTCACCAAACCTCAGCGTTGATGAAGCTGTTAAGCTAGCTCTAGAAGCTATCAGAGCATCAACCAGGAGAGACGTGTTTAGTGGTGAGGGCGTGGACGTTGCTGTAGTTAGGAAAGGTTCTGTCGAGATAAGTACTCACAGCCTATGGTAGGGGGTTATGAGTGACTTTAATCGATAAGGTTAGACTGAAGATTATTGAAGAGATATACAAAAACATACCTCCAGAGGCCGGTATAACCAAGATAGAGTTTGAAGGACCTGAGATAGCCATATACCTAAAAGACGTGAAGAGTGTCTTAGAGAAGGAAGAACCGATCAAGTCAATAGCTAAAATCATAAAGAAAAGAGTAGTTGTTAGGGTTGATGAGTCTTCACGCATAGACGTGGATAAAGCACTAGAGAAAATACTTGACGCGGTGCCGCCCGACCTAGGCTTAACTAAGGAAGACGTGACTTTCGATGATGTTTTAGGTGAGGTAGTAATCAAGACTACTAACCCCTCAGTCTTTTTCAAAGATAAACGCCAGCTATACAACAAGATATTCATGGAGACTGGGTGGAGACCACGCATACTTAGGAAACCACCACTAAGGTCTTTAATTCTGGAGTCCACGATGAAGTACTTGATATCTCAGTCAGACATTAGGAGGAAAATATTCAGGAGTATTGGTGACAGAATACATAGAGACACTCTGTTTAAAGACCCGTACATCAGGATAACCGCTTTAGGTGGTTTCCAGGAGGTAGGGCGTTCCTCAATACTTCTTGAGACACAGGAATCTAAGATCTTGCTAGACTTCGGCTACAACCCTTCCGCACCCACACTCAAGCAATCAATGCCTAGACTAGACACGGTTAATGTGTCGTTGGAAGATATAGACGCGGTTATAGTTACTCACGCACACCTCGATCACTGCGGCTTGGTGCCGCTACTCTTCAAGTTCGGTTATGAGGGACCTGTGTACGCGACCGAAGCTACTAGAGACTTAATGACTCTGCTTCAGCTGGATTTACTAGATATCTCGAGGCGTGAAGGCAAGCCTCTCCCGTTCGACTTGCAGGACGTTCATAAAGCATTACTACACACAATAACTCTAAAGTATGGTGAGGTCACGGATATAGCTCCTGACGCGAGACTTACTTTCTATCGTGCTGGCCACATACTAGGTTCAGCTATCGCGCACCTCCACATCGGCGTCGGTCTACATAACGTGGTGTACACTAGTGATTTTAAGTATGGGAAGACTAGGCTACTTGATGAAGCACACACAGAGTTCCCGAGAGTTGATACTCTGTTGATGGAGTCTACTTACGGGAACGCTACGCAGCTACCTAGAGAGGAAGCGGAAGCAAGATTCGTTGACGTGATTAACAAGACTCTTCAGAGGAAGGGTAAGGTACTCATACCTACCCTGGCTGTAGGTAGGGCTCAGGAAGTCTTAGCTATTCTGGCGGCAGCCATGGATGAAGGCAAAATCCCTGACGTGCCGGTGTATATAGAGGGCATGATAAATGAGGTAACAGCTATTCACACAGCCTACCCAGACTTACTCTCGAGCGAGATACGTAACCTAATAAATGAGGGCAGGAACCCGTTCCTACACAAAAACTTCAAGGTTGTGGAGACCGGTAAAGCTAGAGTAGAGATAGTAGATTCTGACGAGCCAGCCATAATACTAGCCACGTCAGGCATGTTGACTGGAGGTCCTGCAGTGGAGTACTTCAAGATCATGGCTCCAGACCCTAAGAACACAATACTATTCGTTAATTACCAGGTTGAGGGTACTTTAGGACGTAAGGTTAAGGACGGTGTCAAGAACGTCAACCTAGTCGTGGAGAACAAGATAGAAACAATAACTATTAACATGGAGGTTGACGCTATAGAGGGGTTCTCAGGACACTCAGACCAAAACCAACTACTTGCTTACCTGGAGAACCTGACTCCTAAGCCGAAGAAAATAATACTGAATCACGGCGAGCCCGAAGCTACTAACAAGCTCTACAGTCTCATAGAGGAACGTAGAAAGAAGAACAAATCTTTCCTGCCAGCTACTACGGAGGTATACAAACCTAGAGTACTTGACTCACTAGCGTTAGTTGCTTAAGCGAACACAAACTTAATAGTCTTTGATTCATACATGATTAGGTGATTTGAGACGTACATCGAGTTTAAAGGAAAATTCTACCGCGTACTTCACCCGAGACCCACGATAGTGTTAGGTACTCTGTGTAGCAATAATAGAGTCAACTTCATGCCAGCAAGCTGGAACACACCACTCAGTGAGGAACCCCCCACGGTTGGGGTCGTGGTAGATAGAGAAACCTATACTAACGAGTGTTTAGAGAGTTTAGGTGAAGCAACCATTAACGTACCTAATGATACACAACTACAGCTAGTCTACAACATAGGTTCCGTGTCCGGCAGGAACGTAGACAAGGTTAGTAAGTTCTCTCTAGAACTAGTACCGAGCACACTCGTTAAGCCGCCTGGACTAAAGGGGTCAATAGCGATACTGGAAGGCAGAGTATACGATAAGATCCTGGTAGGTGAGGTAAACTTCTACGTATTCGAGGTACTCCTAACTAAGGTCTTGGAGGGAGTAGCTGATGAGTGGAGCATAGATTTCAGCAAAACAAACATACTACTGCACGGAGCTGGGAGAGTATTTCATAGAGTTGCACCGACTAAGATCTTCGCTAAGAAACCTCAAACATAAGCTAAGACGCTGCGTGAGTGTTGAGTATGTTGGTGGACCGGCCGGGATTTGAACCCGGGGCCTCTCGGATGCCAACCGAGCGCTCTTCCAGGCTGAGCTACCGGCCCATTAATAGAACACCATTTAATCCTTTTAAATTTTTGTTTCGAGTTACGGAAGCAGGGGTTCTCCTCAGTTCTCGAACTTAAGTAGCTAGTATTCTGTACCTAGTTTCCAGGTATTTCGTGCTGATCCCTAAATCTAGGTACTTCATCCATGGCGGTTCTCTCCACCCTTCCTTAATATATCGTAGTTCGTCTATTCTTAATTCCTTAATCAGTTTTTTGATATTCCCTAGAGTTACCCCCCTAACACCGAGTTCTACCACTAGATCCGAGATTTTAGTGTCTCCAAGCCCTATCACTGCTTGAGCGAATGACCAGTCAGCACTGTATGTCTCAACCTCCACGTACTTACTCCTCAGTTCTTTCTGGAGTAAGTAGAGGTTGTTTTCTTTCTGCTTGATGTGTTGTGGGGGGAGGTACTGGAAGGGGGTCCAAGGCTTCGGAACTAACAAGTTAATACTTAGTCTGAGGAAGTTGGGCGGTATTCTGACCCCGGCGTTAAGAACCTCCTGAATTAGTTTCTTGGTGACACGTAAACTAACCTCTACATCCTCTTTAGGGAAACCAGTCATTAAGTATAGCTTAACGTGCTTGAATCCCTTCACAGCAGAGTAAACAAGTAATTCTTGAAGAGACTCAACACTGAAGCACTTACCGATAGAACATGAGATTTCAGGAATAAAGATTTCGGGAGCTATAGTTAGGGTTTTCTGACCCCCACGCGCGATCACCTCCACACGCTCCGTATTCAGGTAATCAGGTCTTAAGGAAGGTAAACTAAACTCAATACCTTCAGACACTAACTTCTTAAGCAGTGCTTCAGCGTACGGTACGTCGAAAAACGATAATGAGTAGAAAATCACTCTCCTTGTTGGAGATGCTTCAAGACCTCTCAGCATTATCTCCTCAACCCTGCTTAAGGACCTGTACCTGAAAGGTGCTGACACATGTCCTTCCAAGCAGAAAGCACAGAATCTCCTGCAGCCTCTGGAGATCTCTACCCTGAGCCCGTGACCGTACACCGGCTCCTCATCGAGTGGGTGATGCTGCATGACTGGGAAGAAAACATTATCTAGATTCTCAGCTACTGCTTTCCGCTTCACGCCTTCAGGAGGGAAAGTCACTATGTTTTCTTCCTCCCTCATCCTACCTAGTGGGTCCGAATACCCCATCAAATCAATCAACCTATCTAGTACGGGTTCCGCCTCACCCACAACTACAGCGTCAGCTATCCTAGATAGTGGTAGTGGGTTTGAGGTAGGTGATAAACCACCAACAATAACGAGGGGTTTAGTCCCTGCTCCTCTCGGGAGCATCCCTAACCCAGCTAAGACTCTAGCAACGTAGGGGTAATCAAGCTCGAACGGAGCTGAGATCAGGAGAACATCAAGATTCCTAGGACTCAAGCAAGCATCAAGTGCTTCAATAGCGTCTTCCCTGTAATCATACACGTACCTAAACGCCAAAACCCCCTCAAGACTGTTAAGGTAATAGTAAGCTAACTGCATAAAGAGAGAGCTCACAGCAGCTGTGTAAGGCATAGGAACTAAGATGCCTACTCTCACATCTGACGGGCGCCCCCTCTTTAACACCCTCCCTAACTCCCTCCTAGACCTACAAACAAACGATGTTTCTGCTAAGGAAACCACGACATCATCTCCTATTCTAGTTCTTAACTCGAGAGTTTAAGTGAGTTGCAGCACTAACGAAACTAAGAAAACCATCACTCCATAGACTTGATGACTCTTAATCCTCCACACTACTATAAAAACCTACGCGTCCTCCTCAATCAACATCAGCTACTTCCCGCAAAGAAAGTGTACATGAGTATCGGTAAGTAATCACTGTATCTTTCTTTGACGAACGGGTGCTTAGTGTGGAGCGTATTCTCTACCCAAATTACTATCGTGTACAAGCCTCTCTTACTTGTAAAGTTGATTGGGAACTCAACACTGAAGTACTGCTCAGAAACCACCCACTTCAGAGGACGGATTGTTTGGATTTCCGAGTAATAGTATGGTTCCGGTACTACACCAGCTATTGGTTCCCCTACTGAGTATGTTTCGCAAGTCGTAATAATGTTTAAACTCAAATCAAAAGTTCTTGACTTATTGGGACTTGAGTAATAAACTATGATGTCATCTAACTTAGAGTTATTTAAGAGTATTATGCCTTCAGCAGTGAAGACCGCGTCTTTTATTGTTGGTGTTTTTATCCACGTTACCCAGATCTTCATCATGTGTATGACTAGGAAGAATCTGTTGTTGTCCCAGGTAGCGTAGATGCTTACGAAATTGTTTGTAGGATCCAAAATTGAGTCACGATGTCCCCAATTACTATCAGCGTCATCATATATCATGTTTTCTACGTGTCTTACAGCAGCACTGGTAGGAATTAAATTCCAACCCACTGAGTAAGTATACCCCGCGTTTTCTTCGGTTACGTAGTTCCCGCCTAGCCTCGTGTAGTGGTAGTTCGGTGGCATCCCGTTTAAATCGCAATGTCCGAAATACTTGTTGTTGTACATGTCTTCTGCTCTGAATCTCGCGGTGGTGTCGTTAAAGAATCTCACAGGCGGAACCCCGAATTTCTGTCTTTCTTCGTTGATTTTATTAAGTGTCGCGCTGATCAATACTGAGATGCTTATACGGGTCGTATGCGTCGGTGAGGTGCTCGTATGAGTTGTGTATGTGGGAGGTGCTGAAGCGCTAGTACTTGTATTAGTGCTTACGTAAATCGTGTGTGGTGTGTAGGGAAAGTAATAAGCTAGTGCTAACAGTACGAGAATTATTAAAGCTGCTACGTTAGCCCTTGAGAGTTTATTCATGGTCTCCACCTACGGGAGTGGAATCTGTGCTAGGGGTTCTATTAATCCATACTTAACTAGCAACGCATAACTGAAGTAGATGATTCCAGCTGAGACGATAATCAGTAGAGTGTACCCTAAGACTTTCTTAATTACGTCCCCCCAACCCTCCTCCAGAGTGCTGGGTCTCGTAACTTCAACAGGTATGTGGTACGTATTACTGGTTCTTAACTCAGGTTCAGTTCTTAGCTCAGGTTCTTCGCTAGGGATTCTGTCTAATTCGTCTAGTGAAGGTCTAATAGTCACGAGTCTCCTCTCGGATGGAGGCACCGTACTGAGGAACTCGGTGATGAGGTCTAGGTACGGTCTAAGTAACTTGTGTCGAGGACTTGAATTCACGAGGTACTTAACAACCTCTACGTAGTCTGTGAGCGGGCTTAACGCCTCAGCGACCTCAACGCACGAGAGCACTTTTCTGAGGATTTCTCGCGGATCATAGCTAAACACTCGGGAACCTTTAAATTCTTCGATCTCGAAAACAAGTCCTCCAAGAAGTATTAGGTAGCCGTCAACACTGCGTGTAGTTTTCGCTTCTATAACAAACCTACGTATAGCAGGTCTCAAAAGAATTACATCTCCATCAATGAATGTATCCTCGAGACAAGATGTGGGAGACGACATTAGTACACCGTAAAATATTCTCGATAATGAGTTATTAAGTCTTGTGGTTTTGGGAATGTGTTCTGACTAGCTCTTCTTAGCTAGTAACTCTAAGCATTTCCTCCATATTTTGTCGCCCGCGTAATGCATATTCTTTATTGCTTTTCCTCTACGTATGCTTATTACTTCATCGCAACTCATTAGGGCTTTACCTACGCAGAGTGGTGTTTCTTTCTTGGGATTCCAGACAGCTACTAAGGCTTCTTTCCGGAAGCCTGAACACTCTATTATTCCTGGTGACATGACGTCAGCCCCGTTCAGTATGTGCTTGACTGCTCCCTCATCAACTACCGCGTGCTGAGTGCTCTCGATCCCGGCCATCTTAACTAGAACTAACGTCGGTATTTTCAGGTCCTCACCAACCTGCACGAACGCCGGCAACCCGTTAAGGATTACTAAGCTGTCTCCCTGCCTACCCACATCCTCCAGTTCTAGAATAAAGCCTGACTCCAGCTCCCCTAACACGGCACCGAGCTTAGGGTACTGCGAGGCTAGGTACTCCTCAAATCTCTTAAGTTCTTTCTTTCTTAGTGGATACCCACCCATACTTCAACCCAGCTAGATTAAGTCGCTTAGAAATATTTAAAGCCCACCCAGTAATAGTCTTAGTGGTTCAACACGAGACAGGTGTTTAGAGATGAGTGACGCGGCTCAACGATTACTGAGTGAGAATCTCGGTAAGCTAATACTCGTTAAGTTACGAGGCAATAAAATACTGAGAGGAGTTTTAAGAAGTTTTGATCAGCACCTCAACATAGTTCTCGAGGACGCTGAGGAGATTCTGGAGAGCGAGTCAAGGAAGCTGGGGGTAGTAGTGATTAGAGGAGAGAACATAATATTCATGTCACCAGTATGAGTAGGTGATTCAAGATGAAAGGAACCCCCTCTATGGGTAAGAGAAGCAAAGGGAAAACACACATAAGGTGTAGGAGGTGCGGAAGACACTCCTACAACGTAGCTAAGGGTTACTGCGCCGCGTGCGGTTTCGGCGCTTCCAAGCGTATGAGGAGGTATTCCTGGTCAAAAAAGAAAGTCAATAGAGTGAGGATTAGCTGATTCCTCCCTAACCCAGGAAGTAGGCTTTCATTCATGAAGTGCTTATATTTCTGGAAGTGAAGTAAGTTAGTGTTGGTCCTGACCTAGAGAGGTGTGTGTTGGGGGATGGGTCTCAAGAAGATAGTCTTGGATGTGCTTAAACCTATAAGAGAACCAACCCTGGTTACGTTAGCCAAGAATCTTTCCAGGGTTAGTGGTGTTAAGGAAGTCTCTATAACGGTTAGTGAGATGGACGTAGAGACGGTTACCCTAGTAATCACTATTAACGGCAACGATATAGATTTCGAGGAAGTAGAGAATACTTTAAGAGAGTTAGGTGTTGCTCTCCACAGCGTGGATGAGGTAGTTTTCGAGTCTGAAGTTACTGAGGAGCCTGAGGGGGTTGAGGAAGGGTAAGAGGTAGTATCGTTAACGCGTGCTGAGAATGGATTCCTCACTCATTCTCTTGATTGCGGTTAGTCAGTGGATCGCCTTACTCCTGACTAAGTACAGAATCCCGAGTATTCCTGTTTACGTGATACTAGGAGCTCTCTACGCTAACTTCTCAAACACTGACCAATCAAGCACCCCGTTGCTGAGCGTAGCTCTACTCTTCTTGTTTTTCTACGCGGGAATCAATGTTGATTTAGATTCTGTTAGGAGAAGGTTAAGAGACGCGTTGATCTTGACGCTCCTCAACGTCTCGTTAACGGTTGTTTTCGTGTCTTTACTGCTCGTGAGTTTGAATACGGGCTTACTAGCTTCTTTAGTGGTTGGTGTGGCGCTAGCTAATACCGCAACAGAGATTGCTGTAGTGGTGCTTCGGGAGTCCGGGATTGATTTACTTGCTGTGCGGAACTTGATCGTGGCTGCTTCATTTATTGATGACTTACTGCTAGTGTTTCTGGTTGCGTTGATTCAGAGCGCTGTTTTCAGAGCACCACTGAGTGTGAGTTCCGGTGTTGTTCTACTCAACATTGTTTTTCTCACCACACCCTTCATCATATCGTACGTTCTCTTCAAGCCTGTGAGTAGGATGTCTTGGAGCGAGTTCGTGGTTTTTACTTCAGCACTAGCTTTTACTTTAAGTCTCTTACCTCGCTGGTTAAGTGTTTCTGAGTACTTGGGTGTTTACGCGGCTGGATTAACTCTAAGTGTTTTTAGATTAAGGAAAGACCCAACACTAACTTACTCAACGAAGCTTTCCAGGCTGTTAGAGCACTTAACCACCTACATGAAGTTCCTCATATATCCTCTCTTCTTTGTCGTCTTAGGAACTTTATCGAGTATTACCTCTTTTATTGGGGTTTCTACTCTACTATTACTGATCACGGCGTTTTTGGGTAAGTTCCTCGGATTCGTTATCTATGCCCGCGTGTTTAGTAAGCTCGGTGTTGGTGAGTCTTTCTTAGGAGGTCTAGTAATGAATTCTAGGGGGTCTATCGAGTCAGCACTAACTCTGACTGCTTACCTTAACGGGTTACTAGATATTGGTCTTTTTCAGGGTACTATAGCTGTCGTGGTATTATCTTCCATAATAGTGCCTTTCATGATTAGGGTGATAATTATTGAGAGAATTCTTTATTAGTGTGTTTATTAACTCGTATTAGTCACTATTTGAGGGACCACTACTTCCTATGGAGTGAGTAGAGTTGAGCAGCAACACGAGAGATATAGTGACGGAGACGCTGATTAAGTCTGAGAGGACTGTCTTCATGAATAGAGAGGTTCTTAGGTCTGATTACGTGCCTGAGTACTTACCTCATAGAGAGGAGCAAATAAGGAAGTTGACTGAGGTTCTCTCACCGCTGCTGAAGGGTGAGAGACCTAGTAACGTGTTTATTTACGGCTTGACGGGAACCGGCAAGACCGCAGTAGTTAAGTATGTTCTGAAGAAGATTAGTGATTACGCTAAGAAGGTAGGTAATGATAGGTTCGTGCCAGTATACATAAACTGCAGGCACGAGAGCACTACCTACAGAGTGTTATCGACTCTGCTTGAGTCTCTGGGTGGTAAGGTCCCGTTTACAGGGCTTTCTACGGCTGAGGTTTTCCGTAGGTTGAAGGTCAAGATAAGTTCTACTGGCAAGATAGTAGTCATAGTTCTTGATGAGGTGGACGCATTAGTTAAGAGGGTTGGTGATGAGATTCTTTACAGACTGACCAGGATTAACGAGGAGATTGAGAAAGGGAAGGTTTCAGTTATTGGGATAACTAATGATGTCCGCTTCAGAGATAACTTAGACCCTAGAGTTAGGTCTAGCTTAAGTGAGGAGGAGATACTTTTCCCCCCGTACGACGCGATACAGCTCTCAGACATACTGAGAGATAGAGCTTCGAAAGCGTTCAAGCAGGGAGTTATTAGTGATGGGGTGATCGAGTACTGTGCTTCGATAGCTGCTAAGGAGCACGGCGACGCTAGAAGAGCTCTCGACCTACTAAGGATAGCTGGCGAGGTAGCGGAGAGGCTGGGTGAAGATAGAGTAAAGATAGAACACGTGAAGATAGCTAGGGAAGAGCTTGAGAACGACATGGTCTCAGCAGTAGTGCAGACTTTACCGCAGCACAGCAAGCTAGTCTTACTAGCTGCCGCCCTGAGTGGAGGTAAGTTAAGCAGTACTGGAGACCTCTACATAAGGTATCGTGAGATAGCTAGGTCGCTAGGGCTTGAGCCAGTAACACAGCGTAGAGTCTCAGACATAGTTAGTGAGCTGGAGATGGCTGGCTTAATCATAGCTAAGGTAGTTAATAGAGGGAGGTATGGGAAAACCAAAGAGATAGAGCTAGCTGTAGACCGCAACATAATACTTAAAGCACTCAAAGAAGACGCGAAGACGCTGAGTAAGTAGGTCATTAGTTGATTAAGCAATGATTAACCCACTAACCATCGGGATAGATGACGGTTACTTCACGCAGGAATTCAAGGAGTTGAGGCTTAAGACACTCCTAGTTGGTGTTTTATGTGTTGGTAAGAACCCCGAAAACATTAAGATGACTACGGTAGTCGTGGACGGCTCGGACGGCACGCTTAAAGCCCTCGAAATTATTGAGGGGTTGAGGAGAGAGCTTGCTTCCAACGTAAACGCTGTTTTCTTGGACGGGGTTACGGTAGCGGGCTTCAACTTCATAGACCCGGAGGAGGTTAATGCCAAGACAGGAATTCCTGTCATAATACTCTTCAAGACTAAGCTGAAGCTAGAGAAAGTTAGAGCAGCGTTAATGAAGCACTTTAGTGATTGGAGGGATAGGTATGAGGTCATAGAACGTAATTACTGGAGAGCTAGGGAGGTAATAACACGTAAGAAGAACTTAAGAATTTCTTCGTACGGGCTTGAATTAAGCGAGGCTTCTAAGCTGATATCGTCCCTCCAACACGTCTCAGCAGTGCCGGAATCTCTGAGACTAGCAGACCTAATAGCTTCAGAATTAACTAAGCATACATGCCTCCTCAATATTTTGAGGTAACTGCTTCCCCAGTCCTGACCAAACCCTTATATTCCTTCAACTATTTTTCTCTACGGTGTGTGATGTATTGAGTCTTCTGTCTCTGGAGGAGTTGCGCCGAATTCTTTTCGGGGAAGTTCTGGAAGGACTCCCTACATTCTGTCTTGAGAGATGGCAGAGTCTGCACGAAACCGCTGCTAAGGTGTTGTTGAGTGATAGTGGTGTTCACCCACTAACGTTCTCTGAGTTGCTTGATTACGGCTTGAGCCTAGACCGCTTATTTAGGGTTGAGTTAGGGTACGGGTGGACTAAGGGTTCACCGAAGCTTAGAGAGACGATCTCCGAGATTTACGGTGGGGTTATCGGGCCTGAGAACGTTATCGTGACTAACGGTTCCGCTGAAGCTAACCTAATAACGGTAGCTAGTGTGGTGAGAGAAAATGACTTCGTGCTGGTTGATGTTCCGAACTACATGCAGGTGCCCGGACTACTCAAGTGGTTGAGAGCCCGCACTATATTCTTGAGGAGGAGCCCGCCAGACTGGGGTTTCCCTCTAGATAAAGCGATTGATTTGATGAGGAAGCACAAGCCTAAGGCTATGTTTGTGAACGACCCTAACAACCCTACAGGCACCTACATGAGGAGGAAAGAACTGGAAGAGCTTTCTCGGGAGGCAGAGAAAACAAACACGCTACTAGTTTTTGATGAAGTTTACTGGGGTTCTGAGTTACGCGAGCCTAGACCAAGTATTCTTGAAGTCGCAACACCCGAGCTAGCTGTATCGGTGTCAGGGCTTTCTAAGGTTTATGGGCTGCCTGGCCTGCGGGTGGGGTGGGTATCAGGTTCTGAGAAACTAATTAGTAGGTTGTGGAGCTTGAAAGACTACACCACCATAGCTCCATCAGTCCTGAGTGACTATATAGCTTCAGCAATACTTGAGCACGGAAATGTCGAGAAGCTTAGGGAGAGAGCTAAGAGTATCGTGAGGAGTAATCTAGAGATTCTTAAGAAGTCCCACACCAGATTTAGCGACCTCTTTGAGGTGGTTCTGCCAGATGCTGGAGCTTACTTCCTAGCCAGGATTCCGTGGAGTGATAACACATTAGATATTACTTACAGGCTCTTCAGCAAGTATAGTGTGTTAGTGAATCCAGGTGAGTGTTTCGGCATACCTGGATATTTAAGAATAGGTCTAGGACAGCACCCCCCAGTATTTGAGGAGAGTCTGCAATACTTAATCAATAGCTTAGCGAGGGTGCGTGGGGAACTCCCCGCAACATAGAGAGGTAACTTACTTTGTGGATCTACTTGGTAGCTTCATTGATAGGGTTCAGTGCTGGAGTATTAGGTTCTATGTTTGGTCTTGGGGGAGGCTTCCTGATGGTGCCTCTCCTGAATATTGTAGGGATTGATATGAGGGTGGCTGTAGGGACTTCCGCGAGCGCTATATTCTTCAACACGCTCTCCTCAACGATAGCGTACTCCAGATACAAGTACGTGGTGTATAGAGCCGGCGCTCTACTATCGGTGAGTGCCGTAGTTACGGCGTATTTTGGTGCTCAACTTACTAAGGTGTTAGATCCTGACCTGCTTAGAACTGTTTTCGGGTTTGTCTTAGTCTTGGTAGGTTTAAGGATGATGATTGCTGGTGGTGATGATAAGGCTACTGGGGAGAACGTGGTAAGGTGGGGTATAAGAAACTACGTCTTGCTGGTGTTGGGGGGTTGCTTAGCAGGTTTTGTGGCTGGACTTCTAGGTGTTGGTGGTGGCGTGGTGAACGTGCCTCTCCTAACGTCTTTGGGTTTCTCAATACATTACGCTGTAGCGACTTCTTCTATGGCTATCACGATAACCTCAGTTACTTCAGCACTAACCCACTATACTTTAGGGAACGTAGATCTTGGTTTGCTGGCTTCCTTAGCACCCTCACTCATTGTTGGTGCTCAGATAGGTGCCTCAACAGCTAGGAAGACTAAATCAGCTACTCTGAGGAAAGGTTTCGTTGTGGTTTTGTGGTTTGTTGCTGCGAGGATGATACTTAAGAGTCTCGGCTTCAGCATACCTTAGTTTCCGAGGTTTTCAACGAATGGTTACAGAGATAGTAGTGATGTCTGGGTTGGTGATTCTCGCGTTATTTGTTAATTACCTCTATAACGGTAGGGGGTCTTACGAGTCTCTAGTTAGTTTCTTGACTGACGTAGTTTACTGGGTATTAATACCTTTAACTTTCTTCAAGACTTTCGGCGAGAGAGGACTGAGTATCTCGGATTTATGGGTCTTAATGTCTTTCCTGTTTTTCATGGGTGTAGTTTATGTTTTCGTGTATAGGTTGCGGAGTTTTAGTGAGTACGGTGTTAGGGAAGCAGTATTCTTGACTTCCGTATTCCCCAACTCTGTCTTCTTAGGGTTTCCTATCAGCATGGCTTTCTTCGGTACTCTAGAAGTAGCTTCTATTTTCGGTTTCTTTACGGTCACGCTGAACGTGGTGGTTCCTGACTTCATGCGTTCCGAGAAACCTGCTTTAAGTAAGCTTCTAAAGCACCCAGTAACTATAGGTTTCTTGAGTGGTCTTGCTCTACACTACGTGTTTACGGACTACGTCACCACAGTGTCTAACACTCTTTTTTGGGCAAGCTCTCTCACGAGTTACTCATCCGCGTTAATACTAGGTTTAAGACTTCCTGTAAGGTTTAGTGTCCTCAAGAAATACTTAAGAGAAGCAGTCTTTGTTGGTTTGTTTAGATTTGTGTTAAGCCCGCTGGTAGGTCTGCTAACAGTCTTGGTTTTCGGGATTCCTTGGTTCAAAGGACTTCAGCTAATCTTAGTGTACTCGATGCCTCCAGCACTAATAAACATAATAATGTCTCAAAAACATGGGTGGAAACCTGATTTAGTTTCAGCGGTAACAGCAATACTAACTCTACTTAACCTACTATGTTTAGTGATGCTTGGTGTGATGATTGCTCGCACCTAACAACAACTCCTCGCTAGCACTAGAGCTGGAACGAACCCAACACATAAATTCTTATTAACGACTAACCTCCATATAATTATTGGCGGGGGTGCCCGAGCCAGGTCAAAGGGGTCAGGCTGAGGCCCTGATGGCGTAGGCCTGCGTGGGTTCAAATCCCACCCCCCGCACCAATCTACTAAAGCACTCATTAAACGCCGTGCTACTTAATATTCATTGCCCCTTACTGGAAATCCCCTTCCTAACTTCAACCAACATGAACACCACACCCACTGAATACCTCTCGTGATTGCTTAGGTATGTTAATAATCACCACCAGTTATTGAAGTCCTCCTTAAACGCTCGCACACCACCCTGCAGAATGACCGGGTCTAGCTCTCTCCAAAGACTAACCTTTTTAGTTGTCTTCTAAAAAGCCAATAAGCTGTGTCATATCGCTTCGTCCTTCTCAGTAGGGCGGTTACGTATCCAATCACAATGAATACGTTTCTAATATCACGGCGTACGGACGCGATAATGTAGATTGGCTCGTAGCCAAGCTTGTACCTTTCCACCCCTTTAATAAAGAAATACCTCCATGAGTGATGAGCACCGCTTTTCCTCTTCAGCTTTGGTGGCAATATCCAGGGTTTTACGCTGCGTCCTACACTAAGGAGTTTAAACACTATGTAGGAATCCTCAGCTCCCACTTCAGCGAAACGTCCGCCAAAAAACCTGATGAAACAATCCATTCTTAATAGCATAACCTGACTCACCGACACAGTCGGCACCTGCCTTCAAATTCTCTTCTACGAATCGCTTAGGTAGTATTGCGTCTGCGTCCACTCTCAGCAGGTAGTCGTACGTCTCTAGGTGAACTCTAGAGAGAGCGTGATTAAGTGCTGCAGCAACCCTCTTTCCAAGAGGGTCTTGAAAGTTTGGTTTAACGTAAACACACTCAACGTATCCTGCGGTGTGAGCATATCTCTGAGTTAGTCTTTGATATAATTCTCTTGAACCCACTACGACGAGGATTTTCGAAACCCTGACTGTCTGCTCCATTAAGCTCTTTATTGTCTCTGCGGGATCATCTGCTAGGGTTGGTATTACGGCCAAAATCCTTGGATCCACGATCCCCACACCAATAATTCCCGCACTAAATATCTTTATAAGTTCTAAGCAGCTTCTGATCGAGATTTCTGCTTTATGAAGTTTTTGCAGGTGAACGTTCCTCGCTCCATGGTTTGACTCCCACATCACTTATCGTGTTGGTGATCTCCTCCCCCATACGAATATCTCTTAACAGGAAGTCTATGCACTCTTA